>JAQULO010000030.1 GCA_028718565.1 Syntrophales bacterium | reverse complement strand
ATCGTCAGCAAAACACGTTCCTTTATGAAGACCCTACAGAAGCGACCGCAGCATGTAAAAAAATACTTCAAGCATCCGGCGGTTGCATATGCAGCATGATGGATCTATTCAACCACCGGAGCAATATGTCAAAAAGACGTTAAAGGATCATGAGAGAGCAAGTACTATGGCGCAAGATGAAAAATCGAATCCGGCTTCAAAGAGATCGAACAGGACACCGGCGGCAGTGAGAGCCAAACCCGCAATGCCCATGCCGTCATAAACCGCATGCACTTCTCTGTTATGGCGGCCACTATTACCTGGATCTATGAAGCATGGCTTGAAAATATCCCTGAACGTCGGCATGAAGTCAGGATCCGAAGCGGGCTTGTCTTCTCAGGTCCGAGGCGCATCATTTATAAAAATCAGTTAGTTATCCTGGTTCGACCCTCTTGATACCGCATGGGCCGTCCGGCTTGGACAATGTCTCTCATAATGCTTAGATAATTATGAGTTGTCAAAAATCCCTTGACAACTCCTCCAGCTGTAAAGACCCGGACATGTTCTGGGACTTCCTGTCGCTCACCCCCGAATCAATCCACCAGGTCACCATACTCTTCTCCGACCGGGGAACCCCTGCCGCATACCGTCACATGAACGGTTACAGCAGTCATACCTATAAGCGGTACAACCACCGGGGGGAATACTTCTGGGTGCAGTATCATTTCAAGACCGACCAGAAGATAAAGAATCTGACGTTGGAGGACTCAACGCGCATGTCGGGGGGAGGACCCCGATCACGCTACACGGGACCGGTACCATGCCATCGAACGGGGCGACTATCCGAGCTGGACGCTTGAGATGCAGATCATGACCCCCGAGCAGGCACAGGATTACCGGTTTGATATTTTCGACATCACAAAGGTCTGGCCCCACGGGGACATTCCGCCGATCAAGGTGGGCCGCCTCGTCCTCAACCGCAATCCCGAAAACTATTTCGCAGAGGTTGAACAGGCAGCCTTCAACCCGAGCAATCTGGTGCCCGGCATCGCCTCTTCCCCCGATAAGATGCTACAGGGTCGTCTCTTCTCGTACCACGACACCCACCTCCACCGTCTCGGTCCGAACTACCACCTCCTGCCGGTCAACGCGCCGAAGGGGATGCCCGAGAACAACTACCAGCGGGAGGGTGCCATGAGGTACGACGGCAACGGTGGCGGCGGTCCCAACTACTGGCCCAACAGCTTCGGCGGTCCCTCACCGAACCCCGATATGAAGGAGCCGTCTTTTGAGGTATCCGGTCAGGCGGCGCGCCACGAATACACGCATCCCAACGACGATTTCGTACAGCCTGGTAATCTCTATCGTGACGTCATGACGGAGGAGGACAGGGAGCACCTTGTCGGCAATATCGTCAGCCACCTGGGCGGAGCCCAGGAGCGCATTCAACTAGCGCCAGACGGCCCTGTTCTACAAGGCCGACCCCGACTACGGCCGACGTGTAGCCAAAGGGCTCGGTTTGGATGTCAAAAAGGTTGAAAGACTGGCTGCGATGTCCAAGGAGGAGAGGGCGAAGGCTACGGCCCAGTGAGTAGAAGCAGGATGCCTCCGGCATTCTGTGGTCACAGAAGGATGTGCAGAAAATCAAGGGTTTGTGCACATCCTTCCACCGACCTATCCGTTTATCCGGAGGTCGCGGTTAGCGCCCGCGGTGATCCCTGTCATTTCTAAAAACGTCCTGCCAGATGCACCACACAGATAGTCCGAGGGTATCGATTGCTGATCGAAGCCGGTTCTGCGTCGGCGTGTTTCATGCCATCTGCCCTCTGGAAAAAAAGATCGGGATGTGTTACGAGCGACCACTGAGTGATTTATATGTGGGAGGGCAGGAAATGTTTCGTTATTTTTTGGGATTGGTGAGGGGGGTGGTATCCCTCCTGGCCTATGCTGTCAATACGATCTTTGCGGTGACTCAGATATTCCCCGTCGCTTTTTTGAAGCTGGTGATTCCACTGCGGGGCTGGCGAAAATTTTGTGATATCCTTTTGACCGGGATCGCGAACAACTGGATCGCCGTCAATAATTTCAATCAAAGGTGTGCCGGCCGGATTCGCTGGGATGTGTCCGGCCTGGAAGGTCTGAAGCGCGATGATTGGTATCTGGTCCTGTCGAATCATCAATCGTGGGTCGATATCCTTGTCCTGCAGAGGGTTTTCTATCGAAAGATTCCCTGTCTGAAGTTTTTCATCAAGAAAGAGCTGATATGGGTGCCGCTCCTTGGATTTGCCTGGTGGGCGCTGGACTTCCCCTTTATGAAGCGCTACTCGCAAGCGTTTCTTGAAAAACATCCCCACCTCAGGGGAAAGGACTTGGAAACGACCCGGAAGGCGTGCGAAAAATTCAAGTCCATCCCCGTCTCCGTCATGAACTTTGTCGAGGGGACGAGATTCTCAAGAACGAAACACCGGAAGCAGAGATCGCCGCACACCAACCTGCTTCGGCCGAAAGCCGGCGGCGTGGCATTCGTGTTTCAGAGCATGGGAGAACAACTGCACAGTATTGTGGACGTCACTATAGCCTATCCCGAAGGGGCAAAGAGCTTCTGGCAGTTTCTCTGCGGTCGGGTGAACGAAATCAAGGTCAGGGTCAATGCGTACCCTATCAGCCGTGAACTGCTGGGCGATTATTTCAATGATTCCGAATATCGTGAGAGGTTTCAAAAATGGCTGACCGAACTGTGGGAGGAAAAGGACCGTCAGATCGAGTGGATGCTTTCCTCAGAAACGATGATGTCCGGCACGCGCGGTTGACCGGGTGGCGCGCCGGCTGACGCCGGGAGGCTGTAGAAAAGACCCTGCCCATGTCTCCATACCAAGGCAAAGGCCTTGGTCCCCGTTTCTGAAGGGGGTGCCAAGGCCTTTGTGCTTTAATATCCGGTTGATTATTTTTTGTGCTTCTTCCTGTGTACCCCTACCAGGCCGATCAGGCCGGTGCCGAGAAGGAGCATAGTGCCCGGTTCGGGAACGGGGGGAGTTGAGCCGGTGCCGGTATCGGGGACCAATGCCCACCCGCCGGCATTGCCGTTGCCGAGCGACGCAAGGGTGTCGGAGCCGAATTGTGTGTTGTATGCGTATATCTTTTCGCCACTATCAACACCGTCCTTTGCGTAGAAATCACCCCACATGGGAGCCCTGTCGGTAACAATAGTTATCGATTCCTCTGTGAGAGTCCCGCTTGTATCCCATTTCAAACCGAAGACCGAACCGGGCATGCCTGGATTACCGTTGCTGCTGCTGTAGGTACCGAGGTCATATCCTCCGGTCGTTCCAGGCAGGATATTGGCAGCCGTAAAGGTGCTCGATACTTCAAAGATCATATGGCTGATAGCCTTATTTTCTACGTCAAAGTAGTAATTATAGGTCCAGATGTTGTTACTGTTGACGTTGACATTCCAGCTCAGAACCCCGTCGCTCCAAATGCCTGCCCCGTACAGGCCGTCGTCGCCGGAAATGCTACCTGAGTATGTTGCCCATCCGTTAGTGGCAAAGAACACCGAAAAGATGATAGCGATAATTAATTTTTTCATTTTACACCTCCCTTGTCTTCTCGTCAGTGGATGTCGATCCACATTCTTTTCTTGGTTATTAGGATGTCAGTCGCAGGCTCCATTGTAAATACTACTAAAGTAGGATTTTTAAGTATTTTCAGTAGTTTTTGTGCTGTTTTGATCTGGTTTAGCTCTCTGTTTAGGGCAGGGGGTTGTTTGAAGAACGTTTTTTGAATAGGGGAGTACAGGCGGCAGGGCGGATCGACACCTCTCCGGCGGGCACGAAAGGGAGTAAGTGTGTCGAAGGGATCAACAAAAAATGTCCCCGGCCATCAGACATGACCGGGGACATCAGTTTGTCGGGGAAGAATAAGAGACCGTTCTATATGGTCTGAATGAAGCAATGGCGGCGATCGGCCGTCTGCCGGATCATACCGTAACGCCTCAATTTGTCCTTGAAATACGTCTTTTTGACATCCTGCGCCTTATCTTTTGCTCAGGAGTCCAGGCCCATTCGGGTGGTTCGACGGGCGCTTCAGTGGCCGCTGGCTTTGTGCGCTCCGCTGAAGAGCGTAGAGTAGGTTATAGCTTTTCGGGTTTAAGACTGAAGGGGCTCTCAGTCGACGTAGTTTACGGAGCCCTTCCTTGTTCGCTCGCCAACGGTGAACTTATTTTCGGCTGCGGCGTAACCCACGATAACCGCGCACCTGAGCGCATAGCCGTTCGGGATGCCCGCCTCTTCCACCAGATCACGATTGTTCTCTCCATTCAACGCCAGGGTGGGGGAAATGAGGTAGCACGATCCCAGACCCAAGCCGGTTGCTTCAAGGAGCATGTTCTCCGCAGCAAGCGCTACATTGACAGCACTATAGGGGGCATCAGTCGGCCCGGAAAGCAAGATCAGTACTGGTGCGCCATAAAGCGGCTGATATCCTGGCAAGGACGCCCTCTGTTGTAAGAATTCAATGCCGGAGTGAAGCATGGCATCATGCGTCCGGTCATTGATCCTTTGTCGTAACCCCGCGTTACGGACCACCGAAAGCTGGAAGGGTCCGGCATTCGGAGCCCATCGACCGGCCTCGACTATCTTTGCCAAGTCATCGGCGAGAACCGGTTTATTCAAGTATGCTCTTATGCTCTTTCTCTTTGCGATTGCCTCCGAAACATTCATTTCCATCCTCCCCTTTTGTGTTTACTCAAGCAAGTTACGTTACCGTAGCCAGCATCAGGTGGAAGTGAGCGGATGCTCGCGACGGATTGATTGAATCGCTTCGTCGAGTTGTTGAAGAAAACGTGATCGGTCACGCTTCTGTAACGGCGGCGGGCCGCCCGTTATCTCTCCCGTCCCACGGAGTTCTGCCAACAGGTCCCGGGTCGCGACGACATGACCTATGCTGTCTTCCGTAAACGGCCTTCCGGTTGTACCAATTGCATGCGCGCCTTGCTTCATACAACGGCTGGCAAGGGGAATGTCAGCGGTGATCACGATGTCGTCAGGCTGCACATGTTCGACAATCCAATCATCGGCCACGTCAAGCCCTTTCCCTACAACTTCGAGTGTAATCCACCATTCATTCGGAATTCGCATCCAGGAGTTGGCCACCAATGTGACAGCAAGGTGATACCGGCTTGCGACGCGGAACACCTCCTGTTTGACCGGGCACGCATCAGCATCTATAAAAATGTGCAGCAAATGGAAATCTCCTGACTATCACTACGGGTCTGGTTTGGTGGATGCTATGGGTTGCAGCTTCTCGCTGGATACTGCCCTTGTTTTAAATTATGGGATATCCCCCTGAAACACGTCAAGACTGTACACCCTGAAAAATTTTTGTCAAGGGATTTTCTATAGTTGAAGGTCCGTGGCTGTTTGGTCCCCAATGTAGAGCAACACACGGGTCATCTGGAGCGGGTGATGTGTCGACTGCTTCGGCTAGGTGATGTGGGCCATTTCGTTATCTGTAAGATCGGTATGCTCAGGCCCTTCTGTCTGGTGGCATGAACGGTTTGTGGCTCTAAATCTGGAGGTTGACAGAGAATGATACAGTATGCGAACTAGAAAAGCGTGACGACAATCCAGGGGAGGTTGTGAAGATGCAAAAGGAAATATTCGAACAAAAAACCAGGCAGATTGCGGATCTTATTGTTGACGCCCGGCGGATCGTGGTGTTTACCGGGGCTGGTATCAGTACGGAATCGGGTATCCCGGATTTTCGATCACCCGGCGGTATCTGGACGAAGTTCGATCCACGGGAGTTTACCTTTCAGCGATTCGTCGGCGATATCGAGGTGCGCCGCCGCGCCTGGCAATTCTTTCGCGCCATACCATGGACGGGGGTGCATCCCAACCGGGCCCATTATGCCGTCGCCGAACTTGAAAAGATGGGAAAACTGGACTGCGTCATCACTCAGAATGTCGATGGCCTCCACCAGATGGCTGGCAACTCCCCGGACAGGGTGATCGAACTGCACGGGACGACGCGGTACGTGATCTGCCTGGACTGCAAGAAACGCTGGACCCGCGAGGAGATCGAAGGGTGGCTTGGCGACGGCGTGGAGATCCCCATGTGCGACGCTTGTGGCGGCATCATGAAAGCGGCCACCATCTCATTCGGGCAGTCCATGCCGCTCGAGGAAACGAGGGAAGCGGAAAAGCGGGTACGCCGGTGCGATCTGTGCCTCGCGATCGGCTCGTCGCTGGTCGTTTATCCAGCCGCCTATATGCCGACCTACGCTGTCCAGGGCGGGGCCAAACTGGTCATTATCAACAATGACCCGACGCCGCTGGATACGGAGGCCACCATTGTCCTGAATGCCGGTGTCGGCGGGGCTATGGTACGGATTATCGAACAGGTCAAGGCCGGTCTCGGCGACATCTGAGCGCATACCTGAAAAATCCGGGGGTACACCACCGCTTAATGAAACTCTGCCGGCGGATATCCGCGTAGACGCCGCACCCCACAAAGAAAACACCCGTCAATCTCCGCCTTCTCCGTTATCTCGCTCCAGGTGAGGCCGGGTCGTCCGAATGTCCAGGTAGAGGGGGCGGTCTTGGGCTAAGCGGATTCTGCCTGATACTCTTTCTCAGATAGCAAGCGTGTGAAAGATGCTGGTTGGAGCGCAGTGTTTGTTCCGGGTGCTCCCCCGCCTTTTCGGGGATTACAGGTTTGAGAATTTTCAGGCAGGAATCGACGGGTTTCCGCCAAGTCTTTACAATAGACACCTCCCCATTTTTGTGGTAATTACCCGCAAGGATTTCAACAATCTGTGCCTGATAGCATGCGGAGATATTTATGGATATAAGAAGGGTAGGAGTTATAGCTAACAGCAGTAAGGAAAAAGCCCCCGAGTACGCGTTGCGGCTTGCCGGGTGGCTTTCCGAGAGAGGTGTGGAGGTCATCTTTGAGGAAGAAATAGCGGCCAAGATACATATGCCAGGGGTTCCCGGGAATGATCTGGCATCAGCGGTGGATATTCTGGTTGTCTTCGGAGGTGACGGGACGCTCCTCATGGCGGCGCGCCTGGCGATGGGGTCTGATGTGTCTATCCTGGGGATCAATATGGGTGGATTCGGTTTCATGACGGTGGTCAATCTGGACGAGATGCTGGGTGCCATGGAGCTTATTCTTGATGGGAAGTGCAAGACATCTCAGAGGATGATGCTGAGCGTATCCGTGGAAGGCGCGCAGCATCCGGCCCTCAATGATGTCGTCATCAACCGGGGAAATCTGTCCCGAATGGTCAATCTAGAAACCTTTGTTGACGGAAAGTATCTGAGCACCTTCAAGGCGGACGGTCTTATCATATCCACCCCTACCGGTTCCACTGCGTATTCCCTCTCTTCGGGCGGTCCCATCGTCCTGCCGGAGCTCAACTCTATTATTGTCAACCCCATATGCCCACACACCCTGACAAACAGACCTCTGGTCCTGCCGCCTGATTCCGTCATAGAGGTGATCGTATGGACAAAAGAGGGGAAGGCATCCGTTACACTGGACGGCCAGGATCTGTTTATGTTGAAGTCGGGTGACAGGGTGGGCATACAGAAATCAAAAAACCACATAAATCTTGTAGAATCTCCCCATCGCGATTATCTGGAGATACTGCGAACCAAACTGGGGTGGGGTGGATCGCCCGGGTAAGATGCTGACCGAACTGAATATCAAAAACCTCGCCATCATTGATGAACTGAATGTCACCTTTACCGAGGGACTGAATATACTGTCCGGGGAGACGGGTGCCGGCAAGTCCATCATCATCGGCGCAGTAAGCCTTCTCCTGGGGGACCGGGCCTCGAGTGATCTTGTTCGCTCGTCTGCGGAGTCTGCAGTCGTTGAGGCACTCTTTGACGTGAGCGGCAACGAAGAGGTGCGAAAAAAGCTGGAAGAGGCCGGGATTGATGAAGCCGACGAATTGCTGCTCAAGAGGGTGGTGTCGAGGGAAGGGCGCAACAAAATTTATATCAATGGAAGCCCGGCAACCTTGGGGATGCTGGCACCGCTCGGAGAGCTGCTTGTCAATATCTGCGGTCAGCGCGAGCATCAGGTCCTCCTGGATTCCGATAATCACATTGACATCCTGGACACCTTTGGCGGGCTTACGTCACTCAGGGCGCAGTTCTACGATCTCTACACCGACTGGCAGACATTGAAAAAGAAGATGGGTGAACTGGAAGCCAGGAATAATGAAAAGTCTCAGAGGGAAGAACTTCTAAAATTCCATCTTGATGAGATCGAGAAAAGTGATGTGAAGATTGGCGAGGACATAGCCCTTCAGGGTGAAAAAAGGATCCTGGGCAATGCACAGAGGCTTGATGCATACGCGGGGAGAGCGCATGACGCGCTGTATGTCGCCGAGGGATCAGTCTTAGAGAGGCTGGGTGGCGTTGTCGACGATATCAAGGAGATACGGAAGATAGATCCTACCCTGAAGATCTCGGAAGAAGATATGGACTCTGTGTTTTTCAATCTCGAGGAGATCTCCTTCGTGCTCAGGGATTACGTGAAGGGCATAACCTTCGACCCTGTGAGACTGGAGGCGATCGAGGATCGGCTTGAATACCTGGGAAGGCTTAGGCGCAAGTACGGCGCGACGATAGAGGATATCCTGCGAAGGAAGGAAGAGATAACAGAGGAACTGGAGGGAATAGCCTATTTAGGGGAGGAGATCGCCCGTCTCTCCGATGAGATCAGCCAAAGGGAAACGCTGCTTCTGGGGAAAGCCGGGGATCTGTCCGAAAAGAGGCGGAAATCCGCCGGGGATTTAAAGGGGATGATAGAGGATGAAATTCACTCGATGAGGATGGCCGATACAGTGTTCGATGCCCGGTTCGCGAACGGAATCGGAGAGGCGGATGTCTCTTCTTTGAACCCGAAAGGGATGGATGAGGTGGAGTTCTACCTGTCGACCAACGTAGGCGAGGAATTGATGCCCTTAAACCGCATTGCCTCCGGGGGGGAGTTGTCCAGGATAGTTCTCGCCGTGAAAAAGGTGCTGGCGGGGACCGGCGCGGTTGGCACGGTCGTGTTTGACGAGGTGGACAGCGGGATAGGGGGTGCCGCGGCGGAGGTCGTTGGGGAGAAGTTGAAGGATGTCTCCAGGCACCATCAGGTCATCTGTATTACACACCTCCCGCAGATAGCCTGTTTCGGAGACACACACTTCCTTGTCTCCAAGAAGGTGCGGGGGGATAGGACAAATGCTGCCGTAAATCTCCTTTCGGAGAAGGAGCGACTTGACGAGATTACCCGGATGCTGAGCGGTGTCGAGATGACGAAAAAAACCAGACAGCACGCATCCGAGATGCTGAAAATGTCCAAAAGATAAGAGAGCTCAAAAAAATTGAAAGACGGGTGCAAGAGATGCTGAGGAAGGCAAAGGTAAGTGACGCAAAGATAATCCATCAGATGATAAATCTCTCTTCAAACAAGGGGGAGATGCTTCCACGGTCGCTGATGGATCTGTACGGCAGTTTGCGGGACTTCCTGGTATATCTCGACGATGAGGGTTCTCTTGTCGGTTTCTGTGCCATGCATATCTTCTGGGAGAACCTGGCGGAGGTGCGGTCTCTGTACGTACAAGAGGAGTCCAGGCGATCGGGTATAGGGCGTAAACTGGTGGAGGCGTGTATCTCCGAGGCAATAACGCTTGACCTGATGAGGATATTCACCCTTACCTATCAGACCGAATTTTTTAATAGTCTCGGGTTCGTTGTCACCGATAGGTCCAAGCTCCCTGAAAAGGTATGGTCCGATTGCTTCAAATGTTCGAAGTATCCCGATTTCTGTGATGAGGTTGCCATGGTTATAGAGCTCTGAGGTACGGATGTCACCCGTTACGCCTCTATCTTTCCATGCGGCAGACCGGGTCTTTTGGCTATGCAGGTAGCTGGCTGGTTATCGAGGGAAAATCGGTCTGAATCGGTCCGGAATAATAAGCTCCACCAAGGGGTTGCCTGAGGGGGGTGCCCGCAATGAAGCTGCTCCGTCTTTTTTGCCTGATGGCAGGCGTAGTATTAATTGCCCAGCCCCTTTGTGCGGCCGGGAAAACGATAACCGTAGTACACTCGAATGATCTTCACTCTCACCTCCTGGGCTTTTCACCCAATATCGAGTACACCCCTTTAGAGACAGGCGATGACACAACCGTCGGCGGATGGGCCCGGATAGCCACCGTTATTAAGGGTGTCAGACGCGACCGGACAAACCCGGTCCTGGTCCTGGATGCCGGTGATTTCCTTATGGGTTCTCTCTTCCACATGCTGAGCCGCGAGGAGGCCCTTGAACTCAGGCTGATGGGGGCGATGGGGTATGATGCTGTCACCCTCGGTAATCACGAGTTCGATCTCAAGCCCGCCGGACTTGCCCATATTCTCTTGACGGCAGAGCGGTTCGGCCGGACTCCGTCGATAGTCCTTTCCAATGCGGTCTTCAGCACGGAAAGCACGGCCGACGACGAGTTGGAACAGGTCTTTGCACGGGGAGTTGTGCAGCCATACCGGATAGTCGAAAAAGACGGCATCCGAATCGGCATTTTCGGTTTGATGGGGAGGAATGCCTCTGAGGTGGCGCCTTTCGCTTCACCCGTAACCTTTGAGGACCCGGTTGCCGCCGCGCGCGGGATGGTTGAAATGCTTCGCGGGGAGGAAAAGGCGGATATCGTGATCTGCCTGTCGCACAGCGGCCTTGCCGACGATCCCGAACGATCCGAGGATGAGATCCTGGCGAAAGAAGTCCCGGGGATCGATGTCATCATCAGCGGCCACACCCATACGAAGACCGGCGTCCGTATGGTACATGACACCATTATCGTCCAGGCTTGGTCCTATGGGAGACAGGTGGGGGTGATGGATATAACCTGGGATAGCGGCAGGGTGTTACTGGAGAATTATCGCCTCGTTGATATCGATGACTCCATCAAGGGAGATTCCAGTATCGCCGGTATGATTGATGACTTTGAATCACGTATCAATGAAGACATCCTTGCAGAAACGGGGCTCACGTTTCGTGGCATCATCGCGAACGCCCCCTTCACGCTTGAAATCAGGGAGGAGGAATGCAATCTGGGAAACCTGATCGCCGATTCGATCCCCTGGTACATCAATGGGCATGAATCCGATCCGGATGACACTGCTCCCCGTGTGGAGGTGGGGGTGGTCAGCAACGGGGTTATTCGCGATGCCATCGAACCGGGGAGGACAGGGAATATCGCTGTTTGCGATGCCTTCCGCTCCATCCCGCTGGGGATCGGATTTGATGATCAGTCCTCGATGGGATATCCCCTGATATCGTTTTATATCTACCCGGCCGAACTGAAAAAGGCCCTGGAGATACTGACCAGTATCTATCCCCTGAAGGGCCCCGACTACTACCTGCAACTCGCCGGAGTCAAATTCTCATACAATCCCCACCGGATGATCTTTGACCGGGTAACGGAGATATGGCTCGGTGACAATCAGAGAGGATACACACGCCTGGACTACCCGGCGTCGAACAAGAGGCTTATCCGCGTTGCCGCTGACATCTATAATGCCACCTTTCTGAAGATCGTTGGGAACTTCACGTGGCATATCCTGGATATCGTTCCGAAGGACCGTGACGGGACACCCATTGCCGATCTGAAGAGCGTTCGGGTTGACGCGGACAAGCGGACACCCGGGATTCAGGAACTCAAGGAGTATATGGGGGTATTGGAGTATATCCGCGCTCTTCCCGATACCACGGGGGACGGGGTGCCGGATATCCCGGAGAGATACCGGAACAAACTGGGACGTCAGTTCGTCGAAGTCAGCTGGAATCCCTTCAATCTGCTGAAGAGGGGGACGTATGTTACCTGGATTGCCTTTGGTACGATTGTGATCGCCCTCTTGACCGTTATTGTGATAGCCCATCTTGTTTGGCGCGTAATCAGGAGATATTAACGGGACAGATTTGCTCCTTAGTGGAGACAATCTGTTTTGGCAATGAAGCAGGTGCCATTGTAAGCAAAGCCTCCGGCGGCTGAACCGGCGGGAATCAGGATTAGCTAAATGCTGAGTATCCGAAGGGTCACCGTGCTCTGCGGAGTGTGGTGGTCCTTTTGTATCTGAGTACTATTCAGGGAGATATATGTCATGACGAAAGCTATAGCGCCCGGAGACACGATAAGCGTAAACTACACCGGAAGATTTGAGGGAGGCGATCCGTTTGATTCCTCCGAAGGATGCCCTCCCCTCAAGTTTACCGTGGGAACGGGGACGGGGGTTGAGCGGGGAGCCGAACCGTAAAGCCCGTACGTTGTTTTCCTGATGCCGTTGATGTTTTTTTGTCTATCTGGTACACCTAAAATTAAAAACTATGGATCATCCGGTGGGCTGAGAATATGAGGAAAACACTGTGTTGTCTGTTTGTATTTTTCCTGGCGGGATGCGCGCTGATGGCACCGGAGCGGGGGGAAATCGCCTCTCTCGTCCCTGCGTCCCCTTGGGCGCTCCCCCCCCTGGTCGATGACCTTGACCGGGTCTCCCTGAAGCTTGCGATCGACAGGAGCATGGAGTATTACAACCGGCTGCCCGAGACGAGAGAGTTCCGGTTTGGGGATCGCGTATGCACAGCGGGAGAGCTGAAGGGGTCGCTTCGCGATTTTCTGGAAATTGTCGAGACGTCGGGCTCAGACAAACAGATGTCTGAGAGGATCCGGAAAACCTTCGATCTGTACAGAAGTACCGGGAGGGACGGAGGAAAGGTCCTCTTCACCGGGTACTATGAGCCGATCCTCGCCGGGTCGTTAGAGCGGACGGAGGAGTACCGATATCCCATCTACCGGACGCCTGGCGATCACATTGTGATAGATCTTGGAGGGTTCAAGGGAAAATATAAAGGGGAGCGGGTCATCGCCCGGGTTGAAGAGGGCCAGGTTGTTCCCTACTATACGCGTGGGGATATCGATATCAAGGGGTGCCTTGAGGGGAGAGGCCTTGAGCTCCTCTGGCTCTCCGATCCCGTCGATATCTTTTTCTTACAGATTCAAGGGTCCGGAGTTGTGAGCCTCCCCGGAGGCGGTCTTGTCCAGGTAAGCTACGAGCAGAGTAACGGCCATCCTTACAGCAGCGTGGGCAGGTTACTGGTGGAACAGGGGAAGATGTCTATGGGAGAGGTGTCGCTCACGGGCATCAAGAGATACCTGCGGGAGCACCCCGACGAGATGCTCGATATACTGAGCCATAACGAGAGTTATGTGTTCTTCCGTATTGTTGAGAACGGTCCCGTGGGGAGTCTCAATGTAATGGTGACACCGGGCAGGTCCATCGCCACGGATGCGGAGTTGTTCCCCAAGGGCGCCCTTGCCTTTATCAGGGTGAAAAAACCCGTTATAGATGAGAATGGTGCCATTGTATCGTGGGAGCCCTTTTCCCGGTTTGTTCTCAACCAGGATACGGGGGGAGCGATCAAGGGCCCGGGGCGGGTGGACCTGTTCTGCGGAAGGGGAATGAACGCGGAGATTATGGCTGGACACCTGAAGGAAGAGGGGGAATTGTATTTTCTTATGAAGAAGAGGTAACTCTTGTTAGAATCTGTCTCCGTAACGACCAATTCTATACAAAAGCGAAGACAAGAGAGGCGGTTGTTCCGAGATTGACCGCTATATTGAATCCGCACAGTGTCTCCAGTGCAGCGCTGTTCTTATCCTTTCTCATAAGGATGCCTCCGGTAACCAGTCCCGAGAGTACAATCACGGGGATATACAGGTACAAGGCCCTGGCGGGGACACCGGCACGTATGGCACAAAACATGGCCCCCCATGCGATGACTGATGCCGTTGCATAGAGCATAATACCCCTCTCGATTCCCAGACGCACAAGGACATTCCTTTTCCCGGTTGCCCGATCCGCCGGGTAGTCGTGAAACTCGTTGAGGAGTATCACGTTGAATACCGTCAGACCGACGGGGAGACCCATCCAGTGTACAAGTGGGTGCAGGTGCCCGGTCTGGATGTAGAAGGCCGTCGCTATCGGGAGCCAGCCGTAGCAAAACCCTATGAGAATTTCCCCGACCCCTCTGGTTATCAGTCGGATCGGTCTGGTCGAGTAGAAGAATCCCGAAAAGATGCCGAGGATGCCCAGGGGTATCGTGTATGACCCCGTATCGAGGCCCAGTTGGAGGACGATACCGATACCTCCGGCGCTTACGAGCGCAACGACGCTCGCGCAGCGCGCCTCCCTCCCCGAGATGGTGCCCTCCTGAATAACGCCGGAACCCCCTGAAAAGCTGCTCTTGAAGATGCTCTTGGATATGATATCTTCCCGGTAATCGGAATATTCGCCGGCGTAGTAGGTGGAAAGCATAACGGAGATAACCGCCAGTACTCCCAGGATGCATACGGAGATATTAAAGACGCCTTCCAGCCTCCACGCGAGGATTGTGCCGAGGATAAAAGGCAACACCCCCACTAGGTGAAACGCCGGCCTTGAAAGCTTGAGCCATCCAGCCATCTTTTGTATAAGAGTCCAATTTTTCATAACTATTTCATGGCAGCTAGCACAAGAAATTGTTTTTGTCAAATACAACAAGGGTGTTAAGGGGCGAAGAGAATGCCTTTGTTGAGGCGGGGATCTAATACGTGTATGTACAGCTTTGCGGAAAGATTTTCTCCCGGATCGGAACGTTTCCTCAGTCGATACCGGGGCTCATCGGTACCCGGTGAGGAGCTTTTTCCACTATATCTTTTTATATTGTTTGTAACGGTTTCCTGTAGTTTTTGCTTGATTGTTGTTTTTCTTTATGCTAGTGGATTGCCTAACGTCTCTGTTGCTGTACTGGTATGTGTTTGCGGGGCTTCGGACGGTAACCTCTCGCGGGAAGATATCACTGATATTGTCGATTTGAGCGGGTAGTGTTTGAAGATATTGCTGGGAAGCCATGTCTCAGATACTAGGTTTATAAACATACATTATAATTCAAGAGGGGGGAGAAATGACTAAAGCCGAATTGGTAGCAGCAGTTGCGGGGGATGCGGGGATAACGAAGGCTCAAGCCGCCAGAGCTCTGGATTCGTATATTGCCAACGTAACCAAAGAACTCAAGAAGAGCGGAAAACTTGGCCTTGTAGGTTTCGGAACGTTTTCGGTAGTGAAAAGGAAGGCACGGACAGGTCGTAACCCTCAGACGGGAGCGAAGATCCAGATTAAGGCTAAGAATGTGATCAAGTTCAAGGCGGGTAAGACACTTGCTGAGAGGATTTGATCATTGAAGGTCATGTCGGCCCCTGGTGTGAGTGCCAGGGGCCATTTTTTTGCCCGCCCGTTCCTTTCTCTCTCCGGTCTTCTTCGAAATATGTAGCAGGTGTGCATGAATATCGATGTTTTATTGCGGCGGCTTCCGGCCCTGCCTGTGTTGAGGGATGTGGGCATCTGCGCGGAAGAGATGGCCTTTGACGCATATGCCGTGGGCGGGCTCGCACGTGACCTGTTTCTACAGCGTGAAACACTTGATATCGATGTGGTCATAGAGGGAGATGGCATCGCGTTCGCATCAAGGTTTTCCGCCGATCACGGTGCACACCTCACCATATACAAAAGGTTCAAGACGGCAACCCTCGTATTTAAGGATGGGTTCAAAATTGATGTGGCGACGGCACGGACTGAAACCTATGACCGGCCCGCCGCGCTTCCCTTGGTGAGACCTGGTTCCATAAAAGACGATCTCTTCCGAAGGGATTTTTCGATCAACACACTCGCGGCCTGTCTGAACCCCGGGCGGTTTGGGGATCTGCTTGACCTCTTCAGTGCGATGAAGGATATAGAGGCCAAATTGATACGGGTTCTGCATGAAAGAAGTTTCGTCGATGACCCCACGCGGATATTTCGGGCTACCCGGTTTGAGAAGCGCTTTGATTTCAGTATCGAAGATAATACGGGGACCCTTATCAGGGACGCCGTCTCCGCGGGCCTTGTAGAAAGGCTGTCGGGCTACCGAATCGCTTCGGAGCTTAGGCTTATATTGCAAGAGGAAGATCCACTGCCCATCGTAGGGCGTCTCGAAGATCTCGGCGTCATTTCCTCTATCAACAGAAGAGGGGAAAAGCACAAGGAGGTGAAGAAACTGTTGTGCAGGATAGACGAAGTAAAATTGGCCGTTTGACAGGGGACGCTCTTTTTTGTTATACGGTCGCTCTTAAATAGCAACCGTTCACGGTTTACGGCTATCGGTTCACGGCCGAAAAAACAGAAAGTTGAAATCAATGTCCAAAATGCTTCAATCGTTAGGCCTCGCTTATCGAGAAAAGTCAATTGTTGCGTAATTTATTGGAAAAACTGTGAACTGGAAACCGAAAACGGTGAACGATTACCTTAAATATATTCTCTGAGGAGATGTTGTGGAAAAAAAACGAATTTTGAGCGGTATGCGCCCGACCGGAAGGTTGCATCTGGGTAATCTTCACGGGGCGCTCGCGAACTGGGTCGATATCCAGAACTCGGGCACCTACGATTGTTTTTATTTTGTCGCCGACTGGCACGCCCTGACGAGCGACTATAAAGATACCGACCTCATCAAGGCGTACTCCCTGGATATGGTTGTCGACTGGCTGAGCGTGGGGCTGGATCCTGCCAAGAGCGTACTGTTCGTCCAGTCTGAGGTAAAGGAACACGCCGAGTTGTATCTCATCCTATCAATGATAACCCCGCTCTCATGGCTGGAGAGGAATCCGACCTATAAGGAGATGCAGGAAGAACTGTCCAATAAGGATATCGGCACCTTCGGCTTTCTCGGATATCCGGTTCTTCAGGCCGCGGACATCATCATGTACAAGGCCTATGGGGTCCCCGTCGGCGTGGACCAGCTTCCCCATGTGGAACTCACGCGTGAGATCGCCAGGAGATTCAACTTTCTCTACAAGGAGATATTCCCCATCCCCGAACCCCTGCTGGCGGAGGTGCCCAAACTCCTCGGGCTTGATGGACGAAAGATGAGCAAATCGTACGATAATTCCATATACCTTCGCGACCGGGGAGATGTCTTGAGACAGAAGATCTCTTCCATGTTTACCGATCCCCAGCGAATGAGAAAGACGGATCCGGGGCGACCCGAGGTGTGCAACGCCTTTGCGTTTCACAATATATACTCCCCCTCTTCAGAGATTGACGAGATATCGGATGCCTGTAGGACGGCGGCTATTGGCTGTGTGGAGTGTAAAAAGCGCCTCGCAGAGCGGATAGCGGACGGTATGGCCTCCACACACGAGCGGCAGGACTACTACCTGAACCACTTGGGGGATGTGAAGGACATAATGGACGATGGCGTTCAGAGGGCTTCGAAAATAGCGCGTCTGACCATGGAACAGGTACGAGAAGCCACAAAGATATGACGGACAAGGCATATGAGATCAAGCTGGATATATTCGAGGGTCCTCTTGACCTGCTGCTCTACCTGATCAGAAAGAACGAAGTTGATATATACGACATCCCCATTGCCCTCATAACCAAACAATACATGGAATATATCAACGTGATGAGGTCCCTCAACCTCGATCTCGCCGGGGAGTATCTGCTGCTTGCCGCCACGTTGACACATATCAAATCAAGGATGCTTCTTCCAACCAGCGAGGAAGAAGAAGAGGAAGATGAGGATCCCCGTGAGGAACTGGTTCGGCAGCTCTTGGAGTACAAGACCTTCAAGGAGGCAGCACTGGGCCTGGACAGAATGAGCATCCTGGGGCGCGATGTATTCAGCAGGGATCAAGCCTTTGATGAGATTGAGGGGGATGACCAACTCTTCAGGGAGATTGGGATCTTTGAGCTTGTCGAGGCCTTCCGGAGGGTGAGTGTCGGGACCGGCCGACACGATATCATGGAGATAGACGTAGAAAAGATATCACTTTCCGACCGGATAAATGATATAGTGGACGAACTGGAAAAGAGAGGAGAGCTTACCTTTACCGATCTGTTGCGGGAAACCGACAGTCGCAGGAGGCTCATATATACCTTTCTGGCCATTTTGGAACTGATGAAGCTGAGAATAATTAATGCATATCAAGCCGTTCCGTATGGAGCCATAAGGATACGCCTTGCGGGGGGGACAGATGGATAACCTGAAGGCTGTCATTGAGGCCCTTATCTTTGTCTCTGATACCCCGGTGACAGTGGCCGTGATAGAGGGGATTCTGGAGGATGTGACAAAAAAGGAGCTCTCCTCTACAGTTGATGATCTCATTCGAGAGTATAAAGAGCGGGGCGGAGGTATATTCTTAAAGGAGATCGCCGGAGGTTACCAATTCAGGACCGGCGAGACCCTGACGCCTTGGGTGCGGAAGCTGAAGGGACAGAAGCCGATGGACCTGAGCCCGGCTGCCATGGAGACGCTTGCGGTAATCGCCTATCGGCAGCCCGTCATGAAGTCCGAGATAGAAAAGGTAAGGGGCGTGGATGTAAGTGGCCTCCTGAGGGGGCTATTGGAAAAGAATCTGGTACGGATAATGGGGAGAAAGAATGTCCCGGGCAGGCCCATCATCTATGGAACGACCAGGAAATTTCTTGAAACATTCGGTCTCAAGGCCCTTTCAGATCTGCCCACACTGAGAGAGTTCAAAGAGCTGGAAGGGTGATCACGTATGGAGGAACGACTTCAAAAGATACTTGCAAGATGTGGCGTCGCATCCCGGCGCGGCGCGGAGCAGATGATGCTGGACGGACGGGTCAGCGTGAACGGCAGGACAGTAACACAGCCAGGGATAAAGGCCGATGACACGCGCGATGAGATACGCGTTGATGGGGGACTTATATCAAGGGCCGCGGTAAGCCGTGTATATCTGATGCTGAATAAACCCCAGGGATATATTGTTACCCTGAAGGACCCGCACGACAGGCCGATTGTTACCGATCTGCTCCGGGGTGTGCCGGGGAGGGTTTTTCCTGTCGGACGGCTCGATTACGATTCGGAAGGGTTGCTTCTGATGACCAATGACGGCGATTTCTCATATCGGGTTCAGCATCCGGCATTTAAGATCCCCAAGACCTATATGGTGAAAGTTCAGGGTAATCTTACGCGGGGGGATATCGAAACTATCCGGAAGGGTGCTACGCTGGAGGACGGTAGCTTTAAGCCTGTCTGGGCGAATGTGGAAAAGAGCAACCGAAAAAGCTGCTGGGTAGAGATGACCATACTTGAGGGGCGAAACAGAATAATACGAAGATTTTTCGATTCGATACACCACTCCGTGGCGAGACTGATACGGACGGCCATCGCTGATGTCAGTCTCGGTGACCTTAAGATCGGAGAATACCGATATCTGCAGAAAAAAGAGGTGGAAAGCCTGCTCGACTCCTCGGGGGCGCGTGATAAAGGGGGCCGATCTGAAAAATAATGAAAATTATCTTGACTTTAATGCCAAAATAAATAATATCTCGAGACAATTGTGTGCTAGGGGTGTGCAGGGGTTTTAAGTCTATTTTGAAAAGGTTATAGGGGGTCTTATGAATAAATCGGAATTGATCGATGCCTTGAGCAAAAAAGAGGGTTTAACGGAGAAACAGGCCGCGGATATAGTAGGCCTGCTCTTTAAGGGCTTCAGCAACCAGCTTAAGAATGGAGGCAGGATAGAGATCAGGGGATTCGGGAGCTTTGTCGTACGAGACTACGATTCATATACGGGAAGGAACCCCAAAACAGGCGGGACCATTCATGTGGCCCCGAAAAAGCTTCCCTTTTTCAAGGTAGGAAAAGAGCTCAAAGAAAGAGTGAATGTCTAGATATCTTTTATGCGGTCGGAGACAGAATTATGCGGGGTTACCCGTGGGTGAGTGAGCGTTTCCGATCGTTCGCGAGACGAGCATTCTTAAGTGCGAAAGGTTGGTCGGCATAAGGTGCCGAAGCCGTCAGGACCCCGGGTGTGCCCCGGGGAATCTATTCTTTCGTGAACGAGTATTGGAAACCAAGCGGCAAGCTTATGTTTCCGTTAAGAGGGGGGTATAGCTCCCCTCTTTTTAATGGAGCTTAAAAATCCTGGTCCTTTGGGTTAGGCCATAGTTGTTAGGCTTTGCCTGAGAAATGTTTTGGGAATCGCGGCCGCGAAGCCGTGAGTCGGGCGAGAGGCTGCGGCCTATGGCTGTGGATACTTCAGTTCGAGCGATTTCTTTACTTTTGAGGGCTGAAGATATTTTGTTTTTAGAAGGTGTCGGTGTCCCACCTCTCCAGCTTTTTCCTTCCAGCAACAATCCTTTTTAATACAGGTGCTTATTATGTCCACAGGGAAATTTCATATCCACACCTTTGGTTGTCAGATGAATGCCCATGATTCAGAGCAGATGGCGCAACTTCTTGGCGAAGCGGGGTATGTAAAGACCGGCGATCCGGAGGGGGCGGACATTATCATCATAAACACCTGTAGTGTGAGAGAGAAGGCGGACCAGAAGGTATACAGTCAGCTGGGGAGGTTTAAAAAGTTAAAACAAGAAAACCCCGACCTTATCATAGGAGTAGCAGGGTGCCTTGCTCAGGAACAGGCCGCCGGATTTTTCAGAAAGGCCACTTACCTCGATCTTGTCATCGGTACGCATAATCTCCATCGCCTTGTAAAAATGATAGAGGAGATTAAAAGCGGAAAATCTCAGATCGCGGACACCACTTTTCGCCGGTCGGTACGTTCCCTGGGCATCCGGACCCTTCCTTCCCCTGGGTCCGTGAGCGCCTTTGTCACGATTATGCAGGGATGTAACAACTTCTGTTCTTACTGTATCGTGCCGTACGTGAGGGGGAGGGAAGAGAGCAGACAAAGCGCCGACATCATGGATGAGATCAGATTTCTTGCCGAAAACGGCATCATGGAGGTGACCCTTCTGGGCCAGAATGTCAATTCATACGGCGCGACACTCTCCGAAGATGTCGATTTCCCGGAACTTTTGGGGATGATTAACAAAATAGACGGGATAGACAGGATTCGCTTTACCACATCTCACCCCAAAGATCTTTCGGGTGATCTTGCCGCCTGTTTTGCCGACCTTGATAAGGTGTGTGAGCACATTCATCTGCCTGTACAGTCCGGCTCCGATTATGTGTTGAAGAAAATGAAAAGGGGGTATACTGTCGGGGGGTATCTGGAAAAGGTCGGCATGTTGAGGGATGCCTGCCCGGGTATTAGCATAACCTCTGATATCATCGTCGGATTTCCGGGGGAGAAGGAGGACGATTTTCAAAAAACTATTGACCTTATGGAAGAAGTGAGGTTTGATAACACCTTTTCCTTCAGGTATTGCGACCGACACGGAACCGCTTCGGAAGGATACGACGGTAAGGTCGAAGAGACGGTCAAGCAAGAAAGGTTATCCAGGCTCCAGGCAATCCAGGAGAGACACAGCCTGGAGAAAAACAGATATCTTGAGGGAAGTGTTAAGGATGTGTTGGTAGAGGGTATCAGTAAGAACGATGACACCGACATCAAGGGCAGGACAAGTGGCAATAAGATTGTTAACTTTGCCGGTGGCGCTGATCTGATAGGAAAGACCGTACGGGTCAAGATTGTGCGGGCTCATATGCATTCCCTGAGAGGAGAGCTACTGTAGGGAGGGAAAGATGCTGGTAGAAGTAAAGGTGTTCGGACTGGCCATGGATCCCGTGACCAGTACTCCCATAGTTATACTCAAAGATTTGCAAGAAAAGAGGACCATTCCCATATGGATAGGTCTGTTCGAGGCAAGCGCCATAGCCACACAGATGGAGGGGGTCAATCTGGCGAGACCTATGACGCATGATCTCATGAACGAGATGTTAAGTATCCTTGGGGTGAAGGTTTTAAAGATCGTTATCAATGACCTGAGAAACAATACCTTCTTTGCCGCCATACATATCTTGAAAGGCGAGGTTTCCATTACGATCGATTCCCGTCCGAGCGATGCGATCGCCCTTGCGCTGAGAGCCGGGGCACCGATCTTTATAGATGAAAAGATCATTGAAAGATCAACGAGTATTGATTTCGGTAGAAAAACGAAGGATCTGAATAAATACACAAAGGAGCAGCTCAAGGAATTCCTGGAGAATCTCTCTTCAGAAGATTTTGGAAAATATAAGATGTAGAAAAGCTCCTGCGGTAAGGCCATAGAGCTGGCCTTAGCCTATTTCTTAAAGGGTAGCGGGGACCGGATTTCAGCCTACAGGCCGGTTGCTTTTCGGGGCCTGAGGGGGTTGCCATGAAAGAGGAGACCAGACGCCTGTACCTCAAGGCAGGTGATCAGGTATTCCATTCCAGGTTTCCCGAGTGGGGAAGCGGTGTTGTTGTGGAGGAGAGAAATTCTGAAGTGGTGGGCGGTATGTCCTATGTGAGGGTAGCCTTCAGTGACGGATGTACGCGGGTCTTTGATAACAACTTTGCAAATTCTTGCTGCTGTTATTACGCTGGCATAAGAAGATATTCCGGAAAGCAGACCTGACGTGGCAACGAAGAGTACTCGGATAGAGGATGCCATCGGAGCCTTTGGTACCCATATGGAGGTTGAGAGAAACCTGTCGCACCATACAAGGAGAGGGTATCTGTCAGATCTGGAGCAGTTCAGAGAATTTCTCCTCGAGAACGAAGTGGACAAGCCCTGTGACGTTGATCAGTTAGTGGTACGGGCGTTTCTCGCGGCTCTCTACCGGGGAAAGACGAAAAAGGTTACGATCTCACGAAAGGTGGCAAGTCTCAGGGCGTTTTTTAAATTTCTCCTTCGGGAAGGGGTGATCAGGTATAACCCCGCACAGATGGTCCAGGCGCCGAGGACGGAAAAATACCTTCCTTCCTTTTTGAGCATAGACGAGGTCTTTTCTCTTCTGAAGGTGAAGTTCGAACCGGGTGTGTCCGGACTAAGGGATCGGGCCATAATCGAATTTTTGTATTCGGCAGGGGTACGTGTCAGTGAGCTGACCGGCCTGAATGTAACCGATGTCGATTTTTCGGGTGGTCTGGCAAAGGTCAGGGGAAAGGGCAGAAAGGAACGGGTCATCCCCGTCGGTGGTCCTGCACTGTCGGCTCTGAGGGAGTATATCGACGGAAGATCCGAGGCGGGGAAATGTAAGACGGAGGGGTATGACAAATCGCCCCTCTTTCTCAACAGGGCGGGTTCACGATTGACCCCGAGGAGTATAAGGCGAATTATAGATAAGTACATAACTCTTAGCGGTATAGGTAAGAGAATAAGTCCTCACGCCCTCAGGCATACCTTTGCGACTCACCTCATGGACGCGGGTGCCGATCTGAGGGTCATACAAGAACTGCTGGGCCATGAGAGTCTTTCTACAACCCAGAAGTACACGTCCGTCAGCGTGACACGGTTGATGGAGGTGTACGACAAAAGTCACCCACGGGCCCGAGGAGAATAGATGTCATGAATAAGATGCGGGGAACGACCATAGTAGCGGTGAGGCACAAGGGAAAGGTAGCCGTCGCGGGTGACGGCCAGGTGACCCTTGATACGATAGCCTTGAAACACGGTGCGAGGAAGGTTCGAAGATTGTATCACGACAGGGTAATCGTGGGGTTTGCGGGCGCCACTGCGGACGCCTTCACTCTCTTTGACCGCTTTGATCAGAAGCTCGAACAGTACAACGGCAACCTCTTACGGGCGGCGGTTGAACTGACCAAGGACTGGAGAACGGACCGAGTCTTGAGGCATCTCGAGGCCCTGATGATAGCGGTCAGCGACGTGGACTTTCTGATCATATCGGGGAATGGTGATGTGATAGAGTCGGACGATGAGGTCCTGGCGATCGGCTCCGGCGGTCCGTACGCTTTGGCGGCGGCGAGGGCCCTCATACGGCATTCGAAACTGGGTGCGAGAAAGATTGCCGAAGAGGCCATGCGCATTGCTGCCGATATCTGTATATTCACGAACGACAGGGTTCGAATCGAGGAACTGGATGTCGCCGAGGCGCCCGTTGACCCAAAGAAGGAAAATAAAAAAGCAAGAAAGAGCAAGGAAAAAAAGGATTAGGTAGGATCTATGTCATCGACGAATTTAACGCCACGAGAGACGGTTTCTCAGTTGGACAAGTATATTATCGGTCAGCATGACGCCAAGAGGGCGGTTGCCGTGGCGCTTCGAAACAGGTGGAGACGCCAGAATGTCCCGGAAGAGCTGAGGGAAGAAATAGCGCCCAAAAACATCATAATGATAGGCCCCACCGGAGTGGGAAAGACGGAGATTGCCCGCAGACTTGCCAAACTTGACAATTCTCCCTTTTTGAAGATAGAGGCCTCAAAGTTTACCGAGGTGGGGTACGTCGGCAGGGATGTCGAATCGATGGTCAGGGATCTGGTCGAGCTTGCGGTAAACATGGTCAAGTCGGAGGAACAGGAGAATGTAAGGTCCAGGGCAATGGAGCTTGCCGAGGAGAGAATTCTTGATATTCTTCTCCCCCTCAAACGCAGGGAAACGGATCCGGCCGAGCCGCCGGAGGATAATCTCCTTGTCTTACCCGACGGCGATGTGGCGGTTCAGGAGGACGGCAATCGCAATGAAACACGAGAGAAGCTGCGTCGTCTCTTCCGCGACGGGAAACTGGATGAGAGGATCGTGGAGATCGAGGTTACGGACAGCCCCTCCGGTCCCATGATAGAGATATTCTCCACCTCAGGTGTTGAGGATATGGGGATGAACATCAAGGAGATGTTCGGGAATATCTTTCCTCAGAAGAAGAAAAAAAGGAAGACCAGTGTTGCTGATGCGGTCAATATGCTGGCCGATGAGGGGGCCCAGAGACTGGTCGACATGGAGAAGGTCACCAGAACAGCGTTGGAAAAGGTTGAACA
>JAQULO010000029.1 GCA_028718565.1 Syntrophales bacterium | reverse complement strand
GAGGCCAGTATTGACTTCTGTTTTCCAAGAAAATCGAGCAGTTCTGAAAAACTGTCTCTTTGGAGGGCCGCCTCATCAAGCAGCTCATCCATATTTTGATGTATTTTATCGATAAGGGCGGACTCCACCTCCTCCGCACGCGAAAGAACCTTTCCCTCCTCTGGACTCGGGCCTCCGACACCGAGCATCTGTTCACCGCTCTGACTATTGTCGAGATTAGTCATGATACGTATCTTTTTATCAAATTCTGCCAGGTTCATCATCTTTTTCTCAAAATCGCTCACCTTACTCGCCAGAAAATCGAGACGATTCCTCTGAAGGGAGGTCAATCTCTCCAACCCGGCAAGCTTTTTGAGATCGGATCTGGTTTCTACGTAACTATAAGAAAGATAACATACAGACAATAAAACGGTCACTATGATGATGGAAACAAATGATAGGAGTGTTGCCGAAATTCTTACTTTTCTTATGGGCCCCTTTCCCTGGGGAATAGCAAGAATGGTATAATGTTTACTTCCCATCCCATACCCTCTCATGCAACGTTCAACGCAAACCGTTTAGGAATTTCCGCCCCTCGAAAACCTCTCTTAAAACCCTGCCGACCTTCCTGCGCCGCCAATACCTCAAAACTCCTTCTTCATTGAAGACAAAACTACCCACAGAATATACACTCACCGCCACCCGCTGATATCACGTATCGGGGGAGGCTACCACAGATGGTTCAAATGTCAAGAAAAGATTGAGGTTTCTACACCTTTTTTTCGACCGACATGATGGGATCGCCCACGTCTACCGCATCTCCCGGGGATATCAGCACCTCTGCAACAACTCCATTTATCTCAGAGATGACGTTGTTGAGCATCTTCATCGCTTCAAGAACAATCAGTATCTGCCCTGCCGAGACTTCTTCCCCCGCCGTAACGGGAATTTCACTAACCGTTCCCTTTATGGGTGATCTGACATCCCCCGATTGCGCGAGTTCCGCTATCTCCTTGGCTGAAAGCGCAACCTTCCGTTTTTTCCCCTCACCCTCCTGCTGAAGCTCCGCAAGTATGGGCTCCGGGTGGTGGTTGATATTCAGATAGACAACGGCATCCCCCGTCTTCGTCGTTTGCTTCGGACCTATCTCCACAATATGGTGTTTCCCGTAGGCATCAGAAAATTCAAACTTCTCACCAAGGGTGAATCCACCTTTATTGAACCAGACACAGGGGGGAAGCACCCATGTCTTGCCGTACTTTTCCTCAAACTTAAAAAAGTTTACAGCATCATTGGGATGCTGAAGATACAGAACAAACTCGCCTTCCGTGGCCGCCCGTCCCAGGCGATGGTCGAGTACCTTCTTCTCTACATCCAGATCGACGTCTTCGATTTTCTGGTACCCTTTTTCCCTCTGTACTATCTCCTTCCAGTTCGGACCAAACACCGCCTGATATACGTCGTCGGATGGTTTGTAAAACGGAAGTTCTCCATATCGTCCCAACATCAGGTTTTTCAGGTCGTCATTAGCGTCCTTGTATCTCTTGTCATTCAGGACATTGTTCACAGCCGTGGTCCACAGAATCTGCGAACCGGGGGTCACGCTCCACCAGTTCCCCAGTTCGATCTGGACACGAGGCAGCTCTTCCTGGAGGATGGAGGGCATCCGGTGCAGAAAATCACCTTTGACCGCCTGCTCAAAGCTCGACCCCGTTGCCCCCCCGGGGAGCTTGTGGGTCTGGACGGTGGGGTCAAATCCGAGAAACTGGGATTCAAGGTCTTTGTAATATTCTCTCTGGGGGCGAAGCTTATTCGAGGTGTCGACAACGGCCTGCCGGTTTATGCCCAGTGCGCGATGACCGTACTCATCCAGCGTATCAATAACCGTCAATATTGGAGGAGGCCCGTAGAAGCCGGTGAAGGCATGATCCGCCGCGTCTACGATCTTTGCCCCGTTACGAACAGCTTCGACGATCCGCCCCACATCGTTTCCGTCCGTGTTGTGACCGTGATAGTGAACAATAAGGTCCGGATATCTATCAAGTATGGACTTAACCAGGTCGCCGATCCTCTTTGATGAACCCAACCCGCCGTGGTTCTTTATGCAAAGGATTATGTCATCGCCGGTGACAGCAAGTATCTCGCCCACCTTCCCCACGTAGAATTTATCTGTGTGCTCAGGTCCCGTCGAGAAGCATATCGAGGGTTCCAGGATACAGCCCGCCTTTTGAACTTCTTCAAAGACCGCCGTCATGTTGGGTATATAATTAAGGAAATCGAAAACCCTCCATAGATGGACATAGGGTGCGAAGCTCTTGACCGTCAGCCGAATCACATTTTCGGGATAGGGCCGGTAGCCGAAGAGATTTATACCTCTACAGAGTGTCTGGAACATGGTATCGGGCATCAGTGAACTGAGTATTTCCAGCTTTTCAAGGGGATTGATCTGTTTGCGCAGCATATCCACATGTATCGATGCCCCCCCCGTTATCTCGAGGGAGAGATATCCGGCATCATTTCTCTCTTTGGAAACCAAGATCTGGGTGTGCGGCATGATGCGGTTTTTGAAGTCGGATTGAGAAAGGTCCCTCTCCGTATTGGTTATGTAGTACCCCTCTCCGGCCCGTATCCTTGCGAGGACACGAGCTGCACCACCCTCACGCAGATCGCGGGGTGTGATTCTCTCACTAATGGCTTGTTGCACCATTTCTATTCCTTTCAAGTCCCAACCCCCATAAACGGGATCAGTGCGTTAACAAAGTTATCTCCTGCCACAAAATCATAAAGCAACTTCTAACCTACTAATATGCGTATGGGTTTATCTTCTTAGCATGAATCTCAGCTATCAGCTGTGAGAGTTTAGCAATTTCCCGCCTATTCTCTGGGTACTTGAACACCTGCGGGTGCGTCTCCAGATAGGATGTAGTAAATTTGCCCCTCTGGAAATCGGGCTCGTCACAGATCGCCAAATAAAAGGGTATCGTCGTTTTCGGGCCGACAATCAGGAAGTCATTCAGCGCCCTCTTCAGGCGCTGCACCGTCTGCTCCCAGTTATGACCGCGGACCGTCATCTTGACCAGAAGCGAGTCATATTCTGTGGGGATATTATATCCCTGATACGCGCTCCCATCCAGCCGTATACCGGGTCCTCCCGGAGACTGGTATACCTCCACTCTTTTTCCGCCTTCGGGCATGAAGTCATTTCTCGGGTCTTCCGCATTCACCCGTACCTGGATGGCCTTCCCCAGGAGATGAAACCGCACTTCCGGAATATCCAGGTGCGCCCCTTGAGCTATCATGATCTGCTCCCTTACGATATCCACGCCGGTCAGCATCTCGGTAACCGTGTGCTCAACCTGAAGCCGCGTGTTAATCTCCATAAACCAGAACTCGTTCGTGTCGGCATCAACCAGGAACTCAACTGTCCCCGCACTGATATACCCGGCCTCCCGGGCCGCGAGTACCGCCGTATCACACATCAATGCGAGAACATCGGCGGGAAGATCGGCGGGCGCGATCTCTATTAGTTTTTGGTGTCTGCGCTGGATGGAACAATCCCGAGAGCCGAGATGGATAACCTTACCGTGTTGGTCCGCCAGTATCTGGATCTCGATATGGCGGGGGTTTTCGATGCATTTCTCTATGTAGATATTGGCGTCATTAAAGGCATGCAGGGCCTCCGACCTCGCCAGGGGTATTTGAACCAACAAGGCTTTGGCATCCTCCACCTTTCGGATACCTCTGCCTCCCCCACCGGACGAGGCCTTCAGCATAAGCGGATATCCATATTTCTCACCAAAAGCAATGGCCTCTTGCGCCCCGCCTTCCCCCGGATCAATGTTACCAGTGCCCGGTGTGATCGGTATGCCTGCCTTTTCCATGATCTTTCGGGCAACAATCTTGTTGCCAAGGTCATGAATAACACTGGAAGGAGGACCTATAAAGGTGATGCCGGCCTCTGCGCAGGCGCTGGGGAAATCGGGGTTCTCCGCAAGAAATCCGTACCCGGGATGTATCGCATCGGCACGGCTCTTGCGGGCCGCCCAGATTATCCTGTCAATATTAAGATAATCTTTTCTCGGACCATCGCCTATCATGATAGCGTCATCCGCAGATCTGATGAAGAGCGCTTCCTTGTCCGGTTTTTCGTAAACGGCCACGGCCTCAAGGCCCAGTTCCTTGATAGTACGAATCAGCCGCAGGGCTATTTCACCCCTGTTGGCAACTAGAACCCTCTGTATGCTTTTACCTGCCATCATGTGCATTACCCTTCCAGAAAGAGGTGCGGAAACCGTGTTTAGTATCTTCTTTGTCTTATTATGTCAAGAGAATAGACAACAGCCGTCACCATTCAATCGTTTGATATGTCCCTAAAATCACCGCATAATTGTCCGCCAGGGAACGGAAGGTTTCGGCCATGACACGCCAATATAGCACTCAACATGAAAGCGAGATATCCCGGTTCTTTCACCGAGACTACGCTTTTGAGGAAGTGAGCCCTCAGAAAATGATTCTTTTCTGAAATACCGTACAGAAAAGAAGGTGCAGGGTCATATCTCGCCCATGCTTTCAATGAAGGTCATCATTACGTCCCGCTGTCTTCTTGTCAGATTCATGAACTTGACGCCGATCCCCTCGCCGTTGCACCGCACGATCCTGCCTGCCAGCTCAAATGTTTTTTCAAAATTGGGAACCGAGAAGGACAGGCCAACTTCCTGGCCCATCAGAAGAGGCTGATTGGTTTTAATAAAGGCTCCGCCGGCACTGATGTCGTGGATAACTTCCTGAGCGGAGAAATCCTCCGTCGAAAAGTCAACCAGGATAACGCAGGGTTTTCGCGAACCCCGCCGCGTATCAATATCGACAACGGTTATTTTTTCTTCATCCCAGAGGCTCTCCGCATTCACCATTTCTTCGAGCTGATCGATAACCAGCAACTGCTGATCGCCGGGCATATCGAGAATCATCTTGAAGATGTAATTCGGCAGATCATCCCGAAAAAGTCGTTTAAGGAGCGATATTTGCTGTTCTTCGGCAAGAGAATTGATAAGTTCGTACAACCTGGAAATTATGCGTACCTTGCCACGCTGGTCTTTTGTTGATCCCATAATCCTGCGCCTTTCACTGGCGGCTCTCGCCTGACTTGACTCCCCTCTGTCCGAACGCCGCGTCCTGTGCCATAACCCCGTAGCTACGGGGTTGATCCCGAGAAGTTTATCGATAGACATCTGTTATGTTCCCATTACAGCCGAACTCGCTGTACCCTAGGATAAAAAGGGGGGAAAGTCAAAAAGAAAAAGGTCACGGTTCGTGAACAGGTTGTTGTCCTCTAGCGCTTGAGGTTCGACACGCTGTACAGAAGCGTTTCGCATGCCCCCGGGGAGAAGTCATCAAGATCGAACAGAGCGTCCCTGAGTTCTTTAAGCGTGATGTGGCCGGCAAGGTGGCCGTTCAGGCGCGCCGCAGCCGGAGAGCCAAAGAGCACCCGCCTGTCGGGGTATAATTCGCTCAGCACCTTCATCAGGGTTCGCTCTTTTTGCAGGGAGTATTTCTGATGATACTCCCCCTCCGGATAGAATTCTGAGGCTGGGAGAATCTGGGTAAAGATCTTCCCCCTTGCACCCGACGAATAACGGTCTCGCGCCTCCAGGATCAACCGCCTCTGTTCTTCGGTATGATAAAACACGGCAGCCATATACTGCCGTGTCCGGGTCTGAATTGCCTCGGTATGGTCCCCCAGATTGTGGTAGGCGGGACCTTTTGTCGTTCCTCCCGTGTATCCGACACGAGTTCTCGCAACGCCTTCGATGCTCCCAAACTGGGCGTCTACGCCCCAGAATCATCCAAGCACAAAGGTGGCGGTTTCTGTGTGGAATGCCGCCACGGCGTCTTTCGGCAACACCCTTGTGATAAGCCCCCCAAAAAGAAGCCCCGCAACGCATGCTCCGACGATGACAATGTTCCGTCCTGTCATGGTGATCCCTCCCTCCAGTGTCGGTTCATGCAACATTGACAGACACCGGCGCCCTCTCCCCTGTAGATTTTTGTGGCTGTATAACAGTTTTTAGGAGAGTCGTTTGAAGTGCGCCAAAATGAAAGGGACGGCATCTCTTCGGTGTAAGAGGCCATGCCAGCGGGCCTTGATTATGAGCCGATCTTGGCGATCATCTCTAGCGCGAAAGTTTCCGCATCATCAAAGTCTCCCCGGTCGGGGTGTCCCTCGGCACTCTGGGCCTCCTGAGCCCATGCCCTGTGTTCCGGCTTCTGCATCAACGCATCGATAATCTTTTGATCCACGCTCCCCCGACACCCGAAATGACCGAGTATGGTTGCCGTGGGTGCTAGGCCGATGGCGTGTTCGAATGCCTGTTTCGGTAGTTGGCCGCCGCTCAGGGAACCATGGGTGAAAAAGAAGGCTACCTTTTGCCCCTTAGGGAGACCCTTAATGAAAGACTGAACCTTTCCCGGCACACTGTGGGCCTGAACCGGAAATCCGCAGAATATAAGATCATATCCGTCAGCGCTTTCCAAATCTTGGACGGGCTTAATTTCTTTTGCTATGGAGATGGCTTCGTGTATTGCACGGGCGAGCTTTTCCGTGTTGCCCGTCTGCGAGTAGTACGTGACCAATGCGTTCATATACCCTCCTTGCCTCAATGACTTGCCTTGAATTCCACAAGGTCTTCGTGCGTCTTGTAAGTTTGTTTGCCGCAGCCGGAGTCAACAAAAATGCCCGGGGCACCCCCGGGCATTGACGTCTGTGACGAAGAGGGTTGCCCCGATACCTATTTGTCGACTTCCTCGAAGTCGGCATCCACCACGTCGTCGTCGGTCTTTGTCGATTCGGCTTGGGCGCCTTCTCCCGAAGCCCCGGCAGTACCCGCTTCTTGTTTGGCGGTTGCCTTGGCGTATATGGCCTCAGCCAGTTTGTGCGACGCCTGGGTCGCTTCTTCGTGGGCGGCCTTTATGACGTCGACGTCATCCCCCTCCATTGCTGTCTTGAGCTTGGCGATGGAGTCTTCTATCTTGGACTTCTGATCGGCGTCTATCTGATCGCCCATCTCCTTCAGGTTCTTTTCAACGCCGTATATCATTGAATCGGACTGATTTTTCAGTTCGATCAGCTCTCGCTTCTTTTTATCCTCCTCCCCATGGGCCTCAGCATCCTTGACCAGCTTGTCAATCTCGCTCTCGGAAAGGCCGCTCGAAGCGGTGATCTTGATGCTCTGCTCCTTCCCCGTGCCGAGATCCTTGGCTGACACATGGACGATACCGTTGGCGTCAATATCGAAGGTGACATCGATCTGCGGCAGCCCCCTGGGCGCCGGGGGAATACCGGTCAGTTCAAATCTGCCCAGCGTCCTGTTGTCCGAGGCCATGGAGCGCTCTCCCTGTAGGACATGGATACTCACCGCCGGCTGGTTGTCCGCGGCCGTGGAGAATGTCTGGCTCTTCTTGGTTGGGATAGTGGCATTCTTCTCGATGAGCTTTGTCATGACACCGCCCAAGGTCTCTATGCCGAGGGACAGGGGCGTCACGTCCAGAAGTAGTACGTCCTTTACGTCACCGGCAAGCACGCCTCCCTGGATGGCGGCTCCCACTGCAACCACTTCATCGGGATTGACCCCCTTGTGGGGCTCCTTGCCGAAGATCTCTTTGACCTTCTGCTGCACGCGAGGCATACGGGTCATTCCCCCAACGAGGATAACCTCGCCGATATCCGAAACGCTTAGCCCCGAGTCCTTCATGGCCATCCTGCAGGGGGCCTCAAGTTTGTCTATCAGGTCCGAGACCAGCATTTCCAGCTTCGCCCGGGTCAGCTTCATGTTGAGGTGCTTGGGACCGGATGCGTCGGCCGTGACGAAGGGGAGGTTGATATCCGTCTCCATAGCTGTGGAGAGTTCCATCTTTGCCTTCTCCGCGGCCTCCTTGATGCGCTGGAGGGCCATCTTGTCGGTTCTCAGGTCAATTCCTTGATCCTTCTTGAACTCGTCCGCTATGTAGTCGATCAGTTTCTGGTCGAAGTCTTCACCCCCCAAGTGGGTATCACCATTGGTCGATTTGACCTCAAAGACACCGCCCCCCAATTCCAGGACGGAGATATCGAAGGTTCCCCCGCCCAGATCGAAGACCGCAATCTTCTCATCCGCCTTCTTGTCAAGACCATAGGCAAGCGCCGCCGCAGTCGGTTCATTGATTATCCTCAGGACATTCAATCCTGCGATCTTTCCGGCGTCCTTTGTCGCCTGCCTCTGTGAATCGTTGAAATAGGCGGGAACCGTGATCACCGCGTCGGTCACCTTCTCTCCCAGGTGGTCTTCAGCGGTCTGTTTCATCTTTACCAGCACCATCGAAGAAATCTCCGGCGTACTGTAGTCCTTCCCTCTGACCGTTACCTGGGCGTCGCCGTTTTTCGCTTTTGTGATCTTAAAGGGGCTGATAGTAATATCGTACTGGACCTCCTTTGACGAGTGCTTCCTCCCTATCAGTCTCTTGACCGCGTACACAGTGTTTTCCGGGTTGGTAACCGCCTGTCGCTTGGCAGCCTGCCCGACCAACCGTTCGCCGCTTTCCGTGAAAGCGATCACTGATGGGGTGGTCCTGTTCCCCTCCTGATTTGCTATGACAATCGGGTCGCTCCCTTCCATAACAGCGACGCACGAATTCGTTGTCCCTAAGTCAATCCCTATAATTTTACCCATTGTAGTGAGACCTCCTAATTATTATTCTATTTTTCTATTTATCTATATGCTTCGAGATGGATACCTTGGACGGTCTGAGCAACCTGCCGTTCAACAGGTATCCCGATTCAAATTCTTCCGCAACCTTGTTATGCTGCCCTTTTCCCCCCTCAACCTGCATAAGCGCCTCGTGAAAGTTAGGATCGAAATCCTCACCCACAGAGGTTATCCTTGTGGCGCCATGCTTGCCGAGTACGGAGATAAAGGTGTCGCGGATCAATTTGAGTCCATCCACAAACGCCTCAAAATCTTGCAATGTGGCCGCAGCCGCTTGTTCCAGAGCCCTTTCTATGCTGTCCACCATCGGCAACATGTCCCTGAGCAGGTTTTCATTTGCGTATTTTACGAAGTCCTGGCGGTCTTTTGCCGCCCGTTTTTTGTAATTTTCAAGTTCGGCTGCGGCGCGCAGGTATTTGTCGTAATTTTCGAAGGCCTCCCGCTCGGCCTTTTCCAACCGTTCGATCAATTCCTTCTTTGAGGCCGGCTTTGCGTGGGCGGCATCTTGCTTTTCCTCACTGCCCTGTGCCTCTTCCTTACTTCTCCTGTCTTCACGCGATGTTTCTACCATGATACTACGCTTATCCTTTATTCTTCAGGGGTTATTTTCCGGTTTTTTGAACAGCCTGTAATCCACCATCTCGCATATGATATGCCCCGCAGTAATGTGCGCCTCTTGGATGCGGGGCGTACTGTTGGAGGAAACATTAAGGCAAAGGTCCACCATCCCAGCCATCTTTCCTCCGTCCTTTCCCGTGAAGGCAAGGGTGGTAATTCCCAGCTTAGCCGCGGCCTGAAAGGCCTTCACTACATTGGGAGAGGAACCGCTGGTGCTGATCCCCCACGCAACGTCTCCCTCACGCCCCAATGCCCGTATCTGTTTGGAAAAGATCTCTGAGAAATCATAATCATTGGCGATACTCGTTATCACGGACGTGTCCGTGCTGAGGGCGATCGCCGGGAGGGGCGGGCGTTCGATCAGAAACCGGTTTACGAATTCCGCCGCAATGTGTTGGGCATCCGCAGCACTCCCTCCGTTTCCGAACAGGAGTATTTTGTTGCCCCTGTTCAGGGCTTGCGTTATGGCATCGACCGCCTTGACCAACCGTGAGAGATTTTCATTCACGAAAACCTCTTTCACGCGACTGCTTTCCCGAAATCCCCGTATGATTATGTCTTCAATATCTTCCACACTTCCTCCAGCGTCACCACTATGGGGCGTAATATATTTATCGCCTCCTCATATGTCAAGGAAGGGACGTGAATAATTGGAAAAATCAGATTGAAAGAATGCCTGAGACGTGTTAGAGCTTCCTTCCACAGCTATTAAGGGAGAGAGGCATGAAGAGAAAGTACAACCCAGCGAAAATAGAGGAAAAATGGCAGAAATGCTGGGAGAATAAAAAGACCTTCAAGGTGAGCGAAGACCCCGCGAAGAAGAAATATTATCTCCTCGAGATGTTTCCCTATCCTTCCGGACGGATACATATGGGGCATGTTAGAAACTATACCATCGGTGATGTGGTGGCACGGTACAAGAAAATGCGCGGACATGCCGTGCTGCATCCCATTGGATGGGATTCCTTCGGTATGCCCGCGGAGAACGCCGCCATCGAGCACGGGATACCCCCCGCGAAGTGGACAAACGAGAACATCAACTCCATGAGGAAGCAGCTCAAGAGGATGGGGTTCAGCTATGACTGGGATCGGGAGATATCCACCTGTGAACCGGAGTACTACCGGTGGGAGCAGCTCTTCTTCCTCTGGATGTACGAAAAGGGCCTCGCCTATAAGAAGGGGGGGGGGGTCAACTGGTGCCCCACCTGCAAGACCGTCCTGGCGAACGAACAGGTGGAGGCGGGCTTGTGCTGGCGGTGCAGTAGCGAGGTTACCGAAAAGTATTTTGACCAGTGGTTCTTCCGTATTACCGCTTATGTTGAGGAGCTTTTGGATTACTGCGACAAGCTGCCCGGCTGGCCCGAGAGGGTCCTCACGATGCAGCGAAACTGGATCGGCAAGAGCCACGGGTGTGAACTCGTCTTCCCCATAGCCAGTTCTGATGATGTCATCAAGGTTTTTACCACCCGGCAGGACACGATATTTGGCGCCACCTTCATGCTCATAGCGGCGGAGCACCCGCTGGTGATGCAGCTTGCGGAGGGAAAGCCGGTGGAGCAGGATGTCAGGGCCTTTGTCGAGCGCGTCAAGAAACAGGACAAGATGATGAGGACCTCCGATTACTATGAGAAGGAAGGTATCTTCCTGGATGCCTACTGCCTCAACCCGGCGACGAACAAGAAGATGCCGATCTACGCCGCGAACTTTGTCCTGGCGGACTATGGAACGGGCTGCGTCATGGCGGTCCCCACGCATGATCAGCGGGACTTTGAGTTCGCCGAAAAGTACGGGCTTGAGAAGATCGTGGTGATCCAGAATCCCGATGATCCACTGGATGCCGAAACCATGACTGAGGCCTATGTTGATGAGGGAATCCTTATCAATTCCGGAAAGTTTGACGGGATGAAAAACCTGCAGGCCCTTGAGAACATCGCAGAATACCTGGAGTCGATGGGCAGGGGGAAAAAGACCATCGAGTATCGCCTGAGGGACTGGGGCATATCTCGGCAGCGCTACTGGGGGGCGCCCATCCCGATGATCAACTGCGAGAAGTGTGGGGTTGTCCCCGTTCCCGAAAAGGACCTCCCCGTTGTCCTGCCGAAGGACGTGGCATTGACGGGCGAAGGAGAGTCTCCGCTCGGGAAGATTGCCTCATTTGTAAATGTCACCTGCCCGAACTGCGGAGGGGCGGCAAAGAGGGAGACGGACACGATGGACACCTTTGTCGAGTCCTCCTGGTACTTTAATCGCTTCTGCTCAGCGGATTGTGCCGACAGGCCCGGCCTCGACCGCACGAAGGTGGACTACTGGATGCCCGTCGATCAGTATATCGGCGGGATCGAACACGCTATCATGCATCTCCTGTACGCGCGGTTTTACACGAAGATGCTCAGGGATTTCGGTGTAGTCGGTGTGGACGAGCCCTTCTCCAACCTCCTTACACAGGGGATGGTCTGCAAAGAGACGATGAAATGCCGGGAACATGCTTACCTGTTCCCGGAAGAGGTCAAGGATGGAAAGTGCGTACACTGCAACCGTGAGGTGACGATAGGGAAGATTGAAAAGATGTCAAAGTCCCTGAAGAATGTGGTTGATCCCAATTATATTATAGATGAGTACGGCGCGGACACGGCGCGGATATTCTGCCTCTTTGCCGCACCCCCCGAGAGGGACCTGGAATGGAGCGATCAGGGTATTGACGGCTCCTTTCGCTTCCTCAACAGGGTATGGCGTATCGTCTTGGATTATCTCGATGATATACGGAAGGTGACACCCTTCGACGGCGGAGAAGAACTTGACGGCGATCTGAAGACTCTGAGGAAGAAGACCCACCAAACCATCAAGAAGGTGACAACCGACATCGAAGACCGCTTTCACTTCAACACGGCGATCAGCGCGGTGATGGAACTGGTCAACACGCTCTATCAGACGGGACGCCCGGAGCCTGGGGATACGAAAGCCCTCCCTGTGATACGGGAAACAGTGGAGGATATCATTATTCTCCTGTCACCGATCGTGCCGCATATGACGGAGGAGTTGTGGGAGATGATCGGCGGAGAGCAGCAACTTTCCGATACCCCTTGGCCCTCTTTTGACGAGGCGGTTACCGCAGAGGAGGAAATCACCATCGTCGTTCAGGTCAACGGAAAGGTGCGGAGCCGAGTGCAGGTTGCCGCATCCGAGTCCGACGAGAAGATCAAGGAACTCGCCCGGAACGACTCGAAGATCGAACAGTTTATCGTGGAGAAGCAGGTGATCAAGGTGGTCTATGTCCCCAAAAAATTGGTCAACATCGTTGTTAAGTAGTAACAAGAATTTTCGGTATTTCCGTGACATGTTTTTACGGGGCGGGTGTCCCTTTGAACGAGAGGGTTTTTCATGAAAGGAAAATGGATCATACCGGTTGTTCTGGTGCTCTTCTGCGTGGGGTGCGGGTATCGTTTTGCGCCGGGCGGAGAGCATATAGATGTCGGTATACAGAAGGTTTTTGTCGGGGTGATTTCCAACAACACGAGCGAAGCGAATATTGAAAACTATGTAAGGAATGCATTCTTCAGCCGCTTCAGGAGAGGAAGCAGATTTACACCGGTCGCGAGTATGGATGAGGCGGACGTATCTCTGACTGGAAAGATAGTAAATATTACCACTGGTCACCTTGCCTACAACAGCAGTGACCTGGCAAAAGAGGATCGCGTCTACATGACCCTGGAGGTGGTGTTTAAACGGACCGACAACAGCGAGATCGTCTGGATGAACGCAGGCCTCTCGGGGAGAGAGGCCTACACGGTGAGCGCGAGCACTACCACAACCGCTACAAACAAAGAAAATGCCCTCAAGAAACTGTCGATTGATATGGCCGACAAGGCCTACCGGAATATAATGTCGGGATTCTGATGTTATCCCAGAGCGTTTACCTTCTTCGTCAGTCTGGATATCTTACGGGCGGCTGTCTTCTTATGAAATATCCCCTTGGCCGCTGCCTTGGCTATTGTCTTTGTTGTATCAAGCAGGATCTCGCGCGACTTCTCGACATCCTTTCCCTCAACGGAGGCCAGTGTCGCCTTGACGGCCGTCTTAACGCGGGACCTTGCGGAGGCGTTCCGCAGCCGTTTCTTGTCGTTCTGCCTAGCCCTTTTTTCCGCAGACTTGTGATTTGCCAAAAATATCTCCTCCCTCGTAAAGTTTTAAGAAGGGCTTTCTATAGTACTTTACAGCTCCTGTCAAGCCCAAAAACCGGGTGTGGAAAATTCTGTGCGGTCCTTCCCGTTAGGGCTCTACTGTGGATATAAAGCATCCACCACCACCTCCTCCTCCGTCAATTGAGACGGAGGGAGAACCCGGGTCGGTTCCGAGACCCGTGGGATCGATGATGACCCCGTTGGCGACCCCGTCATCATCTCCGTCACCGCCGTCGGTAAGTGTGAGGACGATCTGATCCCGTGCGGCATTGAACACCGCGTGTGCGCTGAAATCAATCCATTCGCCGTTACTGGGCAAGTACTTGTAACAGGTGTAGTCCTCAGGCGCCGCTTCGGGAAGATAGAGTGTCACCTCTACAGTACCGCCTGCCGTGTTGACTGTAATCTTCATGTTGATCAGACCGTAGATCAGATTGTCGGGTTTGCCTTCAGGGTCGCCGACTATCGTGTCGGGGGATACTGCCTGCAGGGACGTTATATGAGCGCCGGTGCCTGCCTTGACCCCCATGTCCTCGTTTGTTGAGGCCTTGAAGGTGGTCACATCGGCCGGGAAGCCGACTATGTTGTTATCGCTCACCGTTATCGAAACCTGGTCCGTGGACTGGAGGCCGTCGTTATCCGTGACCTTGAGATCGAAGGTTACGTCAGTCGCGCCAGCGCCAACCGGGGGAGTTACAAATGTCGGTTGCGCGGCGGCCGAATTGGACAACGTCACCGTGGTGTCCCCTGTCTGTGTCCACTGGTAGGCCACGATGGTCCCGTCCGGGTCGGAGGAATCCGACCCGTCCAGCGTGACGGTGGCACCCTCATCCACTTCCTGGTCCTCTCCCGCATCTGCGACAGGTGGTTGCTCTGTATCAAGAACGGTTACGGTACAGGTGTCTGAATCATCCAGCCCTGTCGAGTCCGTGACCGTGAGTTCAAAGGTCAATGCGGCCCCACCGGCATTAAACGCGGGTGCCGTAAATGTCGGGCTCACGGCGGTCGGACTGGAAAGGGCTACGTTGGTGCCCCCTGTCTGCGTCCATTGGTAGGTCGCGATATCGCCGTCCGGGTCGGAGGAACCTGACCCGTCCAGCGTGACGGTGGCGCCCTCAACCACGTTCTGATCATCCCCCGCATCTGCGACCGGCGGGCCCTCTGTATCAAGGATGTTTACAGTACAGGTGTCTGAATCATCCAGCCCTGTCGAGTCCATGACCGTGAGTTCAAAGGTCAATGCGGCTCCACCGGCATTAACCGTGGGCGCCGTAAATGTCGGGCTCACGGCGGTCGGACTGGAAAGGGCTACGTTGGTGCCCCCTGTCTGCGTCCACTGGTAGGTCGCGATATCGCCGTCCGGGTCGGAGGAACCCGACCCGTCCAGCGCGACGGTGGCGCCTTCAACCACGTTCTGATCATCCCCCGCATCTGCGACGGGTGGTTCATTAACGACTTCCTGAAGGGTAGCGGTTACTGTAGTGTCACAGGTAATCTGATACTGGGTCGGGTTAGTGCTACTCGAATAGTTTCCTGTACTGTCCACTATACCCCATCTGATAAATTCGTATCCGTCCGCCGGTATCGCCTCAAACCATTGCAACGAATTGTCGGCTACGGTCACAGGGGACAAATAAGTTGTTCCACCTATCTTTACGTTTCCACTGCCGCCCGGGGTGACATTCACGGTCACCAGAGGGTCGCCTCAGCCAGCCTCCGCATTCTTGACTGTGGGCGGAGAAATTAACGCTACAAACAGAATCAGTGCCGCAACCATTAGCGGCCTGAGCAATCTAGATAAGTCTCTTTTCATCTTTCATGATTCTCCTTGTTGTTTCGAAATATATGCAGATGCGCCACCAGGAGACATCTGCACAATGATCATGGAATGCTGACAATATGCCGACACCCGTAGCAAAATTTTTTTCGAGGGGTGTGTCCGGTAAGCGAGGTGTTCGTACAGAACACGCGAAGACTAGCACCCTCACCCACCCCCACCACCTTCTGAATCTTGGTCCTCGGTGAGAGCCCTGAATTCCGCATCATACCAGGCCGCTTCGGCCTTCGCGATGGATTGTTCCATCTGCTCGGCAATCTCTTGTGCTGTAAATTTACCGGATTCGGTAACGCTGGATGCAGTGCGCAATAGCGCCAGTTGCCGTTCGATTTCTTTTTCAACCTGAGACCGTTCGCTGTCTTTGTATTTTTCCCAGACCGTTATGGCCTGGGTAAGTTTTTTCTGTTTCAGATAGGTCGCCCCGAGGTACAGAGTAGAGAAAGGATCACCGGGGGTTATCTTGAGTGAGGATTGAAATTCCTCAGCCGCGTTATCCAACATCCCGGCCTTGAAGTAGGCAAACCCAAGGTTGCTTTTTGCATTGGAGTCGCCGGGGTGTTGTACAAGATGTTCTTTGTAAAGTTCAATGGCCCCTCTGTAATCTTTCCGCGCCAAAAGCGTGTCTGCCTTGATAAACGTCGAGCAACCCGAAAAAAGGGCCAGCAGAGGAATAATAATTCCTATGATCCAGTAATTTTTTTTTCGCATGGTACCTTTCCCCCCTTAGTCAGGCGAGGTATTTTTAAAAACTTTCCAGCTGTCAAAATCGTCTTCTACAGAGCTGTATCCCGCAAAAGAACCCTGCCACCTAATACCAGTGTGCAATAAAAGTCAAGACAGCTTGCCGACAAAACCATCTTCGGACAGGTTGCTTGGGGTCATGTGGTACATTCTAAGAGGGTAACCCCCTCATATGAATTGTTGAAACGTGTCGTCATCCGCGGCAAAGGACCAACAGGATATTGAACTCACAGGGCGGGCCACACGCCAGCACCTATGCCGGAACAGAAAGATCTGTAAATTCGGCATGTGTTGTGATACGAAACAGACCATACTCCTCTTTTCTTCCTATACTTCGGGACACCCCGTAGCGCAACGCAAGTACCCTGCCAGATCGGGGGAACACTGGTGTTTTCGAAAATGTTACAATATAACAATCTGATATTAAAGAGGTATCGCATGCCACCTCTTATCTGAACCCTTTAAGTCGACTGATCTTTTCATGGTGAAAATTCGACAAAATTGTAAAAATGACGACAATTTTGGCCGACGGGACAGAATGTTCCTTACCGGTGTTCGCTATTGGGGAGATCCGCGTGGAGCCTTGCGCCCGATGGTGTTGGCCTGTGCGGAAAAAGGGTTGCTTTGTCATTTGTAGTTATGACACAATGGGCGGCTAGTATTTTTGTACAAAAGTCAGATTTTACCTCGTTTGTCGTTCTCGCGAGGTCTGCCCCTGGCTTAGCTGGCTTAGATATGAAGTGATACAGTTATGGCCTGTAGTCCGGCGGTATCTCCGATGTGGTTGCTTTTTGAGGAGCAATAACCCTCTATTAAGAGGGGAAAATAAAGGAGGGAACCATGGTAGACAACAAATCGATGACTGAGGAACGGATGAAGCAAAATGTTATAGCGATACTCAACACGATGAAAGAGGTGATCATTGACCCCGCAGGATTTTTCAGAAAAATGCCAAAGAGTGGCGGATTCGTTGACCCTATCATATTTATAATGGGGATGGGTCTCCTTGTGGGTGTCATTAATCTTATCCTGTCGATCGTGGGCCTCGGTTTTGCCGCATCGTTCGGCAAAGCCCTTTTGTTTGTTGTGCTCACCCCGGTGTTCGCAGTCATATTCGGGTTTGTGGGCGCAGCAATTATGTTTATTATCTGGAAGATTATGGGTTCACAGGAATCATTTGAGACCGCGTACCGATGTGGGGCCTACGCCTCAGCGATCACACCCGTCACTACCATTATCGGGACAGTACCCTATCTGGGAAGCATGATAGGGATGGTATGGATGACCTACCTCATGGTTTCCGCAAGCATCGAGGTTCACGGTATAAAAGCAAAGATTGCCTGGATTGTCTTTGGTATCATCTTTGGTCTTTTCTTGTTGATAAACCTCAGTGCGACTTACGGCGCTCGGCATTTAAGTGGTGAGTTGAAGCAGTGGCAGTATTCCCAGAAGGAGTTCGATAAAATGACAGCCGAGGAAAAGGGAAAGTCTGTTGGAGCGTTTCTAAAGGGGATGCAAAAGGGGGTTGAAAAAGAGTAAGTTTGTATCGGTATCGAACAAATTCTACAGAAGGGAGCCCTGATTTGAAGACAAGGATAGCTACCGCGCTCATCGCAGTGATGACGCTGTGTACGATCGCCACGTCCGTGTGTGGACGTGACGAGTTTCCAAAACACATGGGCGGCGCGATCAACGATTTTGCGGGTGTCATCTCCCCCCGCTACACGCAGTCCATGGAGTCTTTGGCGCGGGAGGTTCTTGGAAAAACTCGAACGTCAGTCGTAGTGGTCACCATGAAGGAGCTCGGTGGGGATGATCCCGCCGATTACGCGAACCGATTGTATGAGGCGTGGGGTATCGGCGCAAAGGGGGAGGATAAGGGGGTCCTGATATTCCTCGCCGTTCAGGAGAGAAGGATCAGGATTGAAACGGGATATGGCGTCGAGGGGATACTCCCCGACGGTCTCGTAGGAGACATCCTGGACCGGTACGTGATCCCCTATCTCAAAAAAGGGGATTACGACAAAGGCCTGTCAAGCGCGATGGTTGCCGTATCATCGGTCATCGCGAAGGACGCGGGTGTGTCCCTTACCGGGGCGCCGCAAACGCTCCGGCAACCAGCCTCACAACAGAAAAAGGGGAGCAACATCTTCTCTCTTATCATGCTCTTTATTGTCATGTCCCTGCTCCTGGGCACCAAGCAGGGCAGGAGGATGCTTCCCTTCATATTCCTTATGCTCCTGATGGGCGGCGGAAGGGGGGGCGGTGGTTCTGGCGGTGGCTTTGGCGGTGGTTTCGGTGGTTTCGGCGGAGGCATGAGCGGCGGCGGCGGCGCGGGACGGGGATTTTAGCCTTTTTTAGTATCGCGGAGGAAGTGAGAAAGATGGCAAAAATAGAGAAACCGGAAGAGATATTTTCCGATATCACCGGAGATTACAGGGAAATCTACAAGGCCGGGCTCATATCAGTTATCCTGTACGGCAGCGCGGCGGGAAGCGACTACCGGCCGGGGAAGTCGGACCTGAACTTTCTTATTGTCCTTTCCGAAGAGGCAATAGATCATCTGGACAGGGCGCTTAAAACGGTTTCCCGGTGGCGCAAAAAGGGCGTGGCAACCCCTCTATTTATGACAAAACCATACATTGCCTCCTCACTCGATTCGTACCCGCTCGAATTCCTCAACCTGCAGAAGGGGTATCTCCTCGTGTCAGGCGAGGATGTACTGAAGGATATCTCCTTCGAACCCTGCCACCTGCGGCTCCAGTGCGAACGTGAGATCAAGGGCAAACTGCTGCTTCTGAGGGAGCGATTTCTGGAGACGGAAGGGAAGACCCGAAGGGTGCAGGACCTGATAGCCGAGTCCATAACGGCCTTTATCTCTATCTTCGGTGGGTTGCTCTACCTCAAGTGTGTGGCGATCCCCTCTTCTAGGCGGGAGATTGTGGAGGCACTCGCCCGTGAGTTTCCGGTTGACGCAGGCGTCTTTATGCGTTGCCTGGACGTAAAGGAAGGGAAGAAGAAAATCGCGTCCGCCGAGCTACAGGATATATTCATGGCGTATCTGGCGGAGGTGAGAAAGTTATGGGCATTTGTTGATAAATTAGATTAGGAAAGGATATCTGAATAATCTAACCCCGACAAACGGGATATGTGCGTTAACATAATTATTTTCTTCCAGAAAAACGCAGAAAATAATTTCTAACCTACTAAGGAGGCGTGTACAGATGACAAAGGGCAAGAGAAATCTTTTGATCGCGGTTGGGGTGATCGTCGTGGTCTTGTTAATGTTCTATTCCGGTATCAAGGGGGCATACAACAGTTTTGTTACCCTCGACGAGGGGATAAAGGCATCATGGGCCCAGGTGGAAAACCAGTTGCAGAGGCGCTACGACCTGATTCCCAACCTTGTGGAGACGGTGAGGGGTTTTGCCGCACAGGAAAAGGCTGTCTTCATCGGTGTGACCGAGGCACGGGCCAAGGTGGGGGGAGCGAAGAGCATCCCAGACAAGATAGAGGCTAACAACCAGTTGGCGGGAGCCTTGAGCAGACTGCTCGTCACCGTCGAACGATACCCAGATATCAAGTCCGACCAGAACTTTATCCGGCTTCAAGATGAACTGGCCGGAACGGAAAACCGGATAGCCGTCGAGAGGAGACGCTACAATGAGACCGTGAGGACGTATAACGTCAGGATCAGAACCTTCCCATCCAACGTACTGGCGGGGATGTTCGGATTCACGAAGGCAGAGTTCTTCGAAGTCCCCGACTCCGCTCAGGCGGCCCCGGAGGTTAAATTCTAGGAAGCGGGATACTATCGTTCATGCCGTCATATACCCTGAGGTGAGAACGCGCCCTGCTCCCGAGAAAGATAGCAGATAACGCTCTCCCCACCATCACCTCCTGCGACCGGGGGTGAGCGGAAAAAAATTCGGTATATGCGAGGCAAAAATTTTGTGTGCCTATGAAGTCGCTTCACCGTACCCCCCAGCACCTCCGCTGGGGGGTACTTGTTTGGCAGCCTCGCTTGAAGCGGCAGGGTACCCAGGGCGAGGATTATCCATTATATCGTGTAGAGGTATCCCCCAGAGAAACTTAAAACGGAACTGGTCCCCCATATCACGGACCGTTAAGAATGGCCGGCTATCAAGGGGGTCGTGTTCAGGTTAGATTCCTCAGTTGTGAAGACTCCTATGAAATGACAGAGTACCGTTGGCATGTCTCTAGCGGGAATGGAGACCGGTTTTTCAGCTCAGGCCTCTTTTTGCACCAATTCGAAGATGGCGCCGCCTGGGCCTCCCGCATCCAGATAGGCAAAACATCCTGAAATATGACCGAGCAGCCCGGCTCCTTGTTTTTTCAGTTTTTCCACCTCTGTGTCGACGTTGGCGACGGGAAAGGCGATATGGTGGACGCCCTCTCCCCACGTGTCGAGAAACTTGGATTGAAAAATCCTTCCTTCTATGCACTGAACGATCTCGATCTCTACGGGTCCCAGGTAGGCAAAAGCCAGCCGTATTTTCCAGGGACGTCCTTTCGCATCCGTGCCGCTCATTTCATCGAAGGTCCACGGTCCGAAGCCGTACAACCGTGACCACGCCTCGGTGGTCTTATCAATGTCATTTACTGCATAGCTGATTTGACAAACCGATGTAACCTTCATTGCCTGTCCTCCCGTTGTGGTGTTTGTTGATTTTAAATTCTTCTGAGAATCCCCCGGCTCTGCCGGGGGATTCTCAGGGTTTGACAATTTCGGAAATATAAGAAAGCCTCCTGGCCGTGAACCGCTCAAAGTTTACGGCACAGGAGGCAAGTGATGGAACATGTGCGGAGTTTAAATCATACGAAGTGGAAATGCAAGTATCACGTGGTATGGATACCAAAGTATCGCAAGAAGTCATTATATGTGGAGTTGAAAAAGTATTTGGGATCAACGTTCAAAGACCTCGCCATGCAGAAGGCATGTCAGGTGATGGAGGGGCATCTTTTGCCCGATCATATTCACCTGCTGATTTCGATACCACCCAAGTACTCGGTTTCTGAGACAATAGGTTATCTGAAAGGTAAAAGTGCCATTCAGGTAGCCAGGACGTATGTGGGTCGGAAAAAGAACTTTACGGGTCAACATTTTTGGGCACGAGGTTACTTTGTATCAACAGTTGGTGCAGATGAAGAGACCATCCGCGATTATATCAAACGACAAGAGAACGAAGATCGTCGCCTCGACCAACTGAGTATATTGAGGAATAGCCACCTTCAGGTGGCCCCATAATCAAACCGCTTTGAGCGGTTCACATTATCAAGCCTCCGGCTTTGCCGGAGGTCATGACTATTTTACGCTTCATTTTCGTCTCACTCCGTAATCATTGTTCTGAAATTCTTAAAGATCGCGTCCTCCGGTAGAGCCGGGGGTCTAGTGATGACTTAAAGCACCATCATCTTTTTGATGAGTTCTTTTTCGCTTGGTGCATGTTGCACCTGTTCATCGCCATAAAACGGCTGATCAATAAAACGCCTTCCGCGCCAAGACAGAGTGCTACCGCAAGTCCTCGACCATCTGCTGATCCCGCCTGCTTCGACCTTGCAGGTTCACCCACACGCATGGCAGGCCCTGGCAAGATTTTCACGGGCCTCAGCGGCCATCCGTTCCAGAAGTTCCCGGCAGGTCGGAATATCCTCGATGAGGCCGATGGACTGGCCGACCATGAGGGGAGCACCATCCACATCGCCACTTTCCCATGCAGCTTTTACCCGCAGTCCCGACAAGAGGGGCATCAATTTATCCATCAAGTCCTCGAATTTGCCGCCCTGTTCTTCAATCGCCGCCACCTCTTTCAGGACTTTCGATTTCAGGGCCCGACCCTGAAGACCCAGGGATTGACCATAGATAACGGTGTCATGTTCCTGCCTGCGGACCAACTCCTCCTTGATGTTGTTATGGACGTCACATTCCTTCGTGGCAATGAACCGGCTTGCCATCATCACCCCTTGGGCGCCCAGGGTCAGAGCCGCCGCCATGGTGCGTCCGTTACCGATACCACCCACGGTTACGACGGGAATCTTCACCGATGAAACCATCCTGGGCGTCAGGACCATGGTCGTCACGTCGTCGTTCAAAGGATGGCCGCCCTCTTCGATGCCGGCCGCATAGATCCCGTCATACCCGATCTTCTCCGCATGGATGGCGTGACGGATCGAACCCACCTTATGGAACATTTTGACACCCGCTTTTTTGAGCATTTCCACCGATTCCATGCCGGCAACCCTGTCCAGCGGCGTACCGGAAAACTCGATCCCGGCGACCCTTTCTTCGGCGCAGGTATTTACGTACATCTTGTGGTGTTCCGGCGTGACCCGAACGGACGGCATGAGCGTAATCCCGACCATGAAGGGCTTGTTCGTCAGCTTTCGTGTTTCCCTAATGCCATCCCGAAATTCTTCAGCTGTGTTGTAGATTCCGGCTGTAAGGTTGCCCATGCCGCCGGCGTTGGAAATGGCGGCGCAAAGCCTTGGCGTACAGAGCCACATCATGGCGCCGCAGATAATGGGGTACTCGATTCCGAACATTTCCGTGATTGCTGTCTTGAACACAACAGTCCTCCTCAATTTTGATTTGCCTCAACGGCCTTTTTAATTACTCTCGTTTCTTTTTACCGAGGCTCTTCCGGATGTTTTTCTGAACCTGTCTCTGGAACAGCCGCCGCAGGATATACTCCCGATAGATATCCCCCGGTCGGGAGATCTCGGTGGTAATGCGGATATTTTCCTTCATGGATTTGTCGGAGACGAGCTTGCGGCGAAGAGCCAGCTCCTTCTCCACGATTTTCTGGCCCAACTCGACGAAGAAATCCATGTCCCGCAGATCCACTCCATAATCGATCAATTTTCGAAGACTGTCCCGGCCGACGCGCACATCATCCTCATCATAGAGAAGCTTTTCTCCTTCATGGATCATGGGAATAAAAATGCCGAGCGACTCTGCGAGTCCGAGTTCATCCTCCGTAAGACCGGTCTGGGCCAGAACCGCGGCCCGGTCCAGAAGCCCCAGGCCAACGCGATCCTCCGTGCCGAAGACGGCATTTCCCACGCTTTCCGCTTCCTGCAGGCTCAGTCCTTCGTCCATCCGGCGGAGGATGTTCTTAATGATCAAAAGTGGATAATACCGTTTTCCCTGAAGGCACTGGATGGCTTTCAGCCGTTCGATGCAGGCATCTTCATAGTAGGCCATCTTCTTGTTAACCTTCTCCGGTGGGGGTAGCAGCCCCTCCCGGACATAATAGCGGATCGTGGAAGAGGGAACACCGCTCTGCTTTGATATTTCGCTGATTTTTAGTTTCATGATACCTTATTAAAGATTAAAGTTATACTTCAATGCTGAACATCGTACGTGAGAAGAAATTTTCTGTCAAGGAAAAGCGAGAAAATGATTGACAAAGCCCTGCTCGTCCATCATTATGAAACCGAAACATGTACAGGACATCGCCTGTAGTGCTTTATCGTGTTTCGTCTTTTTCCAAGGATGTTCTTTTCGAGAAGTTTGGATTCTTTTCGCACAGAGACTGTTTCTCCGACGGTGTGTAAAAATGACCATCTTCAAATCTATTCGATCCATTCACATTCTTCAGCAAACTCGAGAGTAAGGCCTGTTTTCAATCCGGGCGTTAACTGTTTTTATCAAACTTATGACGCAAAGGAGGAAAATACCATGCCTGACAGTATTTATAAGATCATAGAGTTAGTGGGGACAAGTTCCTTGTCATGGGAAGATGCAGCCAAAAATGCCGTGGAGACAGCCGGCAGCACACTCCACGATTTACGGATTGCGGAGGTCACCAGATTGGACTTGACCATCGAAGATGGAAAAGTCAAAAGCTACAGGGCACGGGTCAGGGTGTCGTTCCGGTTGGAAGATTAATCTTAATTCCACAAACAGATATAGGGCATATTTCTGTTCTACCCTGGTGAATGGTAACCACTGCCATAAAGGGTGAACTGAAGTGGGGGGGTACTGCGCATCGGATATCTGAACATGCGTGTAGCGTGCAGGTGCATCGCAGCGGCTGTCAGGCCGCAGAAAGGAGTCGACCATGACCATGTACCACTTTAAGAATCTCATGGTAGGGCTTGCCCTGGGGCAGCAGGATAAGGCTAAGATTCGCTACGCGGGTCTCGTCAGCTGGGTGGCCTCATCGGAAAAAATCATTTTTACCCATATCATTGATCATGGGAAGATACCGATAAATTCTGAGGCAGGCGCTCTTTCTTCGCTTGAAAAGACAACAAAAGACCTGATGAAGAAACTGGTCGAAGAATACTATGATGGTCGCCCTGCCACACGGGTTGAATATCACGTGATCATGGGATCGCCGCTGGTGGAAATCGACATTCTGCGGGATTTAAGAGAAAAAGAGGTCGATCTTCTTGTTCTCGGCAGGATAAGCGGAAAATTCACAGGAAGGGAGACGGTGCCCGTAAAGATCTCACGGGAGGCGGCATGCTCGACATTATACGTACCCAGTGAGGTCAAACCCAGGACAAACCAGCCTGAAGACATCAACATTCTCGTTCCCGTCAATTTTTCGGAAAAGGCGGCGGATGCAATGGAACTGGCCGTCGATTTTGCCGTTGCCCATGAAATACCAAGAATTTACTGTGCGCATATCTACGATGTTCCGCTGGGATATTACAAAAGGGGAAAGGAATACGAAGAATTTGCCGAGGTCATGGGAAAGGTAGCGGAAAAGAAGTTCCTTGAATTTATTGAGAAGATTGATCTCAAAGGGGTCTATGTCAAACCGATCATATTCCGGTTGAAAAAAAAGGTGCACGCCGCGATCGCCAAGACCGTAGAAGAGTACGGCATTGATCTGGTCATTATCGGATCCAGGGGTAAAAAGGCTGCCGCCAGATTTCTGCTGGACAGTGTAACGGAACAGCTTATCAGGGCAACGAAAAAACCGCTCCTTTCTTATAAAAAAAAGGGCAAGGATATGAGTCTCTTAGAAGCCCTTCTGAGATTGTAAGAGGAGCCGGGCACCATCCATGGTGTCG
>JAQULO010000028.1 GCA_028718565.1 Syntrophales bacterium | reverse complement strand
CCTCGGACTGTTTCGCCGGGATGGCCCCAAAGGCCCGCCTTGTCTTACAATCCGCTGAGGATAATGAAACGGAGTCATTATCGGGCATCCCTTCGGATCTGACCTTCCTGTTCAGTCAGTCCGAGGGGGCGGGAGCCGATCTGCACACCAATAGCTGGGGGGGTGATGCATACGGGCGATATGATTCAGACTCACGTGCCGTTGATGAATATGTCTGGAATCACAAGGATTTTTTGATCCTGTTTTCGGCGGGTAACGACGGGGTTGATGCGGATGGAGACGGGATTGTTGACCTTTTAAGCGTGGCTTCTCCGGCAACGGCAAAAAACTGCCTGACGGTGGGGGCATCTGAGGGAAACAGACCCACGTTCACATACACGTGGGGGGGAAACTGGCCGGACGATTATCCTACAGATCCAATCTTCTCTGATCGTCTTGCGGATAATCCTGCCGGAACGGTCGCTTTCAGTGCGCGGGGTCCCTGTCTCGATGGAAGGTATAAACCCGATATCGTGACGCCCGGAACCTTTATCCTTTCCACTCGTTCATCGGTCGCTTCCAAAACGGGGTGGGGTGCATATGACGCGTATTATATGTATAACGGGGGGACCAGCATGGCGACCCCTTTAGCTGCGGGCGCGGCGGCCCTTATGAGAGAATATCTGATACATGAGAAAGGGTTCGCCCACCCTTCCGCGGCCCTGATCAAGGCCGCTCTCCTGAACAGCGCCGAGGATATATCGCCCGGCCAGTACGGGGCCGGAGTCGCCCAGGAGATCCCCGATTCACCCGTCCCGAATAACGTCGAGGGGTGGGGTAGGCTGGATCTCGAAAAGGGTGTATTCCCGGCACCCCCTCTTAATATCCTTTATTACGATGAACAAAATTCTTTAAACACCGGTGAGTATCGTGAATATACGATAACCCTCTTGGATTCCGGTTCTCCACTCAAGATCAATCTGGTCTGGACAGATTATCCCGGATCGATCCCGGCTCAGGGTGGTTTGGTAAATGACCTGGATTTACAGGTGACGGATCCTTACTCGAACAAGCATTACCCCGACGGGGTCTCTCAAAAAAGCGTCATGGGGTATGACAGCGGTAATCCCCTTTCTATAGCCGGCGACAATAGGAGGGCAATGCGGTTTACCCCTGTGTCATATCCGGTCACGGTGGAATCGGCCACATTTTGTTTCGATAACCCGAATGCTAAAACCACGGACGTCGATGTAGTCGTTTATGATGACGATGGTATAGGGGGCTTCCCCGGAACGGAACTTTTCAGGAAGACCTTGACCTACGTTCCGACGGGATGGACTACCACGGTGATAACGGGAGTTACTGTAAACAATGGCGATTTCTATATTGCCGTAGAGAAAAATGACGCAGAGCAGTTCATATGTGTGGATGATGATGAAAATCCCACAGGAAGGAGCTACTGGGGCAGTGCTTCAGGATGGTTTCTGTCTGTCTATACCGCGTATATACGTGCCAATGTACGGTACTCCACCTCCTTTGACAGGATAAATAATGTTGTCGGTCTGACCCTGGATAATCCTGCTGCGGGGGCATATACAGTCAGGGTGAGTGGATATAATGTGCCATATGGCCCGCAACCCTATGCCCTGGTGGCCAGCGGGGCAGTCAATGCGGCACTCCTCTACTTTCCCCACATCGCCGGTACCGGCACCTGGAAAACGGAGATCTGCGTCATCAACACCAGCAGCCAGACCATAAACGGAACTTTCAAGGCGTATAATGATGCCGGTGAGCCTGTTTCTGAAATAGATGATGTAACCCTTGCCCCTCATGGTCGGAGGGAGATTACCGTCGGCGATGAATTTTCCGATCCGGCCGATATCGGCTATATTGTGTTTGAGTCGGGTTTAGATGCTGTTGCGGGGTATACGAAGTTCTACATTGAAGGGAGGTACCGTGCTGCGGTTCCGGCCGTTTCCGGGATCAACACCGGTGACATATACATCTCTCACATAGCCTCGAGCGATAAGTGGTGGACCGGCATAAGCCTCCTCAACACAACCTCATCACCCAAGACCGTAACAATTGAATTCGACAATGGAGCGACTAAGACAAAAGAACTAGCCGCCAACGAACATAGCGCCTTCACTATCAGAAGCATGTTTGATAATAAACCTCAGCCGGGTATTCACTCTGCCGTCATCAAAGGCGGCAGCGGAGTCATTGGATTGGAATTATTCAGCAGTATCGGCAGCGCCAGGCAATTGGGTGGTGTCTTGCTAAAAGATGATACCGGCTCCAAGATATATTATCCTCACATTGTCAGCGACAGTAACTGGTGGACGGGGATCGTGGCCTATAACCCGTCCGCTTCAGCCTCGACGATAACAATAACCCCCTATAGCAAGGAGGGCGCTTCTCTGACCACCCAGTCTCTTGAAATGAGCGGTCGGGGGAAATATATCGGAACGGTTGCCGATCTGGATCTGCCTGTTGATACGGCCTGGCTGCAGATTGAGGCGACAAGCCCTGTTACGGGCCTTGAGCTGTTTGCCACTCGGAACGGAAATCAGTTGGCAGGGTATACCGGTGTCGGCATCAGCGGGAAAGAGGGGGTCTTTGCCAAGCTGGAAAAAGACGGATGGACGGGGATTGCCCTTGCAAACACTGAGAGCAGCCCGGCGACCGTTACATTGACCGCGTATAATGACAGTGGTGCTACGATAACCACAGAGGCGATCAATCTGAATGCTCATGAGAAAGTGGTAAATACTGCAGAGGGCATATTTACGGGAGACATCAGTAATGCCACGTATATAACCTATTCATCGAACAAGGAAGTCGTCGGTTTTCAGCTCAACGCCTCTTCTGATTCTATGATGCTGGATGCGCTGCCCGGGATGTGAAAACTGGAAGCGGGAACCATAATAATGACAGACAATTCGGACTTTTTTCCGGCCATCAAGGTTGACACGCCGGGGAAACAGTCTTATAATTCGGACCACGTCTATGGAGGGTTATTGGGTAACGGGTAGGCTTTCGTGTTTTGATTTGATCCCGAAGAGATGAGGGGGAGCTAATCAGGCAGCAATAGAAAGGGAGAGTGCCATGAAGAAAAAGATAGTAATAGTGCTTTTCATTACGATCGGTCTGATCATGGGGGGTGCCTTGTTGTCTCCGGATGCGGGTGCGGCGGCGCATAGGTGTTGGGTTCCCTACAATATCTATAGCGGGAACTGGAGCACCGGCATACACATTACCGCAAACTATTATGCATCAGAAGATTTTGAGATCAAATTTTTTAACGGAACAGGAAATTACAAGACAGTACACTTGGATTTGGATGATTCCCCGGGAGGGTGGACAGGGACGATAAAGCAGCTTTTTGATCTCCCTGAAGTCGGAATAGTGGGTAAGGAGACCAACGCGGCCTTAGTTATCCCCAATCCCTTCACGTCCCCTTCGTTCATGATCATATCTTCGACCTATGATTATTTTACGGTCTCACAGTTTGTGATGAACTCGGTCAACGGATTCGGCTTTCAGACCTTTTACTCTTACCCTCTCGGTTCCTGGCCGTATACAAGCTCTTCATCCGGGCCTCTTTACGAACCGCAGGGGGCAGGGGGAGACTCCGCGGAATGTGCGGAGCCGCATGCCGATTGACGATTCAGTGTTCGCCCCCCATAGACGCCCATACAAACATGCCGCCGTCGTGCGACGGGCTGGACCATATTCCTGTCTTGAACAGTAGCACCGCGCTCAAAGATATCTAATGAAACATATTGAAATAACGAAGAAGATCAGTTGCCTTTTGCTTGTTACATTCTGTTACTTTTTCTGTTTTACCGCCATCTCCTTTTCAGGAGAGGTTGAACGCATTACCTGTGCCGGCGACACAACAGCCCCCGAGAGCAATTCAAATGAGTTGATCCTGGATCAGGATCAGGCCAAAGAGTCCAAACCTATTGTAATACGGCTAGGGAGCACGCCTTTTGATCCCTTGAGAAGTTCCCCGGAGCAGGGGGAAAAGATAAAAAAGATCGAAACGTACGGGCAGGAAAAAGCAGGGTACTATGCCGTTCAATTCGACGGTCCCGTACAGGATGCCTGGAAAGGATGTCTAACACGCGCAGGCGCCGATATATTCGATTACATCCCTGATTTTGCGTTTATCATACGCTTGAATCCGAAGGATGAGCAGACCGTCCGGGACCTTCCACATGTGCGCTGGCTGGGGATATATCAGCCTTCCTACAGGGTACATCAGGACTGCTTCGATATGACGCGTAAAACACTTGGTGGAGAAGGGGATGAGACGCCCTCGGTGCTCCTCCGTGTCTTGGTTTTCCCCGGCGAGGATCTTGGCAGGATAAAGGCGGGGATTACCACGCTGGGCGGCATTATTATGGATGAAGTTTCCACGGAGTGGAAGACCACCTTGAAGATCAAGATTCCCCCTGATAAGATGGTGGATATGTCCTCAATTCCGGGGATTCAATGGGTTGAACCATGGCCCACCCGGAAGCTGCACAACGACAAGTCGACGGATATAATGGGTGTCCGGACCCCGCGCGACACCCATGGGTTATTCGGAGAGGGCCAAACAGTAGGTGTCTGTGATACGGGCCTTGATCAGGGATCGGCTGCCCCGGCTTTTCTGCACGATGATTTTGAAGACGGTTCCGGAGGGTCGAGGGTAACCCGGATTTTCGATTGCGTCGGGGATGGTGCCGATGATGTCAATTCAGGGCACGGAACCCATGTCGCCGGGTCGGTCCTGGGAAACGGTTGGAAATCCGGGAGTGATCCATTGTCGAACAGTTTCCCCTCGGACTGTTTCGCCGGGATGGCCCCAAAGGCCCGCCTTGTCTTACAATCCGCTGAGGATAATGAAACGGAGTCATTATCGGGCATCCCTTCGGATCTGACCTTCCTGTTCAGTCAGTCCGAGGGGGCGGGAGCCGATCTGCACACCAATAGCTGGGGGGGTGATGCATACGGGCGATATGATTCAGACTCACGTGCCGTTGATGAATATGTCTGGAATCACAAGGATTTTTTGATCCTGTTTTCGGCGGGTAACGACGGGGTTGATGCGGATGGAGACGGGATTGTTGACCTTTTAAGCGTGGCTTCTCCGGCAACGGCAAAAAACTGCCTGACGGTGGGGGCATCTGAGGGAAACAGACCCACGTTCACATACACGTGGGGGGGAAACTGGCCGGACGATTATCCTACAGATCCAATCTTCTCTGATCGTCTTGCGGATAATCCTGCCGGAACGGTCGCTTTCAGTGCGCGGGGTCCCTGTCTCGATGGAAGGTATAAACCCGATATCGTGACGCCCGGAACCTTTATCCTTTCCACTCGTTCATCGGTCGCTTCCAAAACGGGGTGGGGTGCATATGACGCGTATTATATGTATAACGGGGGGACCAGCATGGCGACCCCTTTAGCTGCGGGCGCGGCGGCCCTTATGAGAGAATATCTGATACATGAGAAAGGGTTCGCCCACCCTTCCGCGGCCCTGATCAAGGCCGCTCTCCTGAACAGCGCCGAGGATATATCGCCCGGCCAGTACGGGGCCGGAGTCGCCCAGGAGATCCCCGATTCACCCGTCCCGAATAACGTCGAGGGGTGGGGTAGGCTGGATCTCGAAAAGGGTGTATTCCCGGCACCCCCTCTTAATATCCTTTATTACGATGAACAAAATTCTTTAAACACCGGTGAGTATCGTGAATATACGATAACCCTCTTGGATTCCGGTTCTCCACTCAAGATCAATCTGGTCTGGACAGATTATCCCGGATCGATCCCGGCTCAGGGTGGTTTGGTAAATGACCTGGATTTACAGGTGACGGATCCTTACTCGAACAAGCATTACCCCGACGGGGTCTCTCAAAAAAGCGTCATGGGGTATGACAGCGGTAATCCCCTTTCTATAGCCGGCGACAATAGGAGGGCAATGCGGTTTACCCCTGTGTCATATCCGGTCACGGTGGAATCGGCCACATTTTGTTTCGATAACCCGAATGCTAAAACCACGGACGTCGATGTAGTCGTTTATGATGACGATGGTATAGGGGGCTTCCCCGGAACGGAACTTTTCAGGAAGACCTTGACCTACGTTCCGACGGGATGGACTACCACGGTGATAACGGGAGTTACTGTAAACAATGGCGATTTCTATATTGCCGTAGAGAAAAATGACGCAGAGCAGTTCATATGTGTGGATGATGATGAAAATCCCACAGGAAGGAGCTACTGGGGCAGTGCTTCAGGATGGTTTCTGTCTGTCTATACCGCGTATATACGTGCCAATGTACGGTACTCCACCTCCTTTGACAGGATAAATAATGTTGTCGGTCTGACCCTGGATAATCCTGCTGCGGGGGCATATACAGTCAGGGTGAGTGGATATAATGTGCCATATGGCCCGCAACCCTATGCCCTGGTGGCCAGCGGGGCAGTCAATGCGGCACTCCTCTACTTTCCCCACATCGCCGGTACCGGCACCTGGAAAACGGAGATCTGCGTCATCAACACCAGCAGCCAGACCATAAACGGAACTTTCAAGGCGTATAATGATGCCGGTGAGCCTGTTTCTGAAATAGATGATGTAACCCTTGCCCCTCATGGTCGGAGGGAGATTACCGTCGGCGATGAATTTTCCGATCCGGCCGATATCGGCTATATTGTGTTTGAGTCGGGTTTAGATGCTGTTGCGGGGTATACGAAGTTCTACATTGAAGGGAGGTACCGTGCTGCGGTTCCGGCCGTTTCCGGGATCAACACCGGTGACATATACATCTCTCACATAGCCTCGAGCGATAAGTGGTGGACCGGCATAAGCCTCCTCAACACAACCTCATCACCCAAGACCGTAACAATTGAATTCGACAATGGAGCGACTAAGACAAAAGAACTAGCCGCCAACGAACATAGCGCCTTCACTATCAGAAGCATGTTTGATAATAAACCTCAGCCGGGTATTCACTCTGCCGTCATCAAAGGCGGCAGCGGAGTCATTGGATTGGAATTATTCAGCAGTATCGGCAGCGCCAGGCAATTGGGTGGTGTCTTGCTAAAAGATGATACCGGCTCCAAGATATATTATCCTCACATTGTCAGCGACAGTAACTGGTGGACGGGGATCGTGGCCTATAACCCGTCCGCTTCAGCCTCGACGATAACAATAACCCCCTATAGCAAGGAGGGCGCTTCTCTGACCACCCAGTCTCTTGAAATGAGCGGTCGGGGGAAATATATCGGAACGGTTGCCGATCTGGATCTGCCTGTTGATACGGCCTGGCTGCAGATTGAGGCGACAAGCCCTGTTACGGGCCTTGAGCTGTTTGCCACTCGGAACGGAAATCAGTTGGCAGGGTATACCGGTGTCGGCATCAGCGGGAAAGAGGGGGTCTTTGCCAAGCTGGAAAAAGACGGATGGACGGGGATTGCCCTTGCAAACACTGAGAGCAGCCCGGCGACCGTTACATTGACCGCGTATAATGACAGTGGTGCTACGATAACCACAGAGGCGATCAATCTGAATGCTCATGAGAAAGTGGTAAATACTGCAGAGGGCATATTTACGGGAGACATCAGTAATGCCACGTATATAACCTATTCATCGAACAAGGAAGTCGTCGGTTTTCAGCTCAACGCCTCTTCTGATTCTATGATGCTGGATGCGCTGCCCGGGATGTGAAAAAATCGATATAATAAAATCATTCGCGATATGATTATCCGGTTTCCGGGGGAACGGTCCCGAAGTGGCGAAACAATGCCTGTCGAAACTCCTCCGCCCTGTGCTTGTAGGTGTGCTGTTGCACGATTTTTTCTCTTGCTCTTATTCCAATATTCTTTCTCTTTTCTCCATTTCTAAGCAGCCACGATATCGTGGAATTCAGGTCTTTCCGGCTTTTGTACGTTATGATCGCATCGCCGAACAGTTCTTTCAAGCCGGGAACCTCGTTGGAGACGACACATGCCCCGCATGCCATCGCCTCGAATGTCCTGCTGTTGATACAACCCCAGGGCCGGCACATGGGGGTGCAGTCTTCCAGTACAATCCTTGAGGAATTATATATCATTGGGATATCCCCGTGAGAGACTTTCCCGCGATGGTACTTTCGAAACGGGTGACCCGTCTCTGTCATCTGCCCGTAGAGGCTGAAGGTGATTCCGGGTTCAATGGTAAGTTTACGGGTGAATTCACGGGGCGCTTCGAAGATATTTCCAACGAAGGAGATATCGGATTCATATTCGGGTCGGCAGGGGCCGGGTGTAAATATATTGGTATCGGCTGCCAGCCTTAAGACGGCGAGGCATTTCCCGGGATCGGTGAATCGTTTGGCGTATTGGAGCGAGATCTCCGATGTTGTCAGGATGATATCATATTCTTTGAACCAGGGAGCCCGGCACCACTCGTCTACATAACCCCTGATCCAGGCCACGCTGATTATTCCGGGATACTGCCTGAGCAGAACCGGGTCAAAGGAATGTATCATGACCACCAGTATGTCGACAGATGACAGGTGGTGCCATTCGTAGATAGGCCGTTCAGGCAGATAAACAACCCGATAGCCGAGTTTTTCCAGCTCATCACCGAGACCGTGGGCGGTGAAATAATCACCATATATGGTTGATGGGTGGTTCTCTGTTATAATAAACCCTATTGTCAGCGGAACGGCGGCCTTCTTGCCCTTTAGCAGCATGGGGATACTGTTCGGACGGTCGCCTGCGTTGGTGATCTGGTTATTCCCAGTACCTGTGAAGGGAGGAGGGTTCAGATATCCTTTTCTTTTCAACAGGCTTCGCTTGTAGAGGATGAATATCCGGTTTCTCGAGAGATATTTTCTTGTTATCTGATATACGGGGTATAGGAGCGGGTTGCTGAGCCTTCTCTTCAGGAAGGTCTTGCAAAGGGCAAGTTGTGATTGTATGTGCCTCATCGAGCTCCGACATCCGGAAAGGTTGTTCAATAGAAGACCGGTAGAACATACAATAGAAGATAGAGAGTTTCAAGGATCGATTCTCGGACGGGCAGGGACATGCCCGGACAGATAAGACCTTGACATAATATGGAAGGTGTGAAAAATACCCCTTACGCTTACGAAACTGTCAAGAGAATGAAGGGGGCTGAATAATCTGACTTTACTGTCTTCCAGCAGAAATTTTCTGTTCCGTATATGGCAGCACCGGAGTACCCTGTGGTTGATGATAGAAAGGGACTTTAGGTCTCGGTATGTGGGGTCCTTCGGAGGTGTTTTCTGGGCTGTTATCCAGCCTCTGATGCTGGTCTTTGTCTATACGCTCATTTTTTCACTTATATTTGGACGCAAGATAGGCGACACCCCTTTTGCGCTCTGGCTTTTCTGCGCCCTGCTTCCCTGGATCATGTTTACCGAAATAGTGAAGAATTCCTGCGGCGTCATAGAGAAGAACAAGAATCTTGTAACCAAGACGCCATTCCGTTCGGAGATACTCCCCCTGGTGGTTATCGGCTCAGCGCTGACAGGTCATCTTATAGGGTTCGGAGTTCTGCTGACCCTGCTTTTGCTGTGCAAACAATGGATCGGGTGGTATTCCCTGACGATCTTCTTTTATCTTCCGTGTCTGATGCTTTTTTCGCTGGGATTAAGCTGGCTGGTCGCATCCGTCAATGTCTTTGCCAGAGACGTAAGTCAGGCAGTTAATGTCGTCCTCCAGTTGTGGTTTTATCTGTGTCCTATCATATATCCCGTGGGGATTATCCCGGTGAAATATCAATTCCTGCTGAGGTTTAATCCGATGTATTTCATTACGCAGGGATACCGAAGGGCGCTCCTGGATAATCAGGGCATTCCCTTGACGGATTTTCTCTACTTTTTCTGCATAACGCTCGTTTTGTTGTTTGTTGGAGGATGGACTTTTCGACGACTGAAGGGGCAATTCGCGGAGGTTCTGTAGACGGTTTACGGGAAATTGAGATGGAAGAAAGCGCAATACGGGTTAACAATATATCAAAGAAATTCAGGATATATACATCCCCAAAAGACAGACTTAAAGAAGCTTTATCATTTACGAAGCGTCGCTACCACAAGGAATTCTGGGCGTTAAGGGGTGTTTCCTTTTCACTGAAAAAGGGCACCACGATGGGGATACTTGGAATCAACGGCAGCGGGAAAAGCACCCTGCTTAAAATCATATGCGGATATCTGTTGCCCACAGGGGGAGGCGTCAGGGCGGAAGGAAGGATATCATCCATTCTTGAGTTGGGGACAGGATTTAACAGAGATTTCACCGGTCGAGAAAACGTGATTTTGTATGGAGGCCTGATGGGCCTTTCCAAAAGACTTGTCACCGAAAAAATGCCGAAGGTGGAGGAATTTGCCGATATAGGCGATTTTTTTGACAGGCCGATGCGCATTTATTCCAGTGGTATGTACGCCCGCCTGGCATTTGCATGCGCCATTAACACGAATCCGGATATCCTTGTGATTGACGAGGCCCTTGCCGTTGGGGATGTGGTTTTTCAGCACAAGTGCATGCATAAAATCAAGCAGATTCAGGAACGGGGCGTTACCATCCTTTTTGTCAGTCACAGTATCGGAGCCATAAAGAGTCTGTGTCAGGAAGCGGTCCTTCTTGACAGGGGACGTGTTGTTAAGAGCGGGAAGGCGGAGGATGTTGCCAATTATTACCACGGACTCATTGCGCTCAAGGAACAGAAGAAGGCGGTCTCAAAAACGGAGCAGAAGGAAGCGGTTTCCAGTTCTGCCGGTGCGGTGGGAGGTACTGCAGGGCAAGACAAGGCGGCGGTCTCATGCGATGACACGCAGGTCGGCACAGGGAAGATCAAGATTGATGAAGTTGTTGTCCTGGATGAAAGCAGGCACATTCTGAAAAGTGTGGACTTTGATCAGGCTGTGTGCGTGTCTGTGCGTATGACGGCCCAATCGAGCTGCCGTCCCGCCGTGGTCGGCATGATTATACGAGATTATTATGGAATAGATCTGCTGGGGACAAACACCGCTGTCGAGGGCTTGAAGCTTCCCGTATTGGAAAAGGGGGAAAGCTGTGCGGTCGATTTTTATCTGCGGCTGCCGCTTCTCAAGGGGAGTTACAGCATAACGGCTGCGGTGGGGTACGATCCGGACAGTCCCGTTTTTTATGATTGGAAGGATAATGCCTGCATATTTGAAATGCTTCCTCCCGCAGGAAGGAAGATCGTAAATTGTAAGTTGCATCTCCCTATAGAAGTGGATATACACAAGACGTGACACCAGAATTGGTATGACTTATATAAATATCAAGATTTACAGGGCATTAATGGTTTTCTGAAGGTGCACGAGAATGCATAAAAGTTCTCTGGATAAAATGTTGGATTTCAAGGGAAAGTATCTGAAGGACAGGAACGAAGAACCCTTGCTGATCCTCGACCTTGGTAGTCTCGACGTGAATGGCTCATACAGAGAGTATTTTGATGTGTCTCCTTGGACCTATCACGGAGTGGACATGACCCGGGGTAAAAATGTGGATATTGTCCTTAACGATCCTTATGATTGGGAAACCGTACGGTCGAATTCGGTTGATGTCCTGATTTCGGGTCAGGCCTTTGAACACATAGAATTCTTCTGGATTACCATGCTTGAAATAGAACGGGTCTTGAGACCTGGCGGATTATGTTGTATTATCGCCCCTTCGGGAGGATCTGAGCACAGATTCCCCGTGGATTGCTGGAGATTTTATCCCGATGGATTCGCAGCACTGGGCCGTTTTGCAGGACTTGAGGTGGTTGAGGCTTGTACTCAGTGGAAGCCAGATTCTCGGTACACAGATCTCTGCAATTCATGGCGGGATAGCGTGCTGATTTGCAGGAAAGAAGCACTCCCCTTCTTTTCCGCTTGGCGGCGAAGGATCTTACACGGCACTCTGCATAAGATCTCTGTAATGCAATTAAAAGGGGCCTAGAGAAAAAGATGTACCGTTTCTGGAATATTATTATCGAACCCATTCTGTCCATGCTTGGACCCGAAGTTGTTGTAGAAATCGGTTCTGATCAGGGAAATAATACGGTACGTCTACTCGAATTCTGTAAAAACAATAATGCGATCCTTCACGCGGTGGACCCGTTACCGAAGTTTGACGTTGATGCCTTGAGGAAAGAGTATGGTCGTCATTTCGTGTTTCACAAGGCGCTGAGCCTTAACGCTATTCCCCGGATACAGGCCGCAGATATTTTTCTCATTGACGGGGATCATAACTGGTACACGGTTTTCAATGAATTAAAACTGATTGAAAAACATACCGCTGATACCGAAAGACCCCTTCCCGTCATAATGATTCATGATATAAGCTGGCCTTACGGACGTCGAGACTTGTACTACAACCCGGAGACCATACCGGACAAGTTTCGGAAACCCTATAGGCAGAAGGGTATTCTTCCCGAATCATCGGAGCTCCTTGAGGAGGGTGGCTTGAATCAGCATCTCAACAATTCGATATACGAGAATGATCTGCAAAGCGGAGTCCTTACGGCGGTGGAAGACTTTATGAAGGAGACAGGGCAATCATTTGACTTGATCAAGATCCCCGGCCTGAGCGGCCTCGGAATCCTTATTCCCTCTCAAATCAAGGAAAACAATAAGCAGTTAAGGGCATTTCTGGAAACGCTCGATATGGACCAGATTATCCGTGATTATATTGAAGAGATCGAGAGCGTGGGAATACAGACTAAACTTTCTTTATTCAACACAGAAGTGCTTGTGAGCCAGAGAAACAGGGAAATAAAATTAATCAATGAAGAAAGAAATGAAAAAGTAAAAAAGCTACATGAGGAACGCCACCGTGAAATCCAGAAACTGCGGGAAGTCCAATATCTTGAAATTCAAAAACTGAGAGAGGGTCAGGCCTCCGAAATAAGTAGACTGAGAAAAGAACAGCAGTTGGCGATTGAACATCTGCAGCGAGAGGTCGATAAAAGAGATCGGTGGATTGAGCAAATCGGACATGGCATTTCAGAACTATTGGCTTCAAAGCGTTGGAAGACGGGCGTGGCGATCGGAGAGTTGTACCGGAAAGTATTGTTTAAGCCACAGGTACCGACGGTTGCGGATCATATTCAAGAACTCATAGAGAGATCACCCACTAAAACAGATTCAAACAATCAACCGATCATCACTCCGCTAAAAAAAAAAATAGGTAAGACAACACCCCGCAAGGCTTTGCAATTTACGGTTGTCCCTGAAAACCCGACACCGGAAAATCCCGTTACCGTTATTATTCCTGTATATAATGCCTTTGAGGATGTTGCCAACTGTCTCGAAAGTGTTCTGAGCCATACGCTTTCTCCTCACGAGATTCTTCTCATCAATGACGGCAGCAGCGATTTGAGAATAGGACCCTTGCTGCAGGGATATGCCGACAATAATCCTCGGGTTACCCTGATAGAAAACAAACAAAATTTGGGTTACACGAGAACAATAAATATTGGATGTAACCATTGTTCAACCGATGTACTTTTACTTAACAGTGATACGATTGTTACTCCTTGCTGGGTTGACCGTTTACGGGCATCGGCCTATCAAAGGTCGGATATCGGAACGGTTACGCCAGTCTCAAATAACGCCGGAGCCTTTTCCGTCCCGGAAATCAATAGCAGTAATGAAATACCTGCCGGATATACCGTGGATTCATACGCAGGATTAATCTCGAAACTGGGAGTACGTAATCTGCCCGAGATCTTTACCGGCAGCGGATTCTGTCTGTATATCAAGCGGAATCTGTTTGATGCTGTCGGATTTTTCGATGAGGTGCGTTTCCCGTTTGGATACGGTGAAGAAAACGATATATGCCTACGTGCAGTAAAAGCCGGGTTTAAAAATGTCGTCGATGACGGTGTCTATATATATCATCGCCGCACGGCGTCCTTTGGAAACGAGAAAAGACAATTGAGCGAGAAGTCTAAAGAACAGTTGAGATTGCTCTATCCGGAGTTCGATTCCCTTGTCACGGAATTTCAGGATAATCATCCGCTGCATTATGTTGCACAGGCCGTTAGAAATGCTTTACCTATCGATGGCGTCGGCAAGGCATATCATGGTGGTGAGATTCCTGAGCTACGATCGGGCAGTCATTCGTACAAACAAGATACTATCTTGTTCGTCGTCCATGACGGTGGGGGCGGATCTGTACTGACGACAAGGGATCTCGTAAGATCAATCGGACAGGATTACAGATGCTTCCTTCTTGTTTGCGGAAAGACTCAATGGCATCTCTATGATTCCGGACCAGATCGGGAGATACATGAATTTAATTTTGACATACCATGGGATCCAGTCGACCCGATTGATCCTCTGCGGTTGTCGATGCTTAAGTTTATCTGCAGAGAGTTCGACATATCGATTGTCCATATCCGCTCTCTCATCGGATTAAGTCCCGAAGTATTGCCATTTCTAAAATATATTGGTGTCAAGACAGTTTTTTCCGTTCATGATCTGTATGTCCTCTGTCCAACCATACATCTCATCGATAATAAGGGAATGTTCTGCGGAGGTCATTGCTCGGCGGGCAAGGGCGTATGCCTCATAAGTAACAAATGGTACGGCACCATTCCTGATCTAAAGCATGATTACATTCGGGTATGGCGCAAAAGAATGGAAGACAATTTATTGTATTGTGATGCCTTCATCACCACCTCACAGACGACAAAAGATTTGATTGAGAAGCAGTATCCCGGAATAACAAAGAAGGAATTTTGTATCATTGAACACGGACGAGATATCATGCAGGCCGAGACCAAGGCTGCCCCCCCTGACGGAGATCTCATACGGGTGGCCGTTATCGGGGTGTCGGGTGCGTTTAAAGGGGCTTTGCTTCTGAAATCAATTATAGAGCAGAATGATAAACATATGAAAAAAAGACCCCATGATAGCAAATTCGAATTTCACATTTTTGGAAAGATCGACAGATCCTTGCCGTTACAGTCTCCCAGTATTGTTGATCACGGCGTTTACGAACGGGATCTCTTGCCGACATATCTGGATGAAGCGAAACCATCATTTTCAATAATCCCTTCGATTGTACCTGAATCATATTGCCACACATTAACAGAATCGTGGTCTTATGGAATGCCGGTATTTGGGTCCGATATCGGTGCCATCAGGGAAAGAATCTTGAAACATGGTGGAGGATGGTTGCTTGATTACGGCGATCCCGAAAAATGGTTCGTGAAGATGTTAGAGATTGCCAAGGACCCACACGAATACAATGAAAAAATCCGAGAAATAGAACAGATGCACTTTAAAACCGTTCAAGAAATGACGGATGAGTATGTACAGGTTTATGGTGGATTACACCAGGCCACACAGCCGACCAGATCTTTAAACGGTGCGTTAACTACGCAGGATCGCACGATATAGTTCTATTTCGAGACAGGAAAACGTATGGCAGAAGAAAAAAAGACGACGGTACTCTTAATCCATTATTATTTCCCTCCACGGGGAGGGGCCGCTGTTCAAAGAATTGTAAAATTTTGTAAGTATTTGGAACAATTTAATTGCCAGGTTCTGGTCTTAACTTCCGGTGTGGAATATACTCTCCGGGATACTGACCTGCTTGAATCAATACCGCCTGGTGTGAAGGTCTTTACAACCTATGAACCCGGACAGCAAAAGGCGATGGAGGGTCAGTTCGGACGGAGAAATATGATCGTTGATGCCTTTCTGGTCTGGGTGCCGATTGCGGTAAAAAAAGCCAGGGAAATAATGGCTTCCAATGATGTAGACGTTATTTTCACAACAAGCCCGCCTCATTCGCAACAGCTTATCGGTCTCCGTTTGAAAAAGAAGACCGGGTTGCCATGGATTGCCGACTTCCGTGATCCATGGACGAGCGATCTTCGATTCATGGAGCATAAGAAAGGCTGGCGCGGTCTTATAGATCGATGGATTGAAAGAAGGATCCTTAAACATGCCGATATCGTGATTGCCACTACAAAAATGGCTGCTGAATCATTCAGGAAGAAAGCCCCAGCGTTCTCTGATCGATCAAAATTCAGGTGTATTATCAATGGATATGATCCTGACGATTACGGGCAAACCAGAAGGGTGCCATCGTCAGAAACGATGAGGTTTGCCTATGTGGGCTCTGCGGGCCCGTACATAAGCAACCCTTCCTTTTTTTTTCATGGGTTAAAGAAGGCTCTCGATACTGAGCCGGATCTGAGAGGGAAGCTCCGCGTTGAGTTTATCGGCGGATTGGATCCTCAAAACAGACTCTTGATTCAAAATCTTGGTTTGGAAGATGTGGTTACCTTTCTGGGGTTCTTCCCTCATCGGAAGGCCATTGAACTCATAATGGACAGCGATGTACTCCTTCTGTTCGAATTGCCTGTGGGCACCAACAATGAACCGACACGAGTTATTCCTTCCAAGGTGTTTGAATACATAGGAGCCCATCGACCAATAATGGCCATGGTTGTTGAGGGTGACACCGCGGATTTGGTAAGGGAATACGATATGGGGACGGTAATCGATCCGAGAAATCTGGATGATATCAGTAGCGCGATCATAGAATATTTCAGGCAATTTCAGGCCGGGCACCTGGGGAGAAGTGTGACTTCTCCTCAAGCCAAATTCAGCCGGAAGGAACAGGCAAAAGAACTGGCGGAGATTATTCATGCACTCCATACATACCGTAAACCTTGAGTGATACCTGTGTATGTATTCCGAGTGGATAACCCGCTGATACGATGTTGGCTTTATGGCCGATAAGGCATAATGAGTGAGATGAGATATGCTTAATTGGCGGTGGAGAATTTTATATTGGCTCACATTTTTGCCTTTAGGGACCGTTCTCTTTTCGATCCTCTTTGTAAAGGGGGTTGCTCATACGGTTCTCGTGGCTCCCTTGCTGTGTGTGGGGCGTCACCTATCTTTCACCAAATCTGCCGGCCACCCGATTCGACTCCTCTGCCTGGCTTATATGAACGATGAGAATGCCAGCGCCCGCCACCGAATATATAAATATGCCCAGTTGATAGATCCGGCGACCGTCACTTTCCAAATAGTTCCGCCAACCGGTCTCGATCTGTTCAAGAACCTCTTTTTGCGCGGAAAAATATGGAGACACTACCTATATTTCATTATGGTTTTTCTATGTCGTTTTGCTGCTGTCTGGTCATCATCCCGTTATGATGCCGTCTTTTTGCAGCGTGACATTATCAGTGAGTTCTTTTACGACCCCCCTCTGTTCATATTTGCATTACGGCTCCTCAATAAAAGGATTATTTATGATGTTGATGATGCCATGTGGATATTCCCTCCCCACTCGATTCGCGGGGGGAGTCGGGCACTGAATTTTTTGACGCGGCTCAGATTTTTCTGGAACGTTCGCTTGAGTAGTATCATTATTGTCGGAAACGAATATCTGGCGGAGTATGTCAGGAAAATTAATGACTCTGTTATGGTAATACCTACCCCAGTCGATACGACCATGTATACTGTACAGAAACACAAGAACAGAGAACCCATTATTATAGGATGGACGGGAGGGCCGGGGAATCTCGTTTATCTCAAACTCATCGAAGGGCCGCTCTCCCGGCTCGCGTTACGGTATCCGATACAACTGCGTGTGATATCGTCTCGCCCTATCAAGATGAATGGTATTGATGTGGAATTTATTCCGTGGGATAAGGTATCGGAAGCAGGGAATATCGCTGACTTTGATATCGGGATTATGCCGGTGTATGATAATCCGTATACGCGCGGTAAGGGCGGGTTCAAGATATTGGAATACATGGCTGCCGGCTTGCCCTCGGTAGCTTCACCCGTAGGTGTCAATGCCAATATTATTCATGAAGGAGAAACTGGATTTACCGCTCACGATGAAAAGGAATGGGAAGACAAGTTATCCATATTGATCGCGGATGAGTCGTTACGCATTGAAATGGGCCGCTTGGCACGTGAATTTGTCTGTGCCCGATATGATTATCAAGTATGGATGCCTTTTTTTCTGAATGCTATTGAAAAAGGGTGCGGAAAGATTGGAGGAGATTAACGAATCACAGTGGCCATAGGAACATGCTTCCCAAAATTATGTACTCGATACCCCATGAGATCGGTCTGCCGGCCGAATCGTACCCCTGCAACTGATTGACACAGGATGGGTGAATAAGGATCACGGTCAATGAATATATTCTTTAAGATAGGTGTTCCTTCCTGGGAAGAGACTAAATCGTGGGGAGATTTTCACCTAGTAAAGGCAATGGGGAAGGAACTGGAGAAAAGGGGGCATACCTGCACCATTCAAGTTCTTCCCGAGTGGAAAGGATCGGCAGATCGACTGAGTGACATTACCATTCACGTGAAGGGACTATCTCGATATAAGCCGAAACGTGGCCCGCTGAATATCATGTGGCTTATCAGTCACCCGGATAAGGTGAAAGCCAGAGAGCTGAAGCGGTATGACAGTATCCTAGTAGCTTCAAGACCTTATGCCCGGCAGCTTCAAGAAAAGGTTGATGTCCCTGTTTACACGTTGCTGCAGTTTGCCGATTGTGATTTGATGTATCCCGAGTCCGACCCTGACTTGGCGTGCCAGATCCTATTCTTGGGCAACTCCAGACGTGTCAGGAGACAAATTATCGACGACCTGCTGCCGACCGAGTTTGATCTTCACGTATGGGGGGCTGACTGGGAGGGAATAATTCCCGAGCGTTATATCAAAGGTCGATACTTCCCGTATGAAGATGCACGGAAACTGTATTCCAATGCATGTATCGTCTTGAACGATCATTGGGAAGATATGAGAAGGCATGGATTTATAAACAATCGTATCTTTGACGCCTTGGCCTGTCGAGCATTTGTCGTCAGCGACCGTTGTGAAGATCTGAACGATCTTCTTCATAAAGGAGTGGTTACGTACCAAGGCAAAAGGGATTTATACGAAAAGATTACACATTTTCTGAGTCATGAATCAGAGCGTCGACAAATAGCCGCCCGCGGATATGAGATGGTTTTAAAGCAGTATTCGGTATTTTCGGGTGCGGACAATTTACTTTGTACTATACACACGACCCTCAAACAGACCGGAAAGATGAGCTCGTAGACGGAGCACCAGTAGAGGTGTGAGATCTTTCAGGAGGAAGAATGAAAAGAACACTGGTCGCCGGGCAATTCGGCACAGACAAAAATCAGATTTACCTTGATAATTACGAAAGGCTTTTTTCTGACATACAAAATGAAAAAATAACCCTTCTTGAATTGGGTATCTTTCGAGGGGAGTCTTTACTGTTATGGGAAAATTACTTTTCACAAGGTACGATTATCGGAGTTGACATCCATGCATCCGGTGTCGCGAATAAGAGCTCAAGGATTTTTGAGTTTGAAGGGTATCAGCAGGATACGGATTTTCTTGATACCGTTGCGCGAGAGGCCGCACCTGAGGGCTTCGATATCATTATAGATGATGCTTCCCATATTGGAGATATCTCAAAAATAACGTTCTGGCACCTCTTCGATAATCATTTGAAGCCAGGCGGTATTTACGTGATCGAGGATTGGCGGACCGGTTATTGGGACAAGTGGGTAGATGGCGCGCGATACAAAAAAGCAAAAGAGAGTAACATCATACGGCCGTGTATTTATGAATGTGCAGAAAAATGTCTGAATTTTACGAAAACCAATCTCAAGGGTGGCCGGATGAAACAAACAATCGTTTCCTGCTTGGGTAAAGTGAAAAAGGCATCGTACAAGAATCGTTTCCCCAGTCATGACTTCGGGATGGTTGGTTTTGTTAAAGAGCTGGTGGATGAACTCGGCATCGATATGATCACCAGTCCTGAGAGGGGGAGTACGGTACCGCAGCAACAACCGAGATTCAAACGCATGGAAATTGGGCCGGGGCAAGTATTTATCATAAAAAGTGATGATTCGGAATTATCGGGTATGATACGTTGACACTCGTTACCGTCATAGTGGTAAACTGGAATGGGAAGAAACTGCTGCGTGACTGTCTGGAGGCCCTGCAACGGCAGGAGTATCGCCACTTCCGGGTAATTCTTGTGGATAACGGATCGTGTGACGGATCGGTTGAGTTTGTTCACACATATTACCCCGGTGTAAAGACGATCTCTCTGCCTGATAATGTCGGTTTCTCGGCTGCAAACAATATAGCTATCAGGAATGCCGATACCCGCTATGTGGCTCTGCTCAACAATGACGCTGTCCCCCATCCCTCATGGCTGAAGGAACTTGTTGAAACGCTGGAGGCGAATCCGGGTGTGGGGTTTGCGGCATCAAAGATGCTCTTTCACGATCGGCGGCATCTGATCGACAGGGCCGGTGATGGATATACGGATGCCGGTGTGGCACTCATGCGTGGACGTGGTATGACTGCTGACGGATTTAACCGATGTAAACCGGTTTTCGGCGCCTGTGCCGGAGCTGCACTCTATCGAACCGGCATGCTTGGCGATATCGGCCTCTTCGACGAAGACTTTTTTCTGCTCTATGAAGACGTGGATCTGAGTTTCAGGGCGCAGCTCAGGGGGTATCAGTGCCTGTACGTTCCGGACGCGATTGTGTACCATAAAGTCAGCAGGAGCGTAGTGCGTGACTCTCCCGTTTCCGTGTATTATGGACATCGTAATGTGGAATGGGTCTATGTGAAAAACATGCCCGCCCGTCTGGTGGCAAGAACAATAGTTCCACATATCATATATGGATGGATGGCATTTCTCTTTTTCATGATGAACGGCAGGACTAAAGAATTTGTCATGGCAAAATTAGCTGTGCTTCGAAGTATCAAAGGTTTGTTGAAAAAACGGCGTGAGATTCTGAAAAGAAAAAATGTTGATGACCGGTATATATGGAACCTGTTCGAAAAGGAACGATTGTTACTGCGTTCAATAAACCGATTAAAGAACCACACATAACATTAGGGTGATGAGCTGGATAGAGAGAGCACATGACTGGAGCTGATAAGCGCAACCATATGAATTCTTCCCATAAAGAACTCACTATCGAGATGCCAGCCCACAGATACGATGAGTTGTGTGTTAGGTTGTGTGCTATAGCAGTTCATATATTAAAACAACGCCGGTGATTTGACATGATGAGCCGTAACAGTTCACCTTGCCTGGATATCGTGATAGTTAATTACAATAGTACCGACGAACTTTTGGCGTGCCTTTCTTCCATTGATCGGCATGGTATGGAACAGGCGACAACCATCACCATCGTTGATAACGCGTCGCACGATAATGTGGATCGTGTTTCACAGCGCTACCCATCGGTTGGGCTGGTGAAGAACGATCATAACGCTGGTTTTGCCCGGGCGGTAAATGATGGCCTGTCAAGAGGCACGGCTGATTTTGTCATGATCATGAATCCTGACACGTTAGTCACCCCCCGGTTCTTTCGGCATATGGTTGATTTTATGACGGAGAATCCTCATGTCGGGATTCTTGGACCGAGAGTCCTGAATGAAGACGGATCGACCCAGGGTTCTGCACGATCCTTTCCGACGCTTTCTACCCTTCTCTTCGGACGAACATCCTTGTTGACTAGGCTCTTTCCCCAATCGTCGTTGTCTATAAAAAGTGTGCCCACGCTGAGTTCCGACGGGGTTTCACCCATGGAGGTGGAGTGGATTTCCGGGGCCTGCATGCTGGTACGGCGTTGCGCTGTTAACACCGTCGGTATGCTGGATGAACGATTCTTTGTGTATTGGGAGGACGTCGATTGGTGCCGGCGAATGCGAGAAAGTGGGTGGCGTGTAGTCTATTATCCTCAGGCGTCAATCATTCACCGGATAGGTGCGAGTAGCGAAACAAATATTATGAGATCACTGCTGACTTTTCACATCAGTTTCTTTCGTTATTGTGAGAAATATTCCCGTATGCCCCTTATCATCACTGCTCCTCTTGTGTGCACGGGCCTTGCTCTCAGGCTCATGGCGGCTACCGGCGTAGAAATGATGCGTCGCTTGCTTGTTGCGGGCCGACGTGGGGACAAACGATGAAAAATATATTAATCACCGGTGCGGCCGGGTTTGTCGGAACGGCGCTTCTCAAGGAATTATCCTCGAAGTTCGCTGTTACCGGAACGTACTGTACAAGCAAACCGATCGTTCATGGAGGCTTTTCTCTCAATTACCGTCATATGGATTTGAACGATGAGTCCAACATACAGGACGTTTGTAACGATATAAAAGCGGATGTAGTCATTCATGCTGCCGCTGTTACCGAACGGTCTCTTATTCCCTTGAGATTGCGTCGGTATCATCAGATCAATGGAGAAGGAACAGCGCGGTTGGCACGCCGTGCGGCCTGTGCCAACCCCGGCGTTCACTTTATCTACCTTTCAACAGTCGACGTCTATGGGGAAACACCTGCACAGATACCGGCCGGTGAAGGAGCTCTCTGCGCTCCGTCCACGGACTATGCAAAGAGCAAGTACCGTGGTGAAAAAGAGATTGTATCATTGTACGATCAGGGCCTGTTGCGTGCGGTGACCGTTCTTCGCCTCGCACCTCTGTATGATAGGAAGGAGAAGCGCATCCTCCGTCGCCGGGTCATGGCGCCCTTCTGCAATATATACGTCCGTTACGGTTCGGGAAATCAGCGTTTTTCCGCCCTGGCACTGCCGAATTTCGTCGCATTTGTTTCCTTTCTTTTGCGATACGGAGACGCACAAGGCATGAGCATTTACAATGTCTGTGATGAGCGTCCCTATCGATTTCATGACGTCTGTGAGGTGCTTCGTGGTGAACGGAACGCCGGGAATTCGCTTTGTCTCCCTATTCCTTCTGGCCTGGTGTATGCGGGGATTACCTTGGCGGGTCTGGTCTGGCCGCGACGACGACAATGGTTTCGGGCGTCGTACAGGAAGCTTTGTTCTGATCGTGTCTTTGACTGCGGGCGCATGCGGAAAACGGGATTCACACCCTCCCATTCTCTGCAGTACATCCTCTCTGGGGGGGAGCGGTAATGGACTGGTCGCAGGCAACCACATGTTATTTTTTCTCTCTCCTCTGTGGTTTTCTCGGGGGATGGATTATGGTGAAGATCGCCCCGCGGTTTCATTTAATCGACGTGTCAAACAAAAGAAGTTCTCATCACAAACCGGTTGCAAAGGGATGAGGTGTCGGGATGCTCGCCGCCTTTGTCGCGGCTGCGGTCCTCATCGGCGTCTCTTGGAATATCTGGGCGCCGGCGGTGCTTGTTTCCCTGGTGAGCTTCTACGACGACCGGGCTAGCCTTTCCCCTCGGGTGCGCCTTCGCCGCGGCCGCCCTCTTTCTAGGGGTGCCGGCGGGGGGAACGGTCCCCGTCGGGGTATGGCTGTTTCTCCTCATCTTTATCGTCGGAACCGCGAATTTTGTGAATCAATGGAGATTTGACACACGATTGGGTACCTTGTATCTCTTGGTTCCGAAGCTCCGTCAGGGTGGGTATGTCCCTTTTTTTGTGACCGAGAAGAAGCGATCGGAACAGGCCCTGATCCAAGTAGTGCAAGAGGCCTTTATCAACGGTGTATCCACTCGGAAGATGGAACGTCTGGCTCGATCATTAGGGATCGAAGGTATTTCAGCGGGTCAGGTACCGGTGATGACAAAGGAACTTGACGACCAGGTTGCGCGGTTTCGATCCCGCCCCCTGGAGAGAGAGTATCCCGTCATCTGGGTTGATGCATTATATGAGAGGATCCGGTTTGATGGTCGTGTCATCAGCATGGCAGTTATGGTTGTTGCCGGGATCACCTCAGAGGGGCGTCGCGAGATACTGGCCTGTGAGCCCATGATGAACGAATCGGAAGAGACCTATCAGATCCTCTTTGACAAACTTAAAGAACGAGGGCTGGAAACAGTCTGGCTCTGTGTCTCCGACGCCCACACAGGGCTGAGAAAAGCCGTGCAGAAGGCCTTCCTGGGGTGTGGCTGGCAGAGATGCAAGGTTCATTTTATGCGGAATATCTTGGCGCATGTATCACACAAAGAGAAAGGCCTGTTTGCCGAGAAGCTGAAAGCCATCTGGCTGCAGCCGACAAAGGAGGCAGCCATTCAGGCAGCCCGGATGCTGACTAGCGAATACGAAGATCGGTTTCCCCAGGCAATTGCGACTCTGGAAGAGGGCCTGGCGGATGCCCTACAGTACTTGGCTTACTCTTCCCTTGACCACAGGAAAATCAGCTCTACAAACACCCTCGAACGTCTGAACCGAGAGATTCGGAGGCGGTCACGGGTCGTGGGAATCTTCCCCAGCATGGATTCCTATCTGAGACTTATTATCTCGTATCTCATTAAGCTGAAGGGCTTTGGCTCATCGGAGTTTCTGAAGGATGTCAAGCAGGCCCGGTCGATACTGGCTGATGTGACGGCACGGTACCGGTATGCGGAAAGGGTTGCATTGCTAGCCAAAGAAGGTATAACACAAGGCAAGGGAGAGGAAAATGTCAGAGAGACAACCAATATTGAGAGTGGAGGGGGAGAACGGGATCTCCTGGTATCCGAAGCTCGTAAAAAACACGAACGGCGAGTGGGAGCTGAAAGACAAGTCCTTTCAGAAGATGATGACACGCCACACAACCTCAGAGAAGCCTGCGAAAGAGAAGGAGAAGGAGAAGGCTTAATTCATGATCCTGCCGGATACGCCAACCCTGAGTATGGCGAGGACTGGTCCACGGGGAAGTGTTACATTAAACAGGCACTCATCGAGGAACAACGCTTAGCACTACAACAGGCAGCATAAACCGGAGATATCGATGACCTCATTACTCGAAATTGCGAACATTACTTGACGTGACCTGGAATTGCCGGAATAACGAGTGTAATCGGATTCGGATTTCTCGCCTTCTATTCTTTCCAGTGGGGGAACGACGTCCATCTGGCGACCCTTGCCCTCTGCATGTCGCTGTCGTGTTTGGGGTTTTTGCCCTTCAACCTGCCGAAGGCCCGGGTCTTTATGGGGGATGTCGGGAGCGTCCTTCTGGGTTTTGTCTTCGCGCAGATGGTGATTCTGCTTTCAAAAGGCCTTCTGGATTTTGTGTGCCTCATATCTTTTATCTTTCCATTTTACGCGGACGAGATATTGCTCCGGTGGTTGAATATATCCATTATGCTGCATATGCAACCGCTGGATGCTTGAAATATTTTTTTACATGTTGCGGTCGCTTCTGTAAGGTCTGTTTTTTATCCTTTGT
>JAQULO010000027.1 GCA_028718565.1 Syntrophales bacterium | reverse complement strand
TTGTTTGGACCGAGGACTCATGATGATCCCTCCTTTTGGAAGTCGATGTTCGGTAACATCGAATTATGAGTCAACGATCCTTTTTATTCACCTCCTTCGGTAACATTTAATATGAGGCAATTCGGTTCCCAGTTTCAAATTTACAGGCAAATATATTTCATGTAGTATGGGCCGGCATAGGTGGTGTCCCTCGTTGAAGTTTCCTAACCTATTTACAATCATAAGTTTTTAGCCGACAACTTCTTTCTTTGGGGATAGCATGTGGTAAGACGATCTTATTTTATAAGTATTAACTGCGTTCTTATCATCCTGGCGGCATTCCTGTGCGTCAAGACGATTTACGAGTTTGCTGGCCCGAGGAAATACACCGAAGCACCCCAAAAGCCCCAGACCCGTCAGCCGACACTCTCCGATACGATTCAACATCCGCTGATCTTTTACGACAACATCGCCAAGCGTAACCTGTTCAATCCCCCTGACGGCAGGGCCAAAACCGAGGAGCCGGTCAATCTTGAGTCTCTGGAACAAACTAAACTCAAGCTGAAATTATTGGGAACGGCCACCGGAGACGGCAAGGAAGGGTATGCGGTGATAGAAGACTCAACCGAAAGGTCTCAAAACCTCTACCGGAGGGGAGACACCCTGCAAAGTGCTACGATCAAAACAGTCCTGAGGGGAAAGGTGATCCTCATCGTCAATGGCAGGGGTGAAGTGCTGGAAATGGAAAAAAGCACGGGAGGGGAAAGTGCCGTATATGATTCTCACGCAGAGACTGATACTCCAACCCCATCCATCAGCCGCTCCCAAATCGATAAGACTCTCAAAAATATCAACAGTCTCCTTCAGCAAGCCATAATCATCCCGCATTTCAACAATGGCCAGCCAGATGGCTTCAGCCTTATCGACATCAGGCCCGACACACTGATACAAAAAGTTGGGCTCCGAAACGGCGATATCATTACGGGCTTAAACGGAAGAACAATTAAGACGATGGATGACGCCAGGGAATTCTACCGACAGTTGGGTTCTTCCGAGAGTATCTCCCTTCAGATAAAACGACAGGGAAACGATATAACCATCGAATGCGATATAAAATAATGAATTTTTAGTAAAAATAAAAATATTGACAACGCACCCTTCTTGTTTATAGAATGAGCGCGGTCTGTATTTTCGGTTTCGCATGAATAATCCTGCCGCGATCTCAGAGTATTGGAAGTTGCTTGAGAAACTTGGACTGTCTGATATCTGCTCTGGATGTATCTTCCTTTTGAACATATTTTTTGACCGCATCTCAATGCTTAAATAAGCGACTTTAATGTCACTCTTCTTAGCCTGACTCGAGGGATTTGCTACCGTACACTTTTTGCGTAAATTCTCCTCGGCGCGAAGATGAACTTACATTGAATAGTAGCTATGGACAAATGTATTGTCATTTAAAATGCTTAGCTAACCTATACCCACCACAAAAAAGGAGGAGAAAAACAATGAAAGATTCTATTCGACGCGGGCTTGTGATGTGCTGTGTACTGGCAGTTATGATGGCGTTGGCGTTAGCCGCCTGCAACGACGACGACCCCGTCCCTTTAAGTCCTCAAGCCGCTTGCGATATGCTCAATGGCAAGGTAATCGCCGGCGCAACCATCACGGCAACAGCCCTGGTCGCCGCCACTGCCGTTACACCGGAGTATTGCCAAGTCACCGGCCTCATCCCCCCTCAACTGAATTTTGAAATGCGGCTTCCCACCACATGGAACGAAAAGCTTCACTATAGCGGCGGCGGAGGCTACAACGGTACCATCACGCCTGTCAATACGGCGGCACTGCAACAGGGCTATGTTGATGTCGCGAGCGACAGCGGGCACACGGGTTCGGCAATCGATGCTTCATTTGCATTGGACGACGACCTGGCGTTGGCTTTGTTTGCATCTCTATCGGTACCCACCGTGATGGCTTCCGCCAAGGAAATCGTAAAAGAACGCTACGGCGAATTACCCAGTGAATCCTATTTTGAAGGCTGTTCCAATGGCGGCCGTGAAGGATTGATGACAGCCCTGCGCTACCCGACACTCTTCGACGGAATTATTGCCGGGGCACCCGCACTCCAGTTCGTTGGCACACTGGCCTATACGAAGCGCACGTTGCTTTTGGGTGCTGTCGCCGGTGCTCAATTCACACCGGCCAAACTGCAACTGCTGAGCGATTCCATAGAAACCGCGTGCGACACTGTGACTGCGGACGGTATCATCGACGGCATCATATCCAATCCCGATGCATGCAACTTCGATATCCAAACTATCCGTTGTGCGGGAGGGGTGGATACAGGCGACGACTGTCTGTCGGATGAACAAATTGCCCTCGCCGAGTCCATCACTTCGCCGAGCATCTCTGCGGCAGGCACCATCTACTATGCAGGTCTTCGCTATAATGGGACCGAAGCTGTGACGGGTCAATGGGACACATGGTTCCTTGGTACACCCAGCTTGGCATACTTTTTCTATGATACCGGTGTGAAAAATTTACTTGCAAAGAACGCTGGTCTGACGCCGGCGGAGGTGTTGGCCTACGACTTCGATGCCAATGCCCTTACCGTAGCGGCAATGCACTCAGTGATCGATGTGACCAGTCCAAACTTGGCGCCTTTTGCATCAGCCGGCGGAAAACTGATCCTGTGGCACGGCAGTTGCGATGTCGCCGTACCTTATAACGCCACCGCCGACTACTATAACGGCATTGTCACATCAGTAGGCGGACAAACTCAAGCCGATAACTTCATGCGCTTCTATGTTGCCCAAGGCATTTTCCATTGCGGAGGAGGTCCTGGCGCAGGACCAGGCTCCGAGCTACTGCCTGCCCTTGACGCCTGGGTAACAGATGGAACAGCACCTGGGACGCTTTTGGCGACCAATATAGATCCGACCACCGGAGCCGTTAATTTCTCGCGCCCGCTCTGCCCCTATCCAACCTATCCCCGCTACAACGGCAGCGGCGACGAGGACAGCGCGGATAGTTACACGTGTACCGCTCCGTAGTTTCCTGTAGTACGCTTCAGGCATATCGCGTGCGCGAATATGCCTGAAGCGAGAGCGGATGGTGTCTGTCCCGCTTCTCACCCTTATCCGGAGCTGGCCGCTACGGAAAAAGTATAGGGACTTCCCTCACTCCTTTGTCATAATCCGGGAAGGCCCTATACTTCCCTCAAACAATCCCCCAAATGTAGGGTTGAGGAATAGAGCTTGCCGGAAGCCACGGTGATGCCGACAACGTAAAAGGTGCCATACATATTTGCGGGTACGGAAGTATGTATTCACCGAACCGATAATACTTCTGACCATTTTTGAAGACAGACCCATTTCTGTTTTAATCGGCGAGGCTAACCTTGACAAAAAACACGACCTCATATAGTGGATGCCAGGTACTGGGACATTGGAGAAAGCGCTCTTGAACAATCGAGTGGTCGTCACTTCATTCCATCCATGAACACTTAAGACCGACTTGGAGGTGTTCTTGGAACTCATTCTCTTTGGTGAGATCTTCCCGGTTCCACCTAAGCTCAGCCTTGAATACGTGGTGACTGCGATTATTGTCAAAGAACTCCCATAACCTCGTTGCCGTCATGACGAAGAATGTAGATAATCAAGTACTTGGGATTATTTTCATGTAAACGTACATTGAACTTTTCCTGGATGTATCTCAAGTCGAAGAAATTGATCGCAAACCACGCTGACCAATCGAGTGTCAGCGCCTCCGCCGGTCGTGGTACTTGTCACTTAACAATTAGAACCGAGGGTGGACAAGACTGATGGCAGAATGAATATCATTGACAAATTAAAGGCAGGCAAAATCTTCGTCACAATCCTTCTGGCGCTGACAGGAATAGGAATCGTGGGGTGTTACATACTGTGTGATACCTCCTGCATATACCTTCAGGGAGATATCTTAGGGTTTGACCTAAAATATATCGGCATCGGGTACATGCTGGCAATTGCCGTCCTAGCCGCCTTCCGCCAACCGGCCTATGTGCGCGCCTTTCTTGCCATGGGAATCGGCGTTGAGATCTATCTTGTTGCCTATCAGTTTGTAAAGGGCGTGTTTTGTCCTTTCTGTTTATCTTTTTCTGTGATCGTAATAATCGCCTTCATTCTCAATTACAAAAAATCCGTTGCCGTTGAAGATGGTCTGTTAAAAGAGATTACCTATGCGTTCGGGGATGTTGAGCTATTTCCTTTAGCCGTGAGACGTATTCCGCTTCTGCTCTTTATCTTCCTTGGTTACCTCTTTATCATGTTGACATTCTCCGGTTCCCCCACGCCTGCTTCCACCACGCCTGCTTTCACCGCAGAAAAATTTCTCGTGTCCTCCTGCGGCTCCGGCCCATATGAACTGATTGTCTTTACGGATTATTTCTGTTCCCCCTGCCAGGAGGTGGAGTCTGAGTTGGATCCGGCGCTAAACGAAATCCTCTCCAGTGGCGGGGTCAAGGTCACTTTCGTTGATGTGCCCGGGCACAGCCAGACACTTTTATTTGCAAAATATTTTTTTTATATTACTGGGACGACATACGATCTCAGGCACATCCTGCACGCAAGAAAGGTCCTTTTTTCCCTGGCAAAGAGTAAGAGCGTATACAGCGTATACAATGACGAGATCCTGTCAAAGGTGCTGACGGCACAGGGAATACCCTTTAAACCACGTGGCCTCAAAGAAACCGATCAGGAGGCTATCGCCCACATCGTAAAAACGTACCCGATCCACGGAACCCCCACCTGTATCGTGAAGTATTCGAATACGGATATCCGCACCTATTTGGGCGTTGGCGAGATAAGAAAAGGTCTTGAGTTGTTACGGGCGGCGCGACTCCCCTCTTCGTAACGACCAATGTAACACCGGACAGATTACGTGCTCCTGACACCCCTTGCCCGTGATATTGAAATAGGGGATCTGATATGGTAGGAAGGCCGGTAACAAGAACCTATTACAAATAGCGCTGGTACAATGGAGATGATGTTCTCAAATGCCTGTTTATGAATACAACGCTCTGAGTATCAAGGGCAAAAAACTCAAAGGTATCATTGATGCCGAGAGCACCCTGGCAGCGCGGCAAAAGCTGAGAGAGAGTGATATGTTTCCCGTTGATCTGATGGAAACATCTTCGGGAGAAAAACAGGACATACCATACAAAAAATCTGTAGCCAATCCGTTTAAGAGGGTGAGTCAGCGTGATGTATCCATTATGACCAGACAGCTGGCCACACTTCTCGGTGCCGGGATACCCCTTGTGACCTCATTGGTGTCAATCGTTTCCCAAACAGTTAACACGCAACTGAAAAAAACTCTGGCCCAGATAAAGGAAGGGGTAAATGAGGGCAAGAGTCTGGCACAAAGCGTTTCCCATTATCCTGGCATTTTTTCGCCTTTTTATATCAATATGATTCGTGCCGGCGAGGCATCGGGAACACTTGACATAGTTCTCGAACGGTTGGCGGACTTCAATGAAAAGCAGCAGGCCCTAAGGGGAAGGATAAAGGCCGCTCTCGCCTATCCAATCTTCATGTTCTTCATCTGCAGTGCTGTCCTCCTTTTTCTCACCACTTTTATTGTTCCAAAAATAACCAACATATTTGATGAGATGCATCAGACTCTTCCCACGATAACGGTCCTCCTGATCTCTTTCAGCGGCTTCCTGAGATCTTTCTGGGTGATAATTCTTCTGATCGTTATTGCCATATGTGCCGGACTCAGGTATGCGTTCAGAAGTACGCGAAAGGGACAATATCTGTGGGACAAGATCAAGATAAGGACGCCACTCATAGGTCCGATGGTTCACAAAATGGCCGTGGCGCGCCTGAGCCAGACCCTCGCCACTCTTCTGCGGAGCGGGGTTCCGCTCCTGACAGCCCTTGCCATAGCAAAGAACGTGGCGGACAACAATCTGATCGCAGATGCAATCGAGGAGGCGGCCAGAGATGTGGAAGAAGGACAGAGTCTGTCCACGGCACTCGCGAAGAGCAGCCTCTTTCCTCCCTTCGCGCTTCAGATGATCTCCATGGGTGAACAGAGCGGGACATTGGAACAGATGCTCTATAAGATCGCCAACAGTTATGAAACAGAAGTGGAGTCAGGAATCATGATTATGACATCCATTCTGGAACCGATTATGATCCTTGTCATGGGTCTGTTTGTGGGTATTATAGTTGTTTCCATACTACTCCCGCTCTATGAGATGAATCGATTAGTAAGATGATCGTAACAGAAACCGGTGAGGTGAAAATCGTAATGGGGAAGAACGATAAAGGCTTTACGCTGATTGAATTGATGGTAGTTATAGTTATTCTCGGCATCCTTGCGGGACTGATCATGCCCAGAATAATGGGTCGCCCCGATGAGGCGAGACAGGCAAAGGCCCGGATACAGATTGAAAGTCTGGAAACAGCCCTAAAACTCTACAAACTTGATAACGGAAGCTATCCCACCACTGAGCAGGGTTTGCAGGCGCTGGTTGAACCCCCCGAAGTGGGGAACCTCGCCAAAAAGTGGCGGGAAGGGGGATATCTTGAAAAGGGAAAGACTCCGAGCGACCCATGGGGTAATGATTACCTCTATCTATGTCCCGGAACAAAAGGAGACTATGATATCATATCCTATGGAGCCGACGGAGAGTTGGGTGGTGACGGTAAAGACAGTGACATCACAAACTGGGATACTGAATAAAAAAGGCTTTACCTTTATAGAGCTTTCCGTTGTCGTGCTTCTTATAGGATTGATGCTGTTGATAGCAGTCCCAAAGATCCGGGATACGATGTTCAACGACGGATTAACATCGGCCGCAAACTATTTGGTAAATACGGGCGACGAGCTGCGTAGCGACGCAATCCGCAACCAAGTTGACTACATCCTTCACCTGGATCTCAACAACCACCTTATATACGCATACAGCATCGATTCAACCCCTGAGGCCGTAGATGATATAAGGAAACACGCCTACCGACTCCCCGAAGGGGTGAGGGTAGAAGACATTTGCCGGTTCAAGGGGGAAAAAACCACAGAGGGGGAGTTTGACATACAGTTTTTTAAAAAAGGTTACGTGCAACCGACGGTACTGCATCTCGCAAAAAAAGACAGGCATTTCACCCTGATCTTTGAACCCTTCCTCAGCCGCATCAGAACCTATGATGATTACAGATAGATTCCTTAAGACACACCGGAGGATTCTTTACGAAACCATTAAAGGTATAAGCGACATGGTAAAGATAGCCAGATTTCCCAGGACATGGATGACAATAGGAGTTGCCAGGCTTCCAGCTGTCTCGTATGCTACCGCAAAAAGCATGCCCCCCACAATCTGTGGCCATGGAATACCGGAACCAATCGGATGAGCAATAACAAACAGCAGCGTGCTTATGACAACGGCCGCAGGCACACCCCATCTCCTGAAAAACCCGTATAGTACCCCACGGAAAAAGACTTCTTCCGCCAAGGGAGCCACTAAAGCTCCTACAATAAAAAAGAGGATGATATCTTTACGTTCTGGAGGCAGATCGGCATGTATACATGCCAGAGGATCAGCCCCGGTGACAAACAACACTACAAAAACAAGAAGTGTAACCGCCCCTAGAACGGCCGACCATATCAACCCCTTTTTTAGTCCCGGAATTATTTCAGGAGGTGACAGTCCTACGGAGGGCAAGCCCCTTCCCCATACAAGGACAATCAGTAAAATCAGGAGAACCCCGGTAACGCGCGCAACACCCATGATAATCATCGGATGATACTGTTCCATCAGAAGCATATATCTCGTGGCAGTTTCTGTGAAAACAATCACCATGACGATTATAACAATTTGTTTTATTTCTATTTTGTTTGATTCCACCCAAGAGCTCTCAGGGCCTTATAGGCGTACCACTGTTCGTACCAATGATCCGACGCTTCGATTCTCTTCATAATCTCTCTTACAATACTTTTGTCTCCCCTTCTACCTAGGGCCTCAAATGCCTTGCAGACTACGTTAGGAGAAGAATCATCCAGAAGAATAAATATGTCCCTGTAGGTCTCAGGTCCTCTGCTGAAACCGAGAGCACCTGCCAGCCAGTATCGCTCAGGCACATGCTGAGATGTAAGCATCTGTTTATAGTATTCAAAGCCAGCCACATCAAGCCCCTTTTGCTGTATAATTTTCAGGGCCTCGACTCGATACCGCCAATGCCCGGACTCCACGGCATTGTTAAGATTACCTGCATTAACGGCCTTCCCATCGCTAAAGAACGGGAGTAGCAACGCCACACCTATTGAAAAACAGATAGCAGAGGTAATAATCGCCGAGCCTTTCGGATCAAGAAAAACGTGCAACACCGTATGAATCAGCGCATACGTTACAATATACAGGATTATGGGAAAACCTATGAGAATAGAAAAAAATGTAAACTGACGGAAAAATGCGTGCCTGTCGCTCTTCACTGAAAACTCCTTCAACACGGTTGAAGATTTCAGAAGAAAGTCCCCGAGAGTGGTCAAAAGGATCGCCTCGCCCCTATTCCTAAAGATCAGAACTCCGTTTTCTTCTTCTCCTACCATCAGGTCAACATTTTCGCATCCTTCCACATTCAGATAATCATGGTTTTCCAATTCCCTCTCCAGGGGTTTTAGTAAAGAGGTGTTACCGGCATTTTCCAGACTGTATGTCTTCAGCATCTTCTGCTCCTGTGTCTTGAATGCTTCCGCGGGATACAGGGTGTATTTATAGTAGAAATCGTTTATCTTTGTGCCAAATGAATTGGAAAGGAGCAGGTTATCCCTGATATCCAGGAACAGGTTGCTGCTTCCCGTCTGAAACGCCCACAGCAACGCAATAAGCACAAGAGGTACCGTACAGGCGACCTCTCCCAACAGGGTCTTTCCCCCGGATCGCATAGGCATCCATCTAATGGTGGACGCGAAGACTGTGGGGGGTATAACGAGAAAATAGGAAGTTACTACGGGACAAAGCCCTTGGCTGTTTGTCTTCACGAGCACCCAAGTCCACAATATCAGGAAAGGAACCAAAAGCAATCTGTTTCGCGAGAAGACTCGATCCCATATCCAGGCCGCCAGAAGTGTCAGGAGTGAAATACCTGCTCCCACACTGAGAGTAAAAAAAATGCCACCTAAAAAGGCTGTGGACATATCCCGAAGGCCAGACGCTATATGCTGGTTGGGAACGGTGAAATATCCAGCGCTCTTTATACCGTCAAGGGTTCGGTACAGATCAATATCAGAGACGTATACCTGAAGCGTGGCTATAATTTGAGCAACAAAGAGACCGGGGAAAATAATTCTGAATGTCTTCATGGCATCGTGTTACACACCCAAACGGAGAAACATCCCGATCCCCTGACACAGTCACCAAAACCCTCAAGGGTCGGTCGTCCTGAGAGAAAGCAACTGGATTTCCCGCTCAGTCTCTGCATTATCAGCATGATTTGCTTCCGGTTGTTTTAGAAGTGTTTACCAGTTATGCATACACTTTGATCCTCTCTCCGTAATACTGAACAGGTGCGCTTGTCAACGGATAAATGGCTGTATTGAAAAATCCAAATCCGTATGATAGAAACCCGAAGGTCTCACGTTGTTGAACATTGGAAGGATGAAATATGGTTGTCCGCACACGCACCATGCGGCTCGCATGCAAACAAGTTTCCGGGGGATTCACGCTCCTTGAAGTCATGGTGGCCATGGCCATTCTTGCAATCTCGCTCACAGCTGTTTTTCAATCTCACTCGCAGAGCATATCCATGACCGGCAGGTCAAGGTTTGAAACAACGGCCGCCCTCCTTGCCCAATCCCTGATGGCTCAAATTGAAGCAACGTCCCCAAGAGGCATCATCCCCGAAGAAGGCAATTTCGGGGATGATTTTCCCGATTATACATGGAGTCTGGGCGTATCAGAAACGGAAATTGAAAATCTGAGGAAGATTGAGCTGACTGTCACAAACAGCAGAATGACACTGAACAATGATTACCGGCTCGTCCTTTACAGGTTTATCACCGGTTAGATTTTTATTCGTAATAGGTTTTTGCAAACCATTCGAGTCGCGGGTTTGTAGCTTTAGCCCTAGTCCTTCGATTGATACGTTAGCTTGCTGACTTATTTAGACCCCGGCCAAGCCAACCCGATGTCTTCAGGATTTAGCGCCGAAGGAGCGTTTGCCCTGCGGCAATGTATCACGATGTACCGCCCTCTTTGCGAATCGAAGCCTTTGAGTGTGACTCTGATATCCGGACTCTGCGAGGTTCAACCATGATTACAGTCAGAAAAAGAGGATTTACGCTTGTTGAAATACTTATCGCCATATCTATCCTGACCATAGTCATGGGCACCGTGTATACCGCCTACATCGGAACTTTTGAGATTATCGAGAACACGAGGTCCGGCAACGACGTCTATCGCACGACCCGAAGTACTATGACAAGGATGATAACCGACCTGGAATCTGTCTGTAGGTACGGTGATTCCTTCAGATTTATCTCGGAAGAACGCGAGATCAAGGGTGAACGATTCATGAATCTTTCGTTTTTTTCATCGGCCCACCTGGACCCTGATTACGGAGGTGCCACAGGCATTGCCATGATCGGTTACTATGTCGTGGAGGGAGAGAATGAAGGCTCCGTCATGATGAGAGAAGACTCGTTGTTTAAAGACAGCGACGTGAATGAAGAGGAACTCTTCAGCGGCGAGGGGTTTATCCTGTGTGAAAGGCTACACTCTTTAACGTATACGTTTTACGACACAAAGGGAGAAGAGTACAATTCGTGGAATTCCGAGTTGGAGCCCCATAAAAACAGAGTCCCTGCAATAATTTCAATACACCTGGAATTTGTAGATCCCGATAAGATTGGCAATCCGTACAGGTTCATGACGAAGGTGTTCCTGCCAATGGCGGAAAATCAATGAGAAAAATTCTGTCAAACAACCGTGGCGTGGCATTAATCCTTGTAATCCTGATGATAGCCGTCATCATTGCCCTCACGTTACAGCTCAACCTGTCATCAAGATCCGAAGTGTACGAGGCGGCAAATCTGAGTGATGGAATTAAGCTCTTTTATATCGCAAAATCCGGATTCTACGGGGGTGAAGCCCTCCTGACAGGAGACTCAAATAACTTCGATTCCCTCAATGAAAACTGGGCAAAACTGGAACTCGTTTCCGCGGGATCGGCCGCCTTCTTTGATAAAGGACATTTCATGCTGAATATTAAGGATGAATCTGGTAGGATACCGATCAATCAACTTGTTAAGGCTGGTGTATACAACAGCGATATCGAAGACATGCTTGTAAGATTTCTGACCCTTTCGGAATTCAACCTTGATGAGCGTCAAGCCGGGGATATTGTAGACGCGCTAAAGGACTGGATAGATGAGGATGACGAAATAACCGGATTTGGTGCCGAAAATATGTATTATGAAGGTCTGGACAAGCCCCACTCATGCAAAAACGGGCCGCTCGACAGTGTCGATGAGTTACTCATGATAAAGGGCGTTACGAGGGAATTGTACTACGGAACCGGCGAAAACCCCGGCATCAGGGAGTATCTCACTGTGCATGGCAGCACCAAAATAAATATAAATACAGCTCCCGGACCGGTACTGATGGCACTTTCAGATGAAATCACCGGGGAAATGGTTTCGAATATGGAGGAGTTCAGAAAAGATGAAGAGAACAACCTTTCCGACCCATTATGGTATAAGGACGTACCGGGGATGGATGGAATCACCATAACCCCCTCACTGATATCCGTGAAGAGCGACATCTTTAACATCATATCTACAGGGTTCCTGAACAACATGAGCAAGAAGATAAGCGGAGTGGTTGAGAGAAACAACGAAAAGAAAACAGTAAGGATACTATCCTGGAAGGTAGACTGATGCCGGAGAAGATCCTCGGCCTCGACATAGGCGAAGACAGCATAAAAGCGGTCCAGATTGCCGCCGGCTTCAGAGAATACCATGTTGTCAACTCGGCGATGATCGATATCGAGGAGGCAGGTGGTATAGATAAGGCAATAGAGAAGCTGCTTGAAAACGACACCCTTAGGAGCAGTATATGTGTTACTTCTCTACCAGTCCACCAGTTTTCCTTCCGAAATATCAAACTCCCCTTTAAGAGCAGAAAAAAGATCAAGCAGATCCTTCCCTACGAACTTGAACCGCTTATCCCCTACTCTTTTGACGATGTCTTGATCGACTACATCATAACAACTCAATCGGAACAGCCGGAGGCGCTGGTGGCCTCGGTTCCGAAATCTACCGTCGGTGACCTTGTAAATCTCCTTGCAGCGCACCATATAGAGACGTCGGTCATAGATATAGATGCCGTCGCGGTAGCCTTGAAACTGGCGGCTGCCTGCGACCCCGAAAAATATTTTTTGTTGCTGGATATAGGCAAAAGAAACACAGCGGGCGTTCTTTTCAAGGGAAACAAGATCTCCCAGATAAGACACTTCAGATTTGGGGGAGAAGCCATATCCGATAGTATAGTGAGGGCAGTGGGTTGCGACCAACACTCCGCCGAAGAGATAAAAAAAATGGGGAGTGCGGAAGAGGCAAAAGAAGATATCTGCAAGATATGTAATGACTTCTTCACTGATGTCGGTAATACCCTTAATTTTCTTATACTAAACAGCAATATGGATTTAATGCCTTCAAGGATATTTCTGACCGGCGGAGGGTCGCTTTACCCCCTGCTCAGGGAGGAAATGGAAAGGTTCTTTTCCCTTCCGGTAGCCGTGGCCGATGTATCAGCGGCGGAGAACATCCGCTTTGAGGGTAAAATCATGAAGAATTGGGATCCCGCATTGATGAATCAGGCTCTTGCCCTCGCAACCAGGGATGTAAGGGACACGCATGGATTTAACTTCAGCCTTGGCGATTTTAAACCGAAAAAAAAGTACGATGAATTCAAAAAAGGCTTCCGTTGGATGGCAATTCTTTTCTTGATCATTCTCTCTACCTTCTGCGTCGATGTCTATCTTACTTATCGCTATGACAGCAGATATTTGAAAGATTTGAAGCAAGAGATAACCGACGTTTTTCACAAAACATGGCCTGAAGTGACAAGGATAGTCGATCCGGTTCAACAGTTGAGGATTAAAGTTGAGGAATTGCGAAATCCACCCGCAGGGAGGGAAAATCTCCTCTCGGGCGTCAGAGTACTGGACATCCTAGACGATATATCACGACTTCTTCCGGCGTCCGTGGACTTTGTTGTAACGAGTTTTCAGTACGATGGAAACACCGTAACAATCAAGGGACAGACTGATAATTTCAACACGGTGGACAATATAGAAAAAGCCCTCGGTAAATCGAATATCTTCAATAATGTTAAGATAAGCTCTGCAAGCCTTATCGAAAAAGAGAACAGAGTCGGATTAGACTTGAAAATGGATCTGAGATAAAGATGAATTTTTTGGTGAAACCAAAACTTACAAAGAGGGAGAAGCTATCTGTTGCCTTGGGCACGTCCCTCGTAACCATATTTCTCGTTCTCCAATTTGTACTGCTGCCTTTTTTGAACGCAAGGGAAAAGGTTAGACATTCCATAGAGGTAAACGAGAAGGCACTGGAGGAAATCGTTGCCCTTAGTGCGGAATACCGAGCCCTGAGCGTTGATTCCGGAGACATTGGCGTCACACTGGCCCGCAGACCGAAAGAATTCACCCTTTTTTCCTTCCTTGAAGAACAGGCGGGCAGGGCGGGCATTAAATCAAGTATAAAATATATGAAGCCTTCCCTCTCGACAGATGCTACGCCCTACAAGGAATCGTCCGTCGAAATGAACCTGGAAGAAATAACATTACGACAGCTTGTCGAATACCTTTATCTCGTTGAATCACCGGAAAACCTGGTAAGATTAAAGAGGGTTTCCATAAAACAAAGCAAGGACAAGCCTGAATACCTGACCGTACTGCTTCACCTGGCAACGTACCAACAGAAATTACCCGATACACGGCCATGAAAAAGAAATCTGTGGGATATATGGCGTATGGCATTCTGATAACGATAGTTTTTCTTTACTGTTGTTTTCCCGACTCGTGTATAAAAAACTTCCTCGAATCGACCGCTTCGAAGAACAATCCCAACATTGTTGTATCGTCAGACTCTGCAACGCTTGTCTTCCCATTAGCCGTAAAGATAGACAACCTGGTGATCAACGTAAAGGACACCCCCGGAGCGACCGTTAGGATAGATCGCATAAAGGCGCGTTTGGCGCTCGGCAAGCTCCTTCAGGGACGAATTTCATTATCCCTGAAGGCAGGTGCATACGGTGGAGATGTGCTGGCGGATATTCTTTGCGCAAACTATTTTTCAACCAGTGGACCGGTAAAATCACAGATCAGGTTGGTCAACGTCGATATAGGCGAATGCTCTTACCTGAAGACCATCCTGAATCGCCATATAACAGGGAGGCTCAATGGCTCTGTGGAGTACAGCGGCAAGATCGGGGAAGTAATCAATGGAATTGGAAACGCTGATTTAGTGCTTCGCGATGGGAATATGGAGTTGGTTGAAAACTTATTCGGCCTTGACAAACTTGATTTTGACACTGTTAAAATCGATACCACCCTGGGAGGTCGAACCCTCAAGATAGACAAAACAGACATATCAGGAAAACAGTTGAGTGGATCCTTTAACGGAAATATATTTCTCAACAACAATATTCTCCGCAGCAGGATCGCGATAAAAGGCCGCGTGCATACGCCTGTCTCCGACAAGGATCTTTCTGTTGTACTTAGCGGAACCCTTGCCAATCCTAAACACAGAATCAGTCAGGAACAATGATAATCAAGTATCGTCCATTAGCTATCTTATTGTCAATAACCGTCCTGTCATACCTGTCCGTGGACATATTCTACAGGGTAACATGCCCAAATCTCATTAAAATCCGTGCGGGGGGGATACCGGTTGAAAAAACCATTCCTCGCAAGATCGTCAAGAAACCACCCTTAAATTCTTACGGCTCGATTTCAGAAAGGAATCTCTTCGGAACGACGGGGAAAGCCTTCTTAAAAGAGCAGATCGATATTGATCAACTGGAACCCACCACACTAAACCTGACTCTTCTCGGGACGGTTGCAGGCGCTCGGGATTTCGATTATGCCGTTATCGAGGAGACAGACAAGAAAAAACAGGGCCTTTTCAGGATAGGAGATACCATCGCCTCCGCCACGGTAGTCAAGATAATGCGCGGCAGGGTCGCACTGCGCGTGGGAGGCAGGGATGAAATATTGGTCATGGAAGAAAAACCCGACAAAGACACGGAGATCGCCAAACAAACAGCTTCCGACAGTAGAAGCTCGATCACTGTGAGAAAAACCGAGATAGATGAAGCCCTGAAGAACGTTAGCAAAACTCTTACGCAGGCAAGGATACGGCCTTATTTTTCCGCTGGAAAATCGGAGGGCTTCGTAATAAGTAGAATAAAAGAGGGGAGTATTTTCCAAAAAATGGGCATGCAAAACGGGGATGTCATACAGAGCGTTAACAAGCAACCTATTAAGAGCCCGGATGAAATAATGGAACTGTACACCGGGCTTAAATCCGGTTCCGCAATAAGCCTTAACATCGAAAGAAGGGGAAAGAAACAGGATCTGGAATATATATTTGAATAGACTGAGGAAGGGGGAAAAGATCTGAAGCGGGCTTCCGGTCTTTAATCTTACCATGTACACATCATACTTCGGTTTAAAAGAAAATCCATTCAATATGACCCCGGACACCAGGTATCTTTTTTTCAGTCCGCAGCACAGTGAAGCATTAAACCACCTGATCTACGGCATAAATGAAAAAAAAGGGTTCATAGTAATCACGGGAGGAATCGGAACAGGCAAAACCACAATCTGTAGACAGCTGCTGTCAATCCTGGACAAATCGGTTGACAGCGCCCTTATATTCAACCCCTCTATCTCGGAAATGGAACTCCTGGCAGCTATAAATCAGGAGTTCGGAGTCAAATCGGGACGAGGGAGAAAGACCAAAAAACGATATATTGACGCGTTAAACAAATTTCTACTTGGGAACTTCTCTGCGGGGAGAAACGCGGTTTTACTTATCGATGAGGCCCAAAACCTTTCCCGTGGCCTGCTGGAACAGATACGTATGCTTTCCAATCTCGAAACCGAAAGAGAAAAGCTGCTACAGATAGTGCTCATAGGTCAACCGGAGTTGGAGAAGCTTCTAATATCTCCATCTCTGAAACAACTCAATGAAAGAATTATAGTGAGGTATACCTTAACCCCGTTCAATTACCACCAGGAAGAAAGCTATATAAGGCACAGATTACAGGTAGGAGGCAGAGACAACGAAGCCCCCCTGTTTTCCAGTCAGGCCTATAGAAAAATCCACAGCTATTCCGGGGGCATCCCCAGGCGCATCAATGTCATCTGTGACAGGGCATTGCTCATCGCGTACAGCAGGGATTCCACCGTCATCAGCAGGAAACTTATCAGAGAGGCGGCGGCCGATATCGGCAGCGGCTACCTGACAGGCAAAACAAACTCAGGAAGGAAAAGAGGACACTTGCTGCTTTTATCTGCCCTGATCATAATCATCCTTCTATTGCTGACAGTCATGGTAAAAAGAGAGACGGTTTTTGATTTTTTTTCGAATACAAATTTTTTTCAGTGGAATAGATGAGTCACATAGATAACGCCCTTAAAAAGGCCCAGGAAGAAAAAGACAGCCTGTACAAACACTACGGTCCTATAGCGCCTGCGACAAAACACAGAAGTAGAACCGGTCGCATGACGGTATGGACAATCAGCGCGACTGTTGTCCTGATATTACTTGCCGTGATTGTTCTTTTCTTGTTTAGGAATAGTGCGCCGGACGGAAAGGAGATCGTAATCGCACACAAAAATGTTGTGGTGGAAAAGACGCCGACATCACAACGGGAAACGGTTATCAGCACGGGCGTGGCGGCAGTTTCACTTCCCGACGGCGGCAAAAACGACCCCCTCCCCTCCCCCATGGCTGGAAATGCCGACAAAGGTAAAAAAGTCGTCGACACGATATCCGACGTAAATGACCTGTACCAAAAGGCCCTGAGTTACCAGCAGAAAAACAACCTGGATAAGGCTGTTGAGGGATACTCTCACGTCCTGAATGTTGAGCCGGGACACGTCTTCGCCCTGAACAATCTCGGGGTCATTTATATGAGCCGTGGAAGAAATAGAAACGCAGAGGTACTGTTCAAGAGGGCGATCGGCCTGAGGAGTGATTATGTCAATCCCTATTACAATCTGGCATGCCTATACTCTCAGGAGGGGAATATCCCCAACGCCCTTGATTATCTGAAGAGGGCTGCGCGCATAAATAATGACGTGAAAAACTGGGCCAAAGATGATAGGGACCTAAAAGATGTTCGCGATTCGGCGGAGTTTAGAAAAACTTTCGAATGACAAAAGCGATAAAAAATAATTACAGGAAACGAAATGCTTTCGGTATGAGAAAATCAGTAAAAAGATACTTATTGTTATCTGTCATCACTCTATGCGTCGCGTCATTCTCGGCACCCGGAAGTATAATGGGGGCGAAGGTGACAGGCGAGGAAAAACTTGTTACCACATCCACCACCAAGACGACCGGGGGAGAGGCCTCCGTCTCCAAAACTCCGCCTGACGGGAAACCCGTAAAAAAGGAGGCCCTTCCGGAATCAAAAAAACAGGCGGACACCTCCAAACATGTCACCATAGATTTCAATGATGTTGACATAAGGGTATTCATCAAATTTATTAGCGAATTAACGGGCAAAAACTTCGTGATCGACAAGGGGGTCACGGGAAATGTAACTATAACCTCCCCGAGGAAAATCTCGATCCAGGAGACCTACAAGGTATTTGAATCGGTCATGGAAGTGCATGGATACAGTATGATTCCATCAGGGGATATCATCAAGATAGTCCCTTCCCGGGACGCAATAACCAGAAATATTGAAACACGTCTCAAGGGAGAGGCGATAATTCCTGAAGATAAAATTGTGACACAGATCATCTCCTTGAGCTACGCAAGTCCCGACGAATTGAAGAAGGTTCTCGAGCCCCTGATATCAAAATCAAGCGTTATTCTATCCTATCCTCCAACTGGCATGCTGATTGTAACGGACCTGCTTTCCAACATAGAAAGACTTCTCAAAATTGTCAGCGCACTGGATATTGAGGGAATAGAGGAACAGATCTCCGTTATACCGCTGGAGAGGGCCTCTTCCGTGAATGTTGCCAAATCCTTGGATCAGATATTTCAAAACCCAGCTACGCGGAAAAAGGGGACGGCCACATCTGACATACAGATTGTGGCGGATGAGCGAACCAACACCGTCATAACCCTGGCCAGCGAAAATGATACCTCGCGCATCAGGCAGCTTATACAACTCCTGGATAAGGATGTCCCCCGGGGAGAGGAGCGGTTGCGTGTCTACCGCCTTGAAAATGCCGATGCCGAAGAGTTGGCGAAGGTACTGATGAACCTTCCGTCGAAGGATACGAAGGATGAAAACAAGGGGAAGGCCCCCCCCCTCTCGAAAGACATAAACATTATACCTGACAAGGCCACCAACACCCTCATCATTACGGCGGGAAGGGATGACTACAACATCCTTGAGGGTGTGATCAAACAGCTCGACATCCCCCGTCCCATGGTATACATCGAAGCCCTCATTATGGAAGTCAACGTAGGCAAGGGGCTTAATCTCGGGGTGGAGTGGATGGCGGGGGACAGCTTCGATAACGGCAGCAAGTACTACGGGGGCGGGTTTCGGGGAAAGAATATCATGCCGACGGTTGACGCCACGACGGGAGCTATAAGCTTTCCGGAGGGATTGGCACTTGGCGTATTCAGCGAGACGATCAACATAGGTGGCATCGCGTTCCCCAACCTGGGCGCAATCATTCAGGCCTATCAAAAAGACGAAGATGTCCATATACTCTCCACACCTCAGATACTCACCCTGGACAACGAAGAGGCCGAAATATATATCGGGGAAAATGTCCCCTATCAGACCAGAGCGGAGACCTCTACCACCGATCTGGATTACAGTAGCTACGAATACAAGGATGTGGGGGTCACGCTGAGAATCACCCCTCAGATCAGCCAGGGACGCTTCGTCAGGCTCGACATATTCCAGGAGGTCACGAAGCTTGTCACTGAAGCAGGTCAACAGACGGTGCGGCCTACCACACTGAAACGCACAGCCAAGACGGCCGTAACGATAAAGGATAAGAACTCTATCGTCATAGGCGGGCTCATAGGAGACGACATCACCAATACCGCGTACAAGGTTCCCTGCCTTGGAAATATTCCTCTTCTCGGCTGGCTTTTCAAATATGAGAGTGAGTCACGTGAGAAACGCAATCTCTTCATATTTATCACCCCCCATATCGTAGAAAACCAGGAAGAGGCCAAAGAGATATACGACGAGAAGCAGGGGCACATGAACAAGGTCCAGGGGGGAGTCATCAAAACCTACGAAAAAAAACGTGAGCGATAAGAATTGAACAGTGCCCCCAGGGCCCGTCATCATTGTTTGTGAGAGGTCCCTTGAGATTAGGATACGCTCCACGTCCTTGCAGGAATGATCGGGGCCGTGGGCGGGACGTGCTCCAACTCCGGGCAGCGATCCGCTCTCTTACCCATCATCACGATGGACGGGAGAGGGGTGGAAAAAGAACAATTTTTTAAAATAAGAATCGAATTTCTCGTGGCGACACCCATGAACAGAGAATCCCAGCTTGCAGGATACGGCCTTTCCGATGAGGCGATCGCAGGTGCGTTAAAGCCCCTCCCCTCTCAAGGAGAAACCGTCGTTGATATGCTGATCCAGAGAAAGGATGTCAACGAATCGTCCCTCTTGGAGGCAATGGGCACCCGACTCGGGCTGCCTTTCTGGTCCGACCTGCCCACCGAAAAGAACGGGGTAGGTTTTACAAAAAACTTTTCCATACAATATCTGAGAAGGCACAAGATGGTTCCTCTGGAGACACCGGACGGCAGGTTCGTAGCGGTGAATGATCCATCCAATTTCCAGCCCGTCGATGATATCCTCCATATCTTAGGGTGGAAGGACGCCCGTATCGTGCTTTCCACACAAACGGCCATCCTTTCTGCCATCAATAACGCATATAACCAGGGAACCGACTCCGCCGAAGAGTTTATCCAGGATATGAGTGATGAAGAATCTCCAGACAGCATTATCTCCGAGATAGAAGAAACGGCCGATCTGTTGGATGATACCAGCAGTGCCCCGATAATAAAACTGATGAATCTGACCCTTTCACGCGCCGTCAAGGATAGGGCAAGCGACATTCACATAGAGCCCTACCAGAGTTCTCTTGTCATCAGATACCGGATAGACGGTGTCCTGTACAACGCCTTGAAACTTCCGAAAAAGATTCAGTCCGCTCTGCTCTCGCGCGTCAAGGTGATGGCCAAGCTCAACATTGCGGAAAAACGGCTGCCGCAGGATGGGAGAATCGATATCAAGATCGGCGACAAGGCTATCGATATACGAGTCTCCGTTATTCCCACGGCGTTTGGCGAACGGATCGTTCTCCGGCTTCTCGACAAGACGGGTGTCATCCTGAAATTGCCCGATCTGGGAATAGATGAAGAGCGCTTTAACCTGTTCAGTGACCTGATTCAATCCCCGCACGGTATCATCCTGGTCACCGGTCCGACGGGGAGCGGCAAGACAACAACCCTGTACGCGGCCCTCTCTACCATCAAAAGTCCCGAAATCAACATTATCACGATTGAGGACCCGATAGAATACCGTATGGAAGGGATCGGACAGATACAGGTCAATCCCAAGATCGACCTTACCTTCGCCAAGGGCCTGCGGTCCATCGTAAGGCAGGACCCCGACGTGATACTGGTGGGAGAAATCCGTGACAGAGAAACCTCGGAAATCGCCATCCAATCATCACTCACCGGGCATCTGGTCTTTTCCACCCTTCACACCAACGACGCAGCCAGTGCGATAACCCGCATCATAGATATGGGAGTAGAGCCATTTCTGATCTCCTCATCCGTCGTTGCAATCATTGCACAGAGGCTCGTCAGGGTTCTCTGCCCCGTCTGTAGAGAGGCCTACACCCCGGATGACAAGTCTCTGACGAAGACGGGAATCGACAAGACCCTGCTCGAAGGGCACACCTTTTACCGGAAGAGGGGCTGTCCTTCCTGCATGAACACCGGCTACAGGGGCAGGGCCGCCATTTTTGAGATGATGGTCCTGAACGACCATCTGAAGAAACTGATATTGAAGACATCGGACTCGAATCAGATACTCAAAGAGGCGGTCAGATCAGGGATGCTCACCCTGCTCCAGGATGGATCCCGAAAGGTGCTGGAAGGAATCACCACCATCGAAGAAGTGTTCAGGGTAACCAGGATGTAGTCAATTCTCAAGCCCACAAGAAGCAAGAATCCAACAATTTTTTGACCTATCCGGACAAAGAGATTCAGTACCGTCCGACACCCAATTGATAGATGTAGGGAGGAATCAGTCAAAGATGATGGTCTTTGACCCGTACACCAGTATCCGGTGTTCAAGGTGGAGCCGGACCGCCTTTGAGAGGACCGTCCTCTCCAGGTCCTTCCCCTTGAGCTTCATGGTGTTCACCGAATCCTTGTGCGTGATCTTTATGACATCCTGCGCGATGATAGGCCCCTCGTCCAGCTTCTCCGTAACGTAGTGGCTGGTGGCGCCGATGATCTTCACCCCCCTGTCGTATGCCTGCCGGTAAGGACTCCCCCCTGCGAAAGCCGGGAGAAAGGAGTGGTGTATGTTGATGATCCTGCCGGGATATCGGCTGACAAATTCATTGCTCAATATTTGCATGTAACGGGCCAGGACGATCAGATCGATCCCTTCCCTCTTCAGCTCGGCGATCTCTCTCCTCTCCTGCTCTCCCCTATTTTCCGGCGTGATCGGATAATGCCGGTAGGGGAGGCCGAAGAAATCGGCCAGCGGCTCCATATCGGGGTGATTGCTGATGACCAGGGGTATCTTTGCCCTGAATTCCCCCATCTGGTGCCTCAGTATAAGATCATGAAAACAGTAGACATGCCGGGAAACAAAGATCGCCACCTTCGGTATATAATCGGAAAAGTGTATCGTCCATTTCATCCCGAACCTCTTCACGAGAGGGGCGATCGCGTCCTCCAGTTCGTCCCGGGGAATGGCAAACCCCTCCATATCCCACTCCACCCTCATGAACAGCATGTTCTCGGGTTGAATCGAATACTGGGCTGCGTCCAGTATGTTGCCGTTATGCTGAGCGATAAAACCTGAAACCGCAGCCACAATCCCCTTCTGATCAGGGCAGGACAGCAGCAGTATGGCCGTCGTTCTTTCCATCGGGTATAATCCTTTCCTGAAAAGTTTTGTCCATATATGAAAACGATCATGCAAGTCAAGAAAGGTTTGCCAAAAGCGGATGGTGTGATATAACGTCCCACGATTGATTGCCTCTATGGCATAGGAACGGGAGATACTGATGAATCTGGTGGAAGAGGTAGCCCTGCCAAACGGCCTGGTTATGCAGGTGTGGAACAAATCGCGCGTCATCGCGTCCGACACGACAAAGGTTGAACTGCGCATATCGATACCGGTCATGGTAACGAAAGAATATTTCAGCGAGCCCGGGCAGTTTCAGCGGGTCGTCGAGGTGTTCGGTCCGGAGATATTGTACGAACGCACGAAGGAGAGAACCTTCGTCAAAACGCCCGACAGCAGTAAGGTTTTCGACAAGCTGCTGGAAGACTTCAGGAGAGACTCACTCCCCTACCTGTCGAGGACTAACTTCCCCGCACGCTTCGCCCTGTCGAAGCTCCGCGATATACTCCAGAACCCCTATAAGTATCGTGACACCCCGTAGAAAAGGGATTCCTGAAAATTAAAAAGATGAACGGAGAAATGCCATGGAAAGAAAGGTTTCTGTAATCGGAGCCGGGTTTGTGGGCACAATGACAGCCCAGAGGATCGTTGAAAAAAATCTGGCCGATGTCGCCCTGATCGATATCGTCGAAGGTCTCCCGCAGGGAAAGGCCCTCGACATCATGCAGTCGGCGCCGATTGAAGGATTCGTCGGCAGGATAACAGGCTCGAATGATTTTGCCGACACCGCTCATTCGGATATTGTGGTCTTTACCGCCGGGTTTCCCCGGACTCCGGGGATGAGGCGCGACGAGTTGGCCCTGAAGAATGGGGGGATCGTAGCGTCCGTCGTGAAAGAGATCGCACGGCACGCCCCCGATTGCATCATCATCATGGTGACAAACCCCCTTGATGTGATGACAAACCTTGCCTGGAGGACATCGGGGTTCCCGGCCCATCGGGTCATGGGGATGGGGGGAATCCTCGATACCGCGAGGTACCGAGCCTTTCTGGCCGAAGAACTCAATGTGCCGCCAAGCGACATAGAGGCCATCGTGCTCGGCAGCCACGGAGATACCATGGTGCCGGCAGACATCCGTACCACTGTGGGGGGTGTTCCCGTCGGACAGCGTATAGAAAGGGTAAGACTCAACGCCATTATAGAACGTACAAAGCAGGGCGGGGCCGAGATCGTGGGTCTTCTCAAGTCCGGCAGTGCCTGGCATGCCCCTTCATCCTCCGTAGTAGCCATGGTCGAAGCGATACTCGCCGACAGCAAGAGGCTTCTGCCCGTTTCGGCACACCTTACGGGTCAATACGGCATAGAGGACATCTACATCGGCGTTCCGGTCAAGCTGGGCGCTGCAGGGGTGGAGGAAATACAAGAAATAACCCTTTCCGGTGAGGAACTGGACGGCCTGCGGCGATCGGCGGAAGCGGTCCGGGGAACATTGAAGAAGATTAAGCTATGAGTTACTCATGCATTGAAGAGATCCTCCCCCTTGTCCAGAAGCCGGGCAGGTATATCGGAGGGGAGATCAATTCCATCCGAAAGGACCGGGCTGCCTGCCAACTGACCTTCGCCCTTGCCTTTCCCGACACCTACGAAATAGGCATGTCGCATCTCGGCCTGCAGATCCTCTACTCCATCCTGAATGACGACCCACAGATGGCGGCCGAGAGGGTATACGCCCCCTGGCCGGACATGGAATCTCTTATGAGGAGAAGCGGCATACCCCTCGCCTCTCTCGAATCGGGGATTCCCCTTTCCGAATTCGATATCGTGGGTTTTTCACTACAGTATGAGCTGTCCTACACGAACGTTCTTAACATGCTGGACCTTGGAAACGTCCCGATATACGCCGCAGAAAGAAAGGAAGGGACACCCATCATCATCGCGGGCGGCCCCTGCGTCTTCAATCCAAAGCCAATGGCTGCATTCTTCGACGCGTTTGCCATAGGAGAGGGGGAAGAGGTGATCGGGGAGATCTCCTGCGCGATTATCAGCGGAAAAGAGCAGGGGGCAACACGCTCCGGTCTTCTGAGGCTCCTCTCGGAGATCGACGGTGTCTGGGTGCCGTCCCTGCACGGCGGGGAAAAGAAGATAAAGAAACGGGCTGTAGTCGATCCGGACAAGTGGCGTGGTCCATCCAAACCGATCGTACCGATCGTCGGGGCCGTCCACGACCGGATAACGCTGGAGGTAGCCCGGGGCTGCACCCGGGGGTGCCGCTTCTGTCAGGCAGGAATGGTCTGGAGACCCGTCAGAGAAAGATCTCCGGGCACCCTGGAAGATATGGCGCGGGAGATGCTCGCCTCGACCGGACATGACGAGTTGTCCCTTTTGTCCCTCAGCTCCGGCGATTATTCCTGCATCGAACACCTCCTGACATCGCTCATGGATGAGTATTACGATAAACGGCTTGCCCTGGCCCTCCCCTCTTTGAGGGTGGAGACCCTGACCGATAAACTGATCAATCAGATAAAGAGGGTCCGCAAGACAAGCTTCACGCTCGCGCCGGAGGCGGGGACGCAACGGCTTCGGGACGTGATTAACAAGGGAAACACCGAGGAGGCCCTCCTGACCACAGTGCGAAAGGTCTTTGACGCGGGATGGAAGTCGATCAAGCTCTACTTCATGATCGGACTGCCCTCCGAAACGCAGGAAGACCTCGAGGGGATCGTTGACCTTGCCTATAAAGTCCTCAGAGAGGGGCAACCCCGGCGGCAGGTTACCATAAGCATCTCCACCTTCGTGCCAAAGCCCTTCACCCCCTTCCAGTGGCACCGGCAGATAACGATCGACGAAACACGGGAAAAACAGGAATTCTTTAAAAAACATATAC
>JAQULO010000026.1 GCA_028718565.1 Syntrophales bacterium | reverse complement strand
CCGGTAAAGCCTACCAGTATGTTCAGACCGATCGCCGCTATGGCGGTAATGGCGACAGTATTGAGGATATAGAGGAAATAAGACCCGCTCACATATGGAACCACTGCGAACAGGATGACAAGCCCCGATATCAGGGCTGTACGGCCGAAATCCGTCCCGAAGATCGTCAGCTCCTGCCCGTACCGATCATTGAAATTACCACAGGGGTGAAACCGTAACTTTCTCATTAGACCCTTTCAATCTCCACCAGGCCGAAAAGGCCGTAAGGCTTTACCATCAATATGAATACAAGAACGATGTAAGGGATGACGTCCCTCAGCGACGTGGAAAGATACCCGCCGGTAAACGTCTCCAGGAGGCCGATGATAATCCCCCCGATCACCGCCCCTCCGATGCTGTCGAGCCCCCCCAGTATAACCACCGGGAAGACCTTGAGCCCAATCGAAGAGAGGTCATGGACATTGATACCGTTGATGGTACCAAGAACTATACCGCTCATTCCCGCTACGAGGGCCGCGATGGCCCAGGAGAGGGCGAAGACCTTCCTCACATGCACCCCTAGCGAGAGGGCGCCCGGCTGATTATCCGCGACCGATCGCATATAGATCCCCTGGGAGGAGTACTTGAAAAAGAGGCCGAAGAGCATGAGGAATACCAGACCGATTGCAATCGACACGACGTACACCGGGGGTATGTTTACGCTCCCCCAGTGTATGGCAAGGCCCGCCGGGAGAAACTCGGGAAAGGTATAGAGGTTTCCTCCCCATATGAGCAGCATAACCCCCTTGAACATAGAGGCCAAGCCGACGGTGAGCATAATGACATAGATGAGGGGCTCACCGATCAGCGGGCGCAGGAAGAGCCGTTCGACGACGAATCCGAGGACAAAACAGGCCCCAAGGGCCAGGGGAAAGGCCAGGTAGACGGGCAGGCCCGCCCTTCCGATCAGAAACAGGAAGACAAAGGCCCCAAGGGCCATCAGCTCTCCGTGCGCAAAGTTGAGCACACTCGATGATTTGAAGATCATGACGAATCCCATGGCCGCCAGGCCGTAGAGAAAGCCGATGCTCAGTCCATTCACCAAAAGCTGGATGAAAAATTCCATGCGACATCACTCCCGTCTCAATCAAGTTTCAGTATACGTACCCTGGTTTCAAGCGTGCCCACCTGCCCGTCCCGGTAGCGGACCGTTGTCTTCACATCCAGGTTGTCCCTGTCTTCATACATGGCGTTGATAAGCTTCAGATAGAGTCCGTAGACGAACCGCCTGCGCACCTTTCCCGTCCGTGTCAGCTCCTCATCATCCGCATCGAGGAGCTTGTAAAGGAGGATGCACCGGCGAATCTTCATGGAATCAGGCAGCCGTTCATTGACCGCCCTGATCTCTCCGCTCACCAACTCCTCCACCTCCGGCCGCTGGGAAAGGTCCGTATACGTGGTATAGGGGATCATCCGCTCCTCGGCCCAGTTGCCGACATTCCCCATATCAATATTGATAAGCGCGGTTATGTGGGGGCGTCCCTCGCCGAAGGTGACCGCCTCCCGTATGTAGGTGCTGAATTTCAGACGTGTCTCTATAAAATCAGGGGAGAATGCCTCCCCCTGCTTGTTGCGGATGATCTCCTCCCTGCGTCCGATAATGACGAGATGCCCGTCATCATCGAAATAGCCGGCATCCCCAGTCCGGAGCCAGCCGTCCACAAACGCAGCCTTCGTTGCCTCGAAATCGTTATGATACCCCCGGAACACCGTCTTGCTCAAAAGAAAGACCTCCTGATCCTCGGATATCTTCACATCCATACCACTCAGGGGCCTGCCGACCGTCTCGGCCTTGATCTCATTGTCGGGCTGGATCTGGAATATCCCCCCTGATTCCGTCAGCCCATAGCACTGTTTCAAATTCAGCCCCAGCGAACGGAAAAAACGTATCACATCAGGGCTGATCGGATGTCCCCCCGTGTACGCGCTGTGGAACCGGGAACAGCCGATTCGGTCCAGGAGGGGGTGAAAGACGGCAACGGATGCCAGCCATCCGGCAAAGCGAAGAGCAAGCCCAGGGGGCCTCCCCTGTGACTCCTGATCGGTGATCCTGCCTCCGATATGTTCCGCCAGATGAAAGAGTTTTCTTCGTACAAAACCGGCATCGCCCATCTTGACCCGGATAGTGGAGGCGAGATCCTCCCAGAACCGCGACGATGTAATGATGATGGCGGGACCCAGTTCGCGAAAATCCTCCAGAACCGTCTCCTGGGTCTCGGGAAAGTTCATAGTCATCCCACCGACCAGGGCTACTCCCACCCACATCTGGTCGACTATCCATGCGGGGGGAGACATCGACAGCCAGTCCGCATCCACACCGGAGGGGATCGTTTCCAGCCAGCTTGACGCCATCTCGGTAAAGTTGCTGTGCGACATCATCGCCAGCTTGGATATGCCGGTCGTCCCCGACGTCATGATCATCAGGGCGATGTCGTCCGGCCTCCCCTTCCCCACCTCCCGGGCAAAAAGCTCCGGATCCTTCGCCTCAAGGGCCTCGCCCGCCTCCAGCAGGTCGGCAAAGCTGACAAGCCATTCATTGCCCCGATACGAGCTCATCCCGGTCCGGTCGACATAGATAACCTTCCGTACATGGGAGAGGCTGTCGCGCATCTCCAAGAGCTTATCCACCTGTTCCTGGTCCTGCGCGATGACATACGCGGCATCGATTCTGTTCAGGGTGCCCGCCATTTCGCTGCTAATAGCGGAGGTGAAGAGGTTGAGCATAACAGCTCCGAGGGCCTGCCCTCCCAATTGACTGAAGAGCCATTCAGGGTGGTTGTCTATGATAATTCCGACATTATTCCCCCTCTTCAATCCGAGGGAATAAAGGCCTAATCCAACCTTTTTTGCAAAGGCCAGGTAGTCCAGCCAGGTATATGTCTGCCATATCCCGTAGGCCTTTTCGCGGATGGCGACGTGCCCCCCCGATCTTTCCGCCTGCATCAGGAGTACCTGCGGGAGCGTGAGTTCGGTTTCCGGCTTCTTGTTCACTGTGTGTCCCCCAGGTACGCCCGTATGACCTCCGGATCGCTCTGCACTTCCTCAGGGGTCCCTTCGTACAGCTTCTCACCGAAATTTAAGACCATGACGCGTTTGGATATGGTCATTACTATAGACATGTCGTGTTCAACAAGTATCATCGTCTGCCCCCACTGACCGTTCAACTCGGATAGGAACCTGACCATATCCTCCTTTTCCTCGAGATTCATCCCCGCAAAGGGTTCGTCCAGGACAAGAAGTTTCGGCTCGAGCGCCAGCGCGCGACCGAGTTCGACCCGTTTGCGCAGCCCGTAGGGAAGAGACCCGACCGGCTTCTTCCGGATAGCCTGCATCTCCAAAAAATCGATCAACTCCTCTACAACGACGCGGTTGCGGATTTCATCTTGCCGCACACCGGGCAAAAAGAGGAGTGCCCGTCCCAGCCCGTAGCCACAGTGAGCATGACGCGCCAGGAGCATGTTGGACAAAACGGTCATACCGGGAAATAATTCGATATTCTGGAACGTTCTGCCGACGCCCCGGCTCACGAGTCCGTGCGCCGGCAGATTCGTTATATCTTCGCCGTTGAATACGATCCGCCCCCCCTGCGGCTGGTAAAACCCGGTCAGGCAGTTCAGAAGACTGGTCTTACCCGCCCCGTTGGGCCCGATAATGGCGAACAGCTCACCGGTCCGCACCTCGAAGTCGACGTCATTCAACGCCATAACCCCTCCGAAGCTGAGCGTGAGGTGGTTTACCCCCAGATCGGCGCGTTTTCCGTCGCCGGATATCTTTTTAAAGATATCCGGCTGACCGCGAAAAGCCTTCATTTGACCTCCAGAACCTCTATCTCGCCCTTACCGGGAACGAAGAAGTTCGTAACGGGAACATATTTCCCGTCCTCAGACACACTGACGATCCTCCCCTTGAAGGAACCCTCGTGGTTCGTCTCCGAATAGGAAACATCGGGCACCAACCCACCAAATTTTTCATTTGAGAAGGTTTCCATCGCCTTGTTGATCGTCTCTCTCGTAATCTCTCCATACTTCTCTTGGGCCCGGATGAAGGCGCGTTCCATAATCATCCCCATGACAACGCCTTCCCAGTAGGACGCATCAAAGGTATCGACCGTCTTATACCTCGCCCACATATCCTCCATGACCCTGATCCCCTCGGTCTTATCAACCGGCAACCCACCGGGAAACTGCATCTTCAGGCGGTTTCTGATCAGGCCCTTACCCATAGTGAAGAAGTCCGGATCGGTAGAGGTCCATGTCCCAAAGAATTGCGGTTCGTACCCTACCCTGTCGGCACATTTAAAGGTGGTAATGATCGCTGCGGGGAGCATCTGCATGAATATATACTCCGCACCGCTCTTCTGCAATCTGAGCACCTCTGTCGTCAGGTCGAGCGTCTTCGGGGGAAATTCCTCGATCGCCACGATATTGATCCCATGTTTCTCGGCATATTCCCTGCTCGGTTTGTGTATCGACCGTCCGTAGGCGTTGTTGTACGTCAGCAGACCGACCTTTGCCGGTTCCTTCCCCTTGTGGGTTGCACCGATATACTCCAGGATCGCGTAGCAATCCAACTGGTAGCTTCCGAAGGGAAGATACATGTAGTCGATCGGTTTTTCAAGAATTTCCCAACTGGTTGAATAATTGATTGTGGGAATCTTGTATCTCTGCACAATGGGCTTCGCCGCGAGCCCTTCACCGGCACCCCAGGTCGCGATCATATCCACCTGGTCACTGTCGGCAAATTTTCTGACCGCGGCAACGGCCTCGGGGACCTTATACATGGTATCCACGAGTATCATCTCTATCTTATTCCCGTTGACGCCCCCTTTGACCTCGTTGACATACCGGAAATAATCCCGCTGGCCCTTTGCGTGAAACTGCCCCCAGGTAGATGCCGGACCGGTTAGATTAATCGCCGCTCCCACCTTTATCTCCTTCGCGTGCAGGGCCGGGGTCATCCCCAGAACAACAACGATACCTACGATAACACACCATACTCTCCGCATTGTTTCCTCCTCCTTTCAAAATAAAAGGGGCCATGGATTATCCACGGCCCCAAAAAACAAAAAAGCCGTGGGCAGTTGCTCGGCCTGCCCACGGCTCATACGGTGTTACGTCAAGAGCTCAGAAGGCAGACCTCCGTAAAAAAACCAAAAAAACTAAAAAACCCGCCTGCCTGTTTGAACATGACATTCCCCATCTTGCACATCCCTAACGATTTTTGGCTTCATAAACCTAAACCAGGCGGAGAGTCAAGGGAAAACTCAATTCATAAACTTGAAAAATTCGGAGTCCGCATTGATAACCAGCTTCGTATCTTCCTTGAGGGCCTTTTTGTATGCCTCGAGGCTCCTGATAAACTCGTAGAACCCCAAATCTTTCTGATATGCGGCAGCGTATATCTTCACCGCCACGGCATCCCCCTCACCCTTCAGCTGCTCGGATTCCTTATAGGCCTTTGCCAGGACAATCGTCCGTTCCATATCGGCCTTCGCCGTGATCTTCTTGGACTCCTCTTCCCCCTCCGAACGGTACTGCTTCGCCTGCCGCTCCCTTTCGGCCTTCATCCGTCCGAACACATGCTTCTCGTTCTGTTCCGGTAGATCCGCCCGTTTTATCCTGACATCGACGACGTGAATACCGTAATCTTTGGCACGCTCGGCAGCCTTCTGTGCCACCTTCGTCATAATGATATCACGGGTCGACGACACGATATCCGACAGGTCATGCTGTCCCAGTTCAACCCGGAGTTGCGCGTACACGATATCGTCCAGCCTCGACTGCGCGCCGTCTTCATTCTTCACCGTGGTATAGAATCTCAGCGGGTCGGCAATGTACCACTTCGTATAATTATCCACGACGAGATTCTTCTTGTCCTTCGTCAGGATTTCGGTCGGCGTTGCATCGTACACCAGTATCCTTCGCTCAAACTGGACCACCTGCTGGATAAGGGGGATCTTGAAGTGGAGACCGGGGCCGTATGTGCCCGCCAGGGGCTTTCCCAACTGTATGACGATCGCCTGCTGCGTCTGATCCACGGTAAAGACCGAAAGCGACGCAATAAAAATAACGATCAGACCGGCTATTGTTCCAAACTTTCCTTTTGTCTTCATTATCAGCCTCCGGACAGAGCTACTTCGTGTTTATCTTCCTATCGCCGAGCGACAGATGGGGGAGCATGTTCTTTCCTATCTTTTCCGAGACGATAACCTTCTCGATTCCCGGGAGTATCTCCTCCATCGTTTCGATATACAGCCGCTTCTTTGTCACTTCCTTGGCGGTTTTATACTGCGCCAGCACCTGCAGAAATCTGCTGGCATCCCCTTCGGCGGAGATGATCTTGGCTTCCTTGTAGGCTATGGCGTCATTTACAATCTGTGACGCCATCCCGTTTGCCTTCGGGAGTATCTCATTCCGGTACCCGTGCGCTTCGTTGACCATTTTGGCCTTGTCTTCCTTCGCACTGGCGACATCCTTGAAGGCCGCCATAACCTCATCGGGAGGATGAACATCCTGAAGCTGAACGGCCACGATATGGATTCCTGCGTTATACTGATCCAATATCCGCTGGAGAATCGCCTTTGTGTCCTGCTGGACCTTGAACTTACCGGTGGTCAGGATGTCATCGATCTCGCTTTCTCCAGCCGTTTCACGCATCGCGGCCTCCGCAGCATCCTTGACGGTTTTTTCCTGGTCCTTCAGGTTAAACAGGTATGCGGCGGCGTCCTTTATCTTGTACTGGACGATAAAGGACAGGTTCACGATGTTTTCAGCCTTGGTGAGCATCAGGCTCTCATCCGTGACCGTCTTGATCTTGCCGAGCTGCCTGTCTCCAATCGTCCTGAACCCTATCTCTATCCTTTGCACCTGCGTAACCTTCGGCTTCAGGACCATCTCCACCGGTGTAGGAGCACGATAGTGAGGACCCGGCGTCGTGGTGCGCACTGCCTTGCCAAATCTCTTGACCACACCAATCTCGTCAGGGGCGACAAAATAGATCCCAGATGCGAGCCAGAGGACCAGCAAGACCACCACTATCACAGGAATCAACCCATAGTTCCCGCCAAAGGGAATCTTAAAGGGGATCGCTTTCTTGATCTTGTCAATCGCTTCTTTCAGATCGGGCGGCTGTTTGTTTCCCCAGGGACTTCCATCATCATCCTGCCACGCCATAACGCCACCTCCTGGTAATCCTTTTGTGAATTATCATGGCCCTAACTAACATGGCATAAAAGAGGTGTCAACACATATCGAAGAACGCGTATTGCCTGAAACCGGCATGTATGGTAGTGAACAACGCATCAGATTTTCAGGAGGGATCATATGAATCCGCAGGTATTCAGGGAATATGATGTCAGGGGCCTCGTCGGTGAGGAACTGAACCACGACTTCGTCTATGACCTGGGCAGGGCCATCGGCACCTATGGTAAAAAACAAGGAGTAAAGATCATGACCGCCGGCAGGGATTGTCGGCTGAGTTCCGAGGAATACCACGCGGCAATCATGGAGGGTATCCGTGCGACAGGCATCGACGTGATCGATATCGGTCTGTGCGCCACCCCCATACTCTACTATTCCATCAGATACCTGAAGGCCGACGGCGGTGTCATGGTGACAGGAAGTCACAACCCTCCTGAATTCAACGGATTCAAGATATGCATCGGCCCCGACACCATCTACGGGGAGAGCATCCAAGAACTGCGGACCATCATGGAGGATGGCCGGTACGCATCAGGACCGGGGACAACCGAGCGGAAAGATCTCGCGCAGGACTACCGGGAATACCTGTTCAATAATGTAACCGTACGTAAGGGCCTCAACGTGGTTGTGGACGCGGGGAACGGCGTGGGCGGATTCTTCGCCCTTCCACTCCTGAAGCGGTTCGGATGCTCCGTAACCCCACTGTACTGCGATATGGACGGCCATTTTCCCAACCACTTCCCCGACCCGACCGTCGAGGAAAACCTCGCCGGGATCATACAACTGGTCAAGGATAAAAAGGCGGATATAGGGATCGCCTACGACGGCGACGCGGACCGGATCGGCGTCATAACGGACGAGGGAAAGATCGTCCGGGGGGATGAACTCCTGCTTCTCTTTTCACGATCCATTCTGAAAGAGAACCCCGGTGCGGCGATCATAGGAGAGGTCAAGTGCTCTCAGACTCTCTACGACGACATAGCACAAAAAGGCGGCCGTGGAATCATGTGGAAGGCCGGCCATTCGCTCATCAAGGGGAAGATGAAGGAGGAGCATGCCCTCCTGGCGGGAGAGATGAGCGGCCACATCTTCTTTGCGGACCGCTATTTCGGCTATGACGACGCCATCTACGCGTCGTTGCGCCTCTTTGAGATCCTCTCCCTGACGGGACAGAAGATCAGCGAACTCCTTTCGGACATCCCCCGCACCTTCAACACCCCCGAGATACGGGTGGCCTGCTCCGACGATGCAAAATTTCAGGTGGTCGAAAAGGTCAAAGCCCGGTTCGCTGCCGATTACGACGTGATCGACATTGATGGCGTACGAGTACAGTTCAAAGACGGATGGGGGCTCGTCCGGGCTTCAAACACCCAGCCCGTCCTGGTCCTGCGTTTCGAATCAAAGACCGAAGAAGGCCTGGACGCCATACGGACGCTGGTAGAGGGCGTACTGAAAGAGGTCATGGGCTCGGCCGGTTGCACTGCCTAGCCGCCGGTCACCAGAAAGACCCTCAGATCCATGACGTTCGTCATGGTCGGCCCGGTTATCAGGAGATCTCCGGTCGCCTCGAAGAAGTGATATGAGTCATTGTTTGCGAGGTACCGCGCCGCGTCGATCCCCATGTCCCGGGCACTTCGCACCGTTGATCCGTCAGCGACGGCTCCTGCCGCATCCGTAGGCCCGTCGGTTCCATCCGTTCCGCCGCTCAGGAGGGTCACACCGTCGATCCCGTCTATCTCGATGGCGGCGGCAAGAACAAATTCCATATTCCGCCCCCCGAGTCCATCCCCTCGTATAGTGACCGTCGTTTCTCCCCCGGAGATAATACACCCCGGAACCGGAACGGGATTGCCGGATTTCTGTATCTCTCTGGCAATGGCTGCATGGCCCTTTGCCACCTCCCTGGTCTCTCCCTCCATGATTGAAGAGAGAATGATCGCGTTATACCCCAGCGCGGTCGCCTTTTGTTTCGCGGCAAAGAGCGAAAGGGCGCAGCCACCAATGACAAACGCGCAAGCCCCGTCAAAGGCCGGATCCCCCGGCTTGGGTGTTTCAGTATATTCCCCCTTGATTCCCCCCTTCAGATACGCCATAACCGCGGCGGGCAGCGTTGCGGTCAGATTGTACCTGTCTACAATCTCCACGCAATCGGCGAAGGTGCTCCGGTCGGGAACGGTCGGGCCGGAGGCGATCACGTCGAGATCATCGCCGATCACGTCCGAGAGCACCAGCGTCACCAGTGTTGCCGGGAAGGCCGCCATCGCCAGTCTCCCCCCCTTTATTCCTGAGATATGTTTTCGTATGGTATTGATCTGATGTATATCGGCCCCGCAGTCCAGAAGGGCCTGAGTTGTTTTCTGCTTGTCGTCGAGAGAAATGCCGTCGGCAGGCAGGGGAAGAAGCGCCGAACCCCCGCCCGATATGACGCACAGGACAAGGTCCCGCTCGCCTGCACCTTCAAGAAGCTCAAGGATGCGCCGGGAGCCGCCGACACCGGCCTCGTCAGGAATCGGATGTCTCGCCTCCATCAGGGAAACGGTCTTGAGGGCACATCCGTGACCATACTTTGTTGTTATGACACCCATAGTCAGGTGCGAACCGAGGATGTTTTCCAGCGCTGCGGCCATACTCGCGGCAGCCTTCCCGGCACCGACCACCATTACCCGGTCAAACGCGCCCAGGTCGTACCGTCTCCCGTCGATCGCCAGCCGCTTCCCTTCGAGCCTCACCGCGCGCCTGACCGCCTCCCCTGGATCCGCGGCCTTCAGCCCGGCATCAAAGATTGCCCTGATATCCGAACGGGGGTCTTCCATCCTGTCTGTCTACCTTCCGGCACGATGTCCGTTATATGTGCAAGCGGTTCCTACGATTCGGTCTTCTTTGTAACCTCGCTTTTTATGGTATCCACCGCGTCCCTGAGGGCCGAGAACACATTCTCCCTGAAATCGCCTGCAACCACGACCAGCATGACGTCATCACCGGGAAAAAGCTTCCCCTCCCGCACCTGTGCGAGTACCTCGACAATCCCAGGACGCTGTTTTATTTCGGATATAATCTCTTTCAACCGGTCCCGATCCGCCTTCACCACCAGTTCGCTGACCGGCTTGCCATCCCTGGACGTATTTCGCACCACGCCGTTGTGGCACAGGATCATCCCCGCCTTCTTGTAGTCGGGATGGTCCTTAACCTCCTGTATCATCTTTGCCAGATCCATTTTTCCCTCCTGTATCAACTTGGAAACCGCCTTTCCCATAGCACACAGAAATTGCGGAATCAATCCCCATGGATCTCCCTCTTGACTGTGAAGAACAACTATGCGAGAAGTGTGAACATGTACCAGAAAAGACGATTAAGAAAACATCAGAAGAATCTCCTGAAGATGGGCGATTTTCTGCCGAATGTCCTCAACAAAAAAAAGATATTGTTGGATATGCTGGACCACCGCATCCTGGACGCCTGGCACAAGGCCGTCGGGCCTCAGATATCAGCCCAGACGGCCCCCTTCAAGTTCAAAAACAACACCCTTTTCGTCAACGTTTCGACCCCGGCATGGATGCAGCAACTCAGCTTCCTGAAACAGGAGATCATGGACAAGGTCAATACCGAGTGGGGGAAGAAAGAGATAAAAAATATCTATTTAGCGATAGGCGACATAGCGCACACACCCGCCCAGTCGGCGGATACCGCCATGGACTTCAGCCTTCGTCTCTTGAAGGAACGGGACAAGAGGATCATCAAGGAGCAACTATCTCAGGTAACCGACGAAGAACTGAAGGGCATACTGAAAAGGGTCATGACAAAAGAGATCATCAAGCGGAGGATGAACGAATAAAGGACGATCCACCCAGGATCCGGTCCACTTCGTCGGAATACCGGCCGTCATCCCCGTATATGAAGAGCGGCGGCAGTATCTCCAACTCCTCCCCCGCCCCCTTGACACCTTCGGCCAGCACAAACACCCCACCCGACGTACCGTTCGTGTGCACAATGCGGAGACGCTTCGGTTCGATGTCATTCCCCCGCATCCTGGCGATGAGTTGAACAGACCTCGCTGCCGGGTAGACAACATAGACACGCCCGGAATCTTTCAGCAGGTACCGGGCGGAGGTAAGAAAATCATCTACCGTTCCCTTGATCTCATGCCGCGCGACAGCCCTTTCATTATCCGGGTTGATCTTCCCCGAATTCAACCTCCGGTACGGCGGATTAAAAACCGCTGCGTTAAATGATTGCGGGCCAAAGAGATTCCGGATGTTCTTTACATCGCCGGGATATACCTTGATCCTGTCCTCCAGGCCGTTCAACGCTATACTTCTCCCCGCCATATCGGCCAGATCCTTCTGTATCTCGACCTCCGCTATGCTCGCCTCCGGGAACCTGAACGCCAGGACCAAGGCTATAATGCCGCTGCCCGTCCCCAGGTCAACAACATGATCGCCCCTCCTGAGGGCCACAAAATCAGCCAGGAGCATAGAATCCACAGAAAAGCGGTACCCCTTCTCCTTCTGTAGAACCCTCAGACGGCCACGAAAGAATTCATCGACCGTCTCGCCGTCCTGTCTAAGCCCGTAAGTCTCATTGTTCACACGTAATTCCTCTTCTAAAACAGCTCGTTAAAACCCTCTTCCTCCTCAGCCGCGAACGTTATGCGGGATGATATAGGCAAGCAAATCGCAAGTCAAGGAACGAAAGGGCCGAGGGGAGAGGAACGGCGAGGTTCATTAAGAGCGACTCAAATATTTAAATACATAAAATTACTTGACAAAAAATTATTAAGATGTACTGTTTACCCGTTTGCTACGGAGAGAATCCTTCTTGCCGAGGACATGTGGCGATATCCGGTAGGAAAGGGAACTTTCACTACTCCGGCAAAAGGCAATAAAATCCGGGTGAGGAGGGTGGTACATGCAGCCTGAAGAATGGATAATACTCGTTTTGGTTGTCGTCTGTATCGTACTTTTCCTGCTATTATGTTACTCGAATCGGAAGCTCGCCGCACAATCCGAATCTATTGCACAGCTCGACAAGCAGAAACGTTCCCAGTCGGTCCGTTACGGCAAGCTAACCGAGCAGTTCATGCCCTTCCTGGAATCGTACCCCTATGATCCGCACGACTTCAGATTTCTGGGTACCCCTATCGATGGCGTGCAGTTCACAGATGACTCCATTGTCCTTATCGAGTTCAAGACAGCGGGCTCCCAGCTTTCGCACCGGCAGCGCGCCATAAAGAAGATGGTTGAAGAGGGGGCTGTACGCTTCGAAAGCCATAGAATGTCCTGACCGAACACAACGGCCCAGCATTTCAAAAACATATAGCGCCTTCCATGCTCCCTGGAATTTCTTTGTCCTCCGGCGAAACTTCTTGACAAAGAATTATAACAGAGAGATTAGGAGACACATCTATTGTTGGAATTGTATATCTTTATAGAGATTTTGATAAGGAGTGCGGTCCTGTGACCTTAATCTTCATCCTAACGCTTTCTATTATTCTTCAGTTCATTGCCGCATTCATGGCCCTGAGGCTTATCTCTCTTACCGGGAGACGTACAGCCTGGGGTCTCATCTCGGCGGCATTAGTGCTTATGGCGTTACGGCGGTGCGTTACGCTCTTCCACATGCTTTCCGGATACGCTACGATCCGGCTCGACATTAACACCGAGATCATAGCCCTCGCGATATCAACCTTAATGGTAGTCGGTATTTCGATGATAACCCCACTCTTCACCGACCGCAAGCGGGCCGAGGACGCACTCTTGAAAAGTGAGGAAAAATTCAGGATAATCTTTGATAAGGCCATTGACGGGATTCTGATAGTTGATTTTACAACTAAGAAAATCCTCCATGGGAACGATGCCCTCTGTTCCATGCTGGGATATACACAAGAAGAGATAGAAAATCTTACCGTCCATGATATCCACCCACCCAAAAATACCTCCCCTGTTCTTGCCGAGTTTGAAAAACGGGCAAAAGGGGGAATGTGTCTTGCTGAGGGTGTGCCGGTATTGAAAAAAGACGGGACAATATTCTATGCCGATATAAACACTTCCCGCACGGCAACCGGGGGAGAACATTATTATGTTGTGGGCATCTTTCGCGACATCACCGAGCGCAAGCGGGTGGAAGAAGAAATGCGCGATATGTCGTTGCGAGACCATCTGACGAAATTGTATAACCGACGCGGCTTCATCAGCCTTGCGGAGCAACAAATCAAAGTGGCGAAGAGGGAAAAAAGGCAGCTGATGCTGGCGTTTGTGGATGTTGATGACCTTAAATTAATCAACGATACTTTTGGTCATGATGAAGGGGACGGTGCTTTGATCGGTACAGCCAATGTGCTCCGGAATACTTTCCGGGAAGCGGACCTCAAGGCTCGCATGGGTGGTGACGAGTTTGCCATACTTGCCATCGACAACACAGATGGGGGGACAGAAGCCTTTTCAGAGCGCCTACAGAATACTATTGATAACTACAATGCAAAGAACTCTTGTCAATACAGGCTTTCCATGAGTTGGGGCATCGCTGTCTATGATCCTGACTCGCCGGTCGATCTTGATACACTCATGTCATCTGCTGACAAATTGATGTACAAACAAAAAAATCAAAAGAAGAGAGAGAAGGACTCAATCCATTACAGCCGAGCATCTTTGCTGACCATCTAAGAGAGTCCTCATCCATAAAAGTCGATCGATCCGCTGTTACAGTTAAAGAACACGCAGAACGATTAAGGTGGACTGTTAGAAATCGTCTTATGTGTAAAGAAGCTGCAGCCACACAGGCTTTTGCCAATATTTCAGGCAATATCTTGACCATCCTCGGGAGTAGTAGTATGAATCGATGCATAAATTATGGATATGCAGACTCTTTGGCCGGGCAAACGTAACAACTGATGAAACAAAAACAAAAAGTAGTTGTGCTGGTCAGCGGTGGAATGGACTCTGTAACGGCCCTGTATGAGGCAGACCTGAAATATCATGTCGTATACGGTATAAGTTTTAACTATGGGGCTAAACACAACAGCAGAGAGATTCCCTTTGCCGCATATCATTGCCGGAAGTTGGGAATCCGGCATGAAGTCATATCGCTGGATTTTATCGCCCGATTATTCAAGTCAGACCTTCTTGAAACCGGAGGCAAGATTCCCGAAGGCCATTACGAAGAGTTGACGATGAAACAGACTGTGGTACCGTTCCGCAATGGCATAATGATGTCTATTGTGGCAGGCTTTGCCGAAAGCGTAGGCGCCACGGGGCTGGTCATCGCCGCACACTCGGGGGATCATGCGATCTACCCGGATTGCCGTGAGGATTTCATGATCTCCATGGGAGAGGCGATCCGGCTCGGCACATACGTTCAGGTCGAAGTAATTCGCCCGTTTATCACCATGAGCAAGGCCGAGATAGCCAAACGGGGGCTGGAATTGGGCGTTGACTTTTCCCAGACATGGTCATGCTATAAGGGTGCCAATCTGCATTGTGGCAAATGCGGCACCTGTGTGGAGCGAAGGGAAGCGTTTATTCTGGCGAAGATTAAGGATCCGACTGCTTATGAAGAGATAGTACCACTTCCCGATAAGCCCACAGGTTAGGGTAAGGCATGCGTATCTCAGAGACCTTTTACTCCATACAGGGCGAAGGAACCCTGACGGGCCTGCCCTCTGTCTTCATCAGAACAGCGGGCTGTAATCTTCACTGTCGCTGGTGCGATTCGACGTACGCGTCGTTGCATTCCAGTGGACGTGAGTGGACTATTGATGCTCTTGCCCAGGAAGTCAACCGTTATTCAACCCGGTTCTGTGTGATAACGGGCGGCGAGCCCATGCTGGCCGAAGGTATACACGATCTGGCAAAAAGACTGGCCGATAATGGCAAGCATGTGACAATCGAAACAGCGGCTACAATTCCTCCCCAAGAAATCGATTGCTCACTGGCTTCCATAAGCCCTAAACTTGCCAATTCGACCCCTGGAGTGGACGTCTCTGCCGCTGTCAGGCGCAGGCATGAAGCACAGCGCCTACGGCCTGATGTGATTCGTGACTGGATTGATCATTACGACTATCAACTCAAATTCGTTGTATGCTCCGGTTCGGATATAGCGGAAGTGATAGACGTTCTAAACAACTTGCATCGAAGCATAGCCCCGGAGAAAGTGCTCCTGATGCCGGAGGGCGTTGACACCTCCGCTTTTTTAAATATCACGGATCAGGTAATAGCAGCTTGCAAGGAGCATGGTTTCCGTTTTTGCGACCGGCTGCATATCCGGCTTTATGGCAACGAGAGAAGGAGGTAAAGATGCCTTATCGCATCTGTAAGACAATCGAGATTCAAAGCGGACACATGCTCTTCAAGAGCCAAGATAACTGCAAGTACCCGCACGGGCATTCCCGCCAGGTCGACCTGATTCTGGAATCCGATGAACTGGATCAAAATGATATGGTTTGCGATTTTTCAGTCCTGAAGATTACATTAAAGGGTTTTCTTGATTCGTTCGATCATGCCATGTGCATCAATACAAGCGACCCTATGTATAAAACCTTTAAGAAAATCTATGGTGACCGGGTGATCGGCTTCAGCGAAACAGATCCAACAACTGAAGTCATAGCCAAAACGATTTTCGACAAAGTACACGACAGCATCATCCGGTATGCCACGGGAAAGAGTCAACCATACCCTCTGGCCAAAGGGGTCCGGCTGGTACGTGTAAGGGTCTGGGAAACGTCTACCTGCTGGGCAGAGTATGAGGAACAAATCGAATAAAGGTACGGAAATGGCCGGGGCGGTAGGATTCGAACCCGTGTTGACGCCAATTCGGTAGCGTACGAACCTCTCGATAGGGTTTAGACTTTCAGGTGACACCGCTTATCATTAGAGAAAGGATTCATATGACAGATGCATTAAGGAATAATCCTGAACCGGTTGAAGATCTATTCACCGTAAAGCGGAGAATTCGTGAACGGGAACAATCAGTAGGAGAGTCAAGGGCAACAGAAGAGGCTCTATGGGAGAGCGAAGCGAAATTCCGCTTTTTCTTAGAAAACATGGCTGATGTAGCCGTTATGGTCGATATGGATTTAAGGATAACCTATACCAGTCCTTCCGTTGAAAGAATCTTGGGATTTACCCCTGAGGAAAGGAAAAATCAACAAATCGAAAAGCAAATGCCCCCCAAATCCTTTCAGTTGATCCTTAAGACAGTGGCCGAGGAACTTGAGCGAGAAAAAGCAGGAGATGCTGATCCAGACCGTTCCCGTACCCTGGTATTAGATTATTATCGCAAGGACGGTTCTATAATAACCCTTGAAACGAGCGTTCAAGGTGTCCGTGACAGCGAAGGCGCCTTGACGGGTTTTTATGGTTTATCGCGGGACATCTCCGAGCGCAAACGGATGGAGGAGAAGTTAGCCAAAAGTGAGGAAAAATTCCGCAAGGCTTTTTATACCAGCCCGGATGCCGTAAACATCAACCGTTTGGAAGACGGCATGTATGTCTCGATTAATCAGGGATTTACCAATATTTTGGGATATACCGAACGGGACATTATCGGAAAGACGTCAATAGAATATAATATTTGGGGCAATATCGAGGACAGGCAAAAACTGGTGGCCGGATTAAAAAAAGATGGGGAAGTCAGTAACCTTGAAGCCGCCTTTAGAACAAAGAATGGTGATATCCGATATGGTCTTATGTCAGCCTCCCTGATCGATCTTGATGGTGTATCCCATATTCTCAACATTACCCGGGACATTACCGACCGCAAGCGGATGGAGGATGCGCTGAAAAAAAGTGAAAAAAAATACCGGGAACTCAGTACAGTTGATAAACTCACCCGGCTTAACAATTTCCGGCAGTTTTACCTTCAGCTTCAAACCGAAACAGATCGGTCGAACCGCTATGAACAGCCTTTAACCCTTCTTATTCTTGATCTCGACGATTTCAAGGTCTTCAACGATGCCTACGGCCATATAGAGGGAGACAAGGTCTTGCGGCGAATTGGCCGGGTGATCAAAAGATGTCTGCGCAAGACGGATTTCGCTTATCGTTATGGAGGAGAGGAATTTACCATCATCCTGCCAATGACAACAAGCGTGGACGGCGCCGTTATAGCTGAAAAAATCCGTACGGAGGTCAAGAACGAGACCTTCTCCCCGTTGTCAGGTCAGAACGTTCATGTGACGATGAGCATCGGCTTCGCGCAATACAGGCCGCAGGAGGACTTGAAGGTCTTCGTTCACCGGGTCGACCAGTTGATGTACCAGGGGAAAAAGCAAGGGAAAGACAGGGTTTGTTATGAGTCATAGCATCAAGCACGATTCGAGGGATAATCCTCACTTCAATCCTGTATAAAATTGGTCGGGGCGGCAGGATTCGAACCTGCGACATCCTGCTCCCAAAGCAGGCGCGCTGCCAGGCTGCGCTACGCCCCGACTGGAAATATATTAGATTGTGCGCCCTTCTAGCAGACTTTCTTTAAGTTTAGCAAATGCTTTTCCTCGGTGACTGATCCTGTTTTTTGTCTCAGGGTCAATCTCGGCGACCGTCATATCGTATTCCGGTACGATGAATACCGGATCATAGCCGAAGCCTTGGCTTCCGGAGGGTTCCAGACTTATAGTTCCCTTCAGTTCTCCTTCGAAGGCCTCAAACGTGCCGTCTGCCCGGTATAACACTAGAGCACATTTGAAGGCTGCCTCCCTTTGGTTCCCGGGAACGCCTTTCATCTCCGTCAAGAGCTTACGGATGTTTTCTTCGTCTGTCGCTCCTACCCCAGCGTATCTGGCAGAACGGATACCGGGAGCCCCTCCCAGGTGGTCCACTTCCAATCCCGAATCGTCGGCGATAACGGTCCTGCCGGTATATTCGGAGATAACGCGGGCCTTCTTGAGCGCATTTTCAAAAAACGTATGGCCGTCTTCTACAATAGGGGGAGCATCAGGATAGTCATGCAACGACAGGAGGTCAACATCCATCCCACCAAGCAACGCTTTAAGCTCTCTTATTTTACCCCTGTTTTCTGAAGCAAAAACAATTTTGTTGTTCCAGGTCTCAGCCATAGCGTCTCGATTGTGGGAGAAATGTCAAACAGTGTAGACATTCACACCTCTCCGAGGATTTCTTTCTGTATTTTTGTAAGGCCGGAGATCCCTGCCTCCGCTACGTCGATCATCCTGTCCAACAGATCACGGCCGAAGGGTTTTGCCTCGGCGGTTCCCTGAATCTCGACAATCTCCCCGCTGCCGGTCATGACAAGATTCATATCCACATCGGCGGTTGAATCCTCTGCGTAATCAAGATCAAGGAGGATCTCGCCATCGACGATCCCGACGCTGGTCGCGGATATGTAATCCTTTACGGGAAATCCCTCTATCACGCCTTCTTCTCTCAGTCGGCGCGCGGCAACCGCCAGTGCTATAAATCCCCCTGTTATGGATGCGGTCCGCGTACCTCCATCGGCCTGAATCACATCGCAGTCGATATAGATTGTCCGTTCACCGAAGGCGCTCATATCGGTTACTGCCCGAAGGGATCGTCCTATCAATCGCTGGATCTCGTGTGTTCTTCCCTTGATCTTGCCGCTCTCCGACTCGCGTTTATTTCTCGAGGATGTTGATGCGGGAAGCATGGCATATTCAGCCGTCAACCATCCAGTCCCGGAGTTTTTAAGAAAGGGGGGAACCCTGTCTTCCAGCGAAGCGGTGCATATCACGCGTGTGCTCCCCATCTCTATGAGCACCGATCCCTTCGCGCTCGGCAGAAAATCCCTGGTTATTTTTATACTCCGCATTTCATCCCATCTGCGGTTGTTCGCTCGCGTCAAGATGTCCCGCCTGTCGAAAAATATTTTTTTGCACTCTTGGCCAACGCATCGGCAACAGACTTCTGAATCTCGGTATCCTTTAACTTTTTTCGACCTTCAATATCAGTGGAAAAACCCACCTCCAGCAGAATGGCCGGCGTTGTCAGAGACTGCAGGAGAAGTACCGGCGCATCCCTCAGGCCCCTTCCCTGACGTGGAAACACAATCCCTATCTCTTTATGTACTATCTGGGCAAGCAGAACACTGTTGTTCAGGCGTTCGGTTTGCTCCATATCCTTCAGTATCTCTCCAGAGTTGTCATTTTGAGCGGATGGAATCGTGGCGCCGAGGTAGTAGACCTCATACCCTTCCGCCTTCTGTCCAAAACCGGCGTTGACGTGGAGACTGACAAAGAGATCTGCATCCGACCCTTCGAGAATCTTTTTTCGCTGGGCCAAAGAGACATCCCTGTCATCCGACCTCGTGAGTCGGACCTTTATATCATCCACATTGGATAGAGCTTTCTTCACAAGCGTTGCGACGGCAAGGGTTACATCTTTTTCGTAGACAGTTCGAGACAATTTTACCCCGGTATCTTTGCCCCCGTGGGCCGGGTCTATCACCAGCACATGTCCCCTCGCAGCCGCGGACAGGGGGAAAGTCAGCCATACCAGCACGATCACCCCCCATATTATACTCTTCAATACCGTAATCATTGTATCCTCGCTCACAAGAAGACTCGCTGCGCGAACCTAGTACAGCAATTTAGTGCCGGATGTCAATAGTCTTGAGCATTTTGTTCTTTCCTGTACCCTGAACAGGTTCTTTCATCCTTTCAACAGATGAAACGCTTTTCAATTTGTTGAGCTCAGAAACAACCAAGTTGAACTGCTTGAGATCTTTTATGTCCAGTTGAAAATTGCAGATCGCATAATTGCCCGGCCTTGCATCAACATTGACATACGTCGCATTTATTCCCAGAGAATATATGACATTGCTCAATTCGGACAAAAGCCCCTTTTTGTCTGTACATGTCACCCTGATCCCGACTGAAAAGGTCTGCTTTTGATCTACATTCCACTGGGCCTCAATGATTCTCTCGGGATCCATGTCCTGTATTCTTGGACAACTAAAAAGATGGACGGTGATACCCCTCCCCCGCGTTACGCAGCCGACTATGTCGTCTCCTGGGAGAGGACTGCAACATTTTGCGAACCTTACCATAACGTTATCAATTCCCGTAATGGATATACCCACGTTGGAAGGTGCCTTTTTGAATTTCTCCTTGACCCTATCGAGGATTCCTCTTTCTTCTTCCCCCTGATCCTCTTTATGCAGCAACTCATGGGCCACATACTTTGCCGACAGCTTTCCGTAGCCAATAAGAGCCAACAGGTCATCGACTGTGAGCAGAGAATGTTCCTCCAATATGGCGTTGAACTCGTTGGCCTTGACCATCTGGCTGAACTTGAGATGGTTTCTCTTGAGTTCTTTGTCCAGAATGTCTCTCCCGAGGGTAATGCTCTTTTCGCGCTCCTCTGTCTTGATCCACTGTTTTATCTTGGATATGGCCCTTGATGTAACCGCATTCTTCAACCAGTCCTTGCTTGGATAATGACCGGTCTGAGTCATAACCTCCACGGTATCGCCGTTCCGTAGCCTATACTTCAGGGGAACGATGGTTCTGTTCACCTTCGCCCCTATGCATTGGTTCCCAACATCGGTATGGATGCTGTAGGCAAAATCGATCGGTGTAGCGCCTTTTGGAAAGGATTTCACGTCTCCCTTCGGCGTAAAGACATAGACCTCGTCCGGATAGAGGGCCAACTTCAGATTCTTCATGAATTCCCGGGCATCTTTGTGCTCTTTCTGCATGTCGAGTAATTCTCTGAGCTTGTTGATCTGGTCTTCGTCCTCTGTGGGAAAGGTCTTTCCCTCTTTGTACCTCCAGTGGGCGGCAATCCCCTTCTCCGCCCATTCATCCATTTCCTTCGTTCGTATCTGTATTTCAACCCGCTCCCCATATGGACCGATCACCGTCGTGTGCAGGGAGCGGTAATTGTTCGCCTTGGGCATAGCTATATAGTCCTTGAAGCGCCCGGGGACGGGTTTCCATAGGGCGTGAACGACACTGAGCACCTCGTAGCACTTTCTCTCTTCGTCAGAATCAAGGATTATCCTGAACGCGGTGAGGTCGTACACCTCATCGAAATTGATGCGCTGTTCATGCATCTTCTTGAAGATGCTGTAAAAATGTTTGGCTCTTCCCCTGACCTCTCCTTTGATGCCAAAATTTTCTATCTGCTCTTGGATAATGTTCTTTACCTCTTCTGCGTACCGGTCACGCTCTTCTCGCTTTTTGTCCACACGTTCCGTCAGTTCATAATATCCATCCGGATAGATATATTTCAGTGACAGGTCTTCCAGTTCATCCTTTATCCAGTTTATACCCAGACGTGCGGCCAGAGGAGCGTACACTTCAAGCGTTTCCTGTGCTATGAATACCTGTCTGTCTGCAGGTTGAAACTCAAGCGTGCGCATGTTGTGAAGCCGGTCAGTCAGTTTCACCAGCAGTATCCGGATATCGGAGGACATGGCCAGAATCATCTTTCTGAAGTTCTCCGCCTGGCGTTCCATCTGATCTCCAAAGGTTATCTTGCTTATCTTGGTGAGACCATCCACAAGAAAGGCAACATCCTTGCCGAAAGCCTCTTCTATCTGCTCAAGGGTGGCTAGGGTGTCTTCGACGGTATCATGGAGCAGACAGGTAATAAGCGTAGCGGCATCAAGACCCATTTTTACCACCATCCCCGCCACTTCAAGGGGGTGGATCAGATAGGGTTCCCCCGACAGGCGAAGTTGTCCATGATGCACAGTTGCCGAAAAGATATAGGCCTTCTCTATCATCTCAAGGTCTTTCCGGGAGAGATATTTCTGGCCTTCTTCCAATATGTCGGTTATCCGTATCATGCTTTGAGTCTCGATTTCCGGTTCTTGATTTTGAGGTTTCTAGTCTGAAACTCAGGGCTTAAAAATAAAGTATCTCTGAACTGTTGAACCTTAAAGCGCGAGCACTGAATTCCGATTTATACATCGGTTATGGCACCGGTTACAAAGTCGCTGGCCGTCGAAATCGGTATTTTATCAACCTTTCCCGATTGCCGGAATTTTACCTCTACAGTCCCGTCCGCAAGGCCCCTTGATCCTACCGTGACCCTGAGGGGTACGCCTATCAGGTCGGCATCCTTGAATTTGACACCAGCTCGTTCATCCCTGTCATCCAGTATGACCTCTATCCCGTCCGCGACAAACCGCTCGTACATCTCTTCTGCGGCCCGGGAGATCTGTTCGTCTTTCATGTTCACCGGCGTAATGATCACGTGGAATGGCGCAATCGACATGGGCCATATAATCCCATCCCCATCATGGCTCTGCTCGATGCACGCGGCGACCGTCCTGCTAATGCCTATTCCATAACACCCCATTATCATATGCTTTTCTTTGCCATCCCTGTCGAGGAAAGTAGCATTCATCGCTTTGCTGTACTTGGTGCCGAGTTTGAATACATGGCCAACCTCGATGCCCCTGACGATACTGATCTCTCCTCCGCAGCGCGGACACATATCGCCTTCCCGTATGACTCTCAGATCGGCGTACTCACTTGTTCCAAAATCCCGCGTGCTGTTGCAGTTCTTTATATGGTAGTCCTCGCGGTTGCCTCCTACAACAAAATTCTCCATACCGTTGAGGGAATGGTCTGCTATAATCCTACACTTGATACCTATGGGCCCGGCAAACCCCCGGGGGGAACCCGTCACCTCCAGAATGGTGTCGTCCATCGAAAGTTCGAGCGAGTCACACCCAAGATAATTCTTAAGCTTTGCCTCGTTAATCTCCTCGTCACCCCGCACCAGCACGGCTACAGGTTTTGCATCACACATGAATATCATCGTCTTTACGACATCACGAGGCGCTACATCGAGATAGGCACAGACCTCTTCAATGGTCCGCACATCGGGAGTGTGGACCTCTTCAAGCGGAAGGCATTCCGCGCCCTGACTTGCCCCCTCCTTCGGTCGGGGGCACTCGGCTTTTTCAAGATTTGCGGCATATTGACATGAGGTGCAGTGGACCATGGCGTCCTCCCCCGAATCGGCCGTGACCATGAATTCGTGGGAAAAGCTTCCCCCTATATTGCCACTGTCCGCCTCCACCGGTCTGAAGTGGAGTCCACACCGCGTAAAGATTCGGTTATAGGCATCAAACATCTTCCGGTAGCTTTCCTCCGCGCCTTCTTCAGTGGCATCGAAGCTGTAGGCATCCTTCATGCCGAACTCTCTGGACCTCATGATTCCGAACCGCGGGCGTATCTCATCACGAAATTTCGTCTGGATCTGATAGAGATTCCTGGGGAGTTGACGATACGTCTGTATCTCATCGCGCACCAGCGCGGTTATCACCTCTTCATGCGTTGGCCCGATGCAGTAGTCTCGGTTGTGCCGGTCCCTGACTCTTAGCAGTTCCTTTCCGTACATATTCCAACGCCCCGACTCCATCCAGAGTTCGGCCGGCTGTACGGCGGGAAGCAGGACCTCCTGGGCTCCCGCCCGGTTCATCTCTTCACGCACGATATTCTCCACCTTCCTGATCACACGGTACCCCAGGGGCAGATATGAATATATTCCTCCGGCCAGTTTTCGTATCATTCCCGCCCGCAGCATCAGTTGGTGACTTGCGATCTCCGCATCGGAAGGCGTTTCCTTCGTGGTCGGCAGAAACATTTCTGAATAACGCATTACTCCTCCTCACTTCACCTATATAAATTGATCCAATTTTTTAGTTTCACGTTTTTCCCATTCCACCATCCAGCATGGCGTAAACCTCATCCATCAGGGCATTCACGAGTTCTTCTTCCTGTACTTTCCGTATAACCTTCCCCTTCTTGAAAAGAAGTCCGATGCGGCGTCCGCCGGCAATGCCAACATCAGCCTCAGCGGCCTCTCCCGGGCCATTCACAACACACCCCATAAGCGCAACCTTAAAATATTCCTTCACCCCTGTGAGCTTATCCTCAACCTCTTCGACCAGCTTAAAAAGGTTTATCTCACACCGTCCACAGGTGGGGCAGGAGATGATATCGGGGCCCACTCTCCGTATGTCCAAGGCTCTCAGTATGCCATACGCGACGCCGACTTCTGCAACGGGATCACCGGAGATGGAAACCCGTATGGTATCGCCGATCCCTTCATTCAGAAGAATCCCGATACCGATGGAGGACTTGACAGCGGAATTGACAAGACTTCCCGCCTCGGTCACACCCAGGTGCAGGGGATAATCGGTTGCCTGGGAAAGTTCCCGGTTCGCCTCTATCATAGCGGGGACATCGGACGCCTTCACGGAGAGTTTGATAGCGTGAAAATCCATATCTTCGAAGAATTGGATGTTCCTCAAGGCGCTTTCTACAAGTGCGGCCGCAGTCGGGGCGCCGTGCCTGGATAGGATATCCTTCTCGAGTGAACCCGAATTGATCCCAATGCGAATGGATACGCCCCTCTCTTTTGCCTCACGAATGACCTGTCCCATCTTGTCTCTTGCGATATTTCCTGGGTTTATCCTAACACAATCGGCGCCGTTCCTGATGGCGCCGAGGGCGAGCCGGTGGTCGAAATGTATATCGGCGATCAGGGGAATCTTTATCCTCTCCTTGATCGCGACAAGCGCGTGGACCGCCTCCTCATCGGGGACAGCTACCCTGACAATTTCGCACCCTGCTTCGGCCAGTCTCGCAATCTGACCAACCGTCGCCTCGACGTCCCTCGTGTCGGTGCAGGTCATCGATTGGACGGCAATGGGGGCGCCACCACCTATGGTAACCGGTCCGACAGAGACAGACCTTGTCTTTTTCCTGGTGTTGCTCATGCTTTTCTCAAAAAGAATTTAGGCCCCTGCCACAAGGAACCAACTATCAGCATTTATAACACGAACACTACCGAAGGGCAATGAGCGAGTGTCGGTAACACCGGGGGAATGCACCTTTTCGGAGACGGAAACGGGTGTTGAAGAAAGACCGTAGGCACTTGGCGAGGGAACGGAGACAATGTGAAATGTACCCTCTTTTAACAGGCCTCTGATTCCCGAAAAAAGGGCTTGACTTGCCTAAAAAAATAATATAATGCCTCGTAGTTTTTCAAAAAAGTATCCTCACTTACAGATAGGGGGGGGGATACGTAAAGTTAGGATTGAGACATTTTAAAGTACAAGTTTGAACACCTGGATTTTCAGGCTTCTGTGTTCTTCTTACATGCGGGCGATCCTACTTTAGAAAAATTATGAAAGGAGGGTTGCCATAGTGTCTGAAGGTACCGTGAAGTGGTTTA
>JAQULO010000025.1 GCA_028718565.1 Syntrophales bacterium | reverse complement strand
CTCCCCGTTGTCCGTCTATAAAGTGGAGTATAATGGTATTCCTCATAATCTCGGCGCCCGTGCCGCCTGAACGCATAAACTCATAAGGGTGCACGGTTATATTGCCGGGCTCTTTGCCGTATTTCCAATATGATTCTATGGGGGCGTTTCCGGAAAGCACAAGGCTCACCTGTGTTGCCCCGCCTGGTGTCACGCCGTTTATGGTAAACCTGAATAAACCGTAAGGGAAGAAAATCATATCTGAAAAAGTTCCGGCTGCCGGTGCAGGTAAGGCGTGAACGCCTGAAAGCTGTGTGCCGTTTAGTGCGGCAAGAGTGACATAGTTATTGCCGTCCGCTGTATGGAAGGAGGCAACATGGGGCTGGATTCTGTCAGGTGTTCCATCTCCGTTTCCGTCATAGGAGGGGTCAGTCCCGTCCGGGCCGCTCTCCTCTGCTACAGAAACTCCGTCTGTGTCGGAAGTGGAGGTGAAGTCCTGTCCGGATTGGCCGGCCAGGATATTTGTAAGTTGCCTGTTCGCAGGGGTCCAACTGCCATAGCCTGGATGAGAGGCGGTAATAGTCGTTGTTGTGCCGGAGGGGACAACATAGGAGTATGTGCCATCAACGGCAGTGGTTTCCGTATGACCATCATGGGAGAAGGTGATGGATGCTCCTTCTATAGGGTTGGTGCCGTCTGTCACGGCGCCTGATATGGTGACATCAGGAAGTCCTGTTCCCTGTATGCCAAAGTTATAGGGGTTTTCATCGGAATCGTCGTTGGAAATGCTGACCACGGCCTCACGCAAGCCCGCAGCGCTTGGGTCAAAGGTAATCTCAAAGGTCGTGGTTCCTCCACCTGAATCGATGGTATGGGAAGGGAGAGAGGACACAGAGAAGTCTCCTGCATGGGTCCCTGAGATGATCACATACGGAGAGGGATCTGTCAGGCTTAAGGTGTCAGAGCCGGTGTTCTCAATGGTAAAGGTATGGGTAACTCCGCCGGTAGCAAGCCCTACAGATCCAAAGTCCGTATCGTCTGCTGTGTCTGGGCCGAGATCTTCATCGGCTATGGAAATGTCGTTTCCCTGGATATCTATCTCAGGGGCAGTAACGCTTACGGTGAAGGCGGAGGCCGCGCTGCTGGCCGCGACTGCACCAGCATCGGTAATGGTCAGGTTGAAGCTGGCGGTCCCTAGATTAGCGCTAATGAATGTCAGGTTCCGGATGAGGGTCTGTGTCCGGGCCGGAGTGGCGTTGGAGTTAAAAGTGATCTGCAGGTCGTTGCCGCCCTGGCCGGTATCAGCCGCATGAACTGTACCGATGGCAGTGCCGCCCACGGCCACCGTCTCTTCGGCAGCGATGGTTGCATCTCCACCGGAGGTAGCGTTAGTGCCGTCCACCTTGAAATTGCCGTCAATGCCGGATGCCGCAATCATGAGGTTGCCGCCATTGAAATTGACACTGTCGGGATCAGATACACCGGCGTTTTCACCGGCGTCTATCGGAACTGCGGTATTTGGCCGGGTAGTCACGCTGTCCCCGTTTAGGTCGGAGATCACCGGCGGGTTGGGTGTAACGTTTACGGTGAAGGTAGCTGCTGTGCTGGTGGAAGAACCGCCGTCACCGTCGTTTAGGGTCAGGTTGAAGGTGCGGGATCCCAGACCGCTGGGTGCGGCATATGTCAGGTTCCGGATAAGGGCCTGTGCCCGTGCCGGAGTGGAGTTGGCGTTTAAACTGATTTGCAGGTTGTTGCCACCCTGGCCGTCATTAACCGCGTGAACTGTACCGGTGGCAGTGCCGCCCACGGCCACCGTCTCTCCGGCAGCGATGGTTGCATCTCCACCGGAGGTGACATCAGTGCCATCCACGCCAAAGCTGCCGTTTGTCGTGCCGGTTGCCTGCGTGATGGTGACGTTGCCGCCGCTGAACTCGGCGGAGTCCACGTCAGCCACCAATGAGTCACCATTCTGATCGATCTTGACCGCTCCTCCCGCAGCTATCGCATCTACCGAGTCTCCATTTAGATTGGAGACAGTGGGCGTGTCGTTGATCGCGCTGACCGTAACCGTGGATGGTATCGACAGGGCCGCCGTGTCGTCGCCGCCGTTGGCAATTCCGCCACTGTCCTTCAGAGAGGTCAGGGTCACAACTCGATTACTGGTGTTGGCATCATCGCTTGTATTCCTATATGTGATCCCATTCACCAGGGTTTGCATGGAGGCGCCTGAGACGCTCGCACCCGAAAGCGTGACTGTCGCCGTAGTACCAATCACGCTCAGCGAAGCGGTAAACCCGTTGGTCGCCGTTACAATGGAATTCCCATTGGTGAGGGCGACATCGCTGCTGTCTATGGAAAGAATTTCGCTTGAGCCGTCATTGACATTGGTAACTGTCAAAGCGAGTTGTTCAAGGGTCTGACCTGGTTCACCCGTGCTGGCACTGGCGCCGCTATAGAGTGCAGCAGCGGTGCCCCCTTCCGTAAAGGTCGGATTCGATCCGGTCGCTGTGAGGGTAGGCTCATCATTGATCCCGAATACCGTCACGGTTACACTGGCTGTCGCAGAGGTGCCACCGTCTCCGTCGTTGACCGTAACATCGGTTGTGCGTGCCCCTGTGGTGGGGGTACCGGCATCGGTGTTTTCGTAAGTGGGGGCCTGGATCAGGGTGGTAACCCTGGCAGGGGTGGCATTGCCGTTAAAATTGACCACCAGATCATTGCCGGCTGCTATGTTGTTGCCCAGGGTGCCGATAACCGTGCCGCCCACCGACACATTACTGCCTGCCGTGGTGCCGGCAAGAGATACCGTGCCACTGGTATCAAGCGACAGCACGTCCTCGGCCGCATCCTGACCTGCGCTGATGGTCAGGGTCACATTGCCGCCGTTAAAATCACCGCTGTCGGCATCCGTCACACTGGCTGACGTGCCCTGGTCAAGTACAACCGTTCCGTCTCCCTCGTTGTAGGACAGGCTGTCCCCGTTGATGTTGGAGATCACCGGCGGGTTGGGTGTAACGGTTATGGTGAAGCTGGCCGTCGTGTCCTGATCGCCGCCGTTGGCGCTGCCGTCGTTGTCGTTGAGGGTTAGTGTGAAGGTGCGGGTGTCGAGGCCGCTGGGCGCCGAATAGGTGAGCCCGCGCAGCAGCGTCTGGATGAGGGCCGATGTGGCGTTGGCTGTGTTGAACTCGATACGCAGGGAGTTGCCCCCCTGGCCGTCATCGGTCCCATGCACTGTGCCGATGGAAGTACCACCAACGGATATTGTCTCTCCGGCAGCGATAGTAGCATCCCCTCCGGAGGTGACGGTTGTGCCGTCGACACCCCAGCTGCCGTTCAGTGTGCCACCGGGCTGTGTGATGAGGAGGAACCCGCCGTTGTAGTCGGCGGAGTCCACGTTACTCACGGTCGCGTCGTCGAACAGGCCGATGTTCTGGAAGCCGGCTCCGGCGGTTACGCTGGAACTGTCGCTGTTGACACTGGCGATCAGCGGAGGTTCGTTGATGTTGTTGACGTCGATGCCGAGTACGGCGGTTGAGGCATTGCCCGCTGTGTCGGTAGCGCGTACGGTGATGTTTATCGCAGGCTCGGTCTCTGTGTCGAAACTCCCGCTGGCCTGGACGGTGATCTCGCCGGTCGAGGAATTGATCGCGAAACGGCCGCTACTATTGTCATCGAGGGACCAAGAGATTGTCGTCGTATCGGTGCTGGTCACCGTACCGGCGCCGGTTCCGGCCGCTGCATTTTCGAACACGGACAGGCCGCCGGGCGGTTCCGCAGGGATTGACGGCGCTGTGGTGTCGATGGTAACCGACAGAGCCGGGGAGGCCGCCGAGGTCTTGCCGGCCTCGTTTGTGGCAGTCGCGGTGACGCTGCGCGTACCTTCGGTGAGCGCCGTGCCCGATGTGAAGCTCCAGTTGCCTGTGCCATCGGCAGTGGTGGTACCCAAGGTGCCGTCTATGCCGGATATCACCGTCACTGTGACGTTGGCCCCGGACGTGCCGATGAAAATAGGGGTCGTATCGCTGGTTATGTTGTCAGTGTTAGAGGTGCCTGTGTCGCTTGCTGCGGCCAGGTCCGGCGCGCTCGGAGCAGTCGGCAGGGTATAGAATGTTATATCCGCACCGTATGAGATCCCCGCAGAATTTGTGGCATACGCGCGGTAATGATATGTTTCACTCGGACTCAAGCCCGTAATGCTGCTCGTGAATGCACCCGTTGAACTGGTTCCGAGTTCGTCTGTTTTATTATCTGCTGTTGTTGGATTTGCCGAAGTGCTCCAGCATACGCCGTGATGTGTAGGGTTTGGGTATCCCAGATCAGTTATATTGCCATTTCCTGTTGCCGTTGTCGTTGTTACATCCGAAGCGGCTTGTGTGGTTACAGTAGGAACAGCAGTCCCTGTCCCCTGTATTGCAAAATTATATGGATTCTCGTCGCTGTCATTGTTAGCAATACTTATTGTTGCTGATCTTGTTCCGGTTACAGTAGGATTAAATGTTACTTTAAAAGTTGTTGTTCCACCGCCAGTTGCAATACTGTTAGACGGCATACCGGTTAAACTGAAATCACCTGTGGCACCTGTTACTACTACATAAGGCGAACTATCTGTTAGGCTGAGCAAAGCCGAACCTGTGTTGATGATGGTAAAAGTTCTTTCAACAGAACCGGAAACAACATCTGCGTTTCCGAAATCGGTGTGGTCGGCTGCGTCAGGTGTGGTATCGCCGTCGACGATGGAGGTGGCATTTCCCTGGACGTCCATTTCCGGCGTTGTATACGTGCACTGGATGGTGTAGTCTTCGGCTTCGCCGAAGCCGATATTGCCAGAACTGGGGACCGTCGTATCGGCGTCCTGGTGCCACATCATTACCACGCGAAAGCGGCCATTGCCTGTCGCGGCACCGTTGGGCACGGTGATCGACTTGGTGAAAGTCCCCGGAATGCTGGCCCGAACGATATTTTTCTGCACCAGAATGCTCTCGCCGGCGTCGTCAAAATCGAGGTCGTGGTTCCAGTCGAAGAAGACATAGACCGACCAGAGTCCCTGCGGGGAATCGAACCAAGTGGAATCAAAGGTGACGCTCAGATTGCTGGAGGTGCCCCGTTCGAGCGAGACGCTTTGTGCTGAATAGTCGCCGTAGCCTCCAGCGCTGGCGCCCGTGGTGTTGTTGATAGTCCCGCAGGTGACGTTAGTGATCCAGTCGGTGGACACATCGGCGGAGATTGACTGGTATTCCGTGACGTTGATCGTGAAGACCTTGGCATAATTGTAAGTGCCGTCGAAAGCGTTGACACGTATACTATAGGTGCCTGCACTCAACAATTGAGCGGTGTGCAATTCGTCGCCGTTGGAGATCGTAAATTTGGAGTTGTCAGTGCTGCCCGTGCCCGCCACGAGAGTGATGGTGTGGGTGTCGCCGGGATTGGGATCTGTCACTGTGAAATATCCGACCATAGTGCCAATGGAGGACGAGGCGGGGATGGTGTTGTTGCTCAGCGTAATGTCGGTCGGCGCCATCGGCGCCATTGTGCCACGGACATAGATTTCGTCGATGGAGGCGTTGCAATTGGCGTTGATTGTTCCACCGGAAGTGCTCACCGTATCGCGCGGCATCCAGCGAAGTTTGACGCTGGTTTTTCCATTACACTCCGCTGGCAACGCGTAATTGTTGATATGTCCCCAGCCATTTGCCGGAACGTCGACGGTCGGCCCGTCGGTCCAACCGCTGCCGTAGTCGTATTGCATCTTCCAGTGTGCGGGTGAGTACTCATTGGTGGAGTCGTTATGATAAGCGTAGTGCTTAGAAGAAACGTTAATGCTGGTAAAACTCGTGGTGTTAACATCCACCGACCAGTTGTCTGAGGTGGAATCCCAGCCATTGTTGGAGAACGCTTGTTGGCCGTAAGGCTCACCGATGCCGGACCAGAAATGCGCCTCGACTCCGGTGCTGACCAGTAGTTTGCCAACATTAGTACCGTAACCACTCGCATTGTTAGAAAAATTCCAGTAGGCTATGTCATCGGCCGCGGCGACGGAGGCAGCGGCAAGTATAAACAGCGACACACCCAAACGAAGCAGAACCGCTTTCATTATTTCCCTCCACATCAATGTATGAGAATAGTCACATAATCCACCGTTGGATCGCTCATCCAACACTTCGTCGAGAGGTTGTGTAAAGAGTTTCCACTTTTTTCGGTAGTGCTCTTTAATTTTTATGAGTCTCAGCTGAGACTTTTAGCACATTCAAGAGCGCTGTTCTAGTCAAGGGCCCTTTTTAAAAAGCAGCGCAAAAAGAAGAGAGAGATGCCTGTGCGATGGTTGGAAATTTGAGAAAAAGGGTTTCATGTACTACACCATCAGCATAGGTCAGGGAAAGTGGCTGATTTGTAATGGCAAGCGCGGCATACTTTACATTTGACATCCCATTGAGTATCCGATAGCGTCGGACGGCCGGGTGCGCCTTATACTTATCAGTTGATACCGGTTGTTATTACAGGGGGTCCTCAAATGAACGATGCATCAAGGCATAATCCTGAACCGATTGAAAATGTATCCGCCTTAAAACAGAGAATTCGTGAACTGGAACAATCAGTAGCAGAGTCGAGGCTGACAGAAAGGGCGCTACGGGAGAGCGAAGCGAAGTTCCGCTTTCTCTCAGAAAACATGGCTGATGTGGCCTTTATGGTCGATATGGATTTGCGGACAACGTATGTCAGTCCTTCCGTCGAAAGAATCTTGGGATTTACCCCCGAGGAAAGGAAAGCTCAACGAGTCGAAGAACAAATGTCTCCTCAAGCCTTGCAGTTGGTTTTTGAGACACTGACTGAGGAAACAGGGAGGGAAAAAGAAGAAGATGCTGATCCGGACCGTTCTCATACCTTAGTGCTGGATTATTATCACAAGGACGGTTCTATAAAAAGTCTTGAAACGAACATCCGGGGCATCCGTGACAGCAAGGGGGCCTTGACGGGTTTTTATGGTGTGTCGCGAGACATCACCGAACGCAAGAAAGCGGAAGAAGATCGGAATAAAAGCCTTGAAAGTCTTAGGAGAACTCTTGGAGCCACCATTCAGGTCATGGTATCCACTGTGGAGACAAGAGATCCCCGTACCGCCGGTCACCAGACTCGTTCGGCAGGCCTTGCCCGTGCCATCGCCGAGGAGATGAAATTGTCTCAGGAGAAAATTGAGGGAATACGAATCGCAGGGTCCATCCATGACATCGGGAAGCTAGCCGTCCCGGCGGAGATACTGTCTAAGCCTGCAAAACTGTCTGAACTTGAGTTTTCTCTGGTTAAGGAACACCCTCGGAAGGGATACGAAATCTTAAAGAATGTAGACTACTCATGGTCCCTGGCGGAGGCTGTTTACCAGCACCATGAGCGGATGGATGGTTCGGGCTATCCAAGAAACCTGAAGGGGGATGATATTCTCATGGAAGCCCGAATTCTGGCTGTTGCCGACGTGGTGGAGGCCATGGCCTCCCATCGACCCTATCGTGCGGCCTTGGGCATTAATGCGGCTCTGGAAGAAATCGAGAAGAATAGAGGAACCCTTTACGATAATGATGTCGTAGGTGCCTGTCTGAGATTATTTCGGGAAAAAGGTTATCAACTTCAGGATGCATGATTTAGAACGGTAGTACTCATCAACCCCTCGTTCTCGCACCGCGCGCCGCCGGATGTCGCCATCAGCATCCGACATCCGGGACACTAACCTACTGACCGCAAAAATGCCCCATGCCCCAGTGTTTCCACCTGGCATACAAAAGCCTCCTTCTTTTTTCCATACGAAAGGGGAAAAAGCACTTGACAATATGTCAATATTGACATAGTCAATTACCCGCTCCGCACACTCGATTTAAGTGCCCTGTAATCACGCCCGCCGTTATTGAAAGGCTATCGAAGATCGTGACACATTCCAATCCTGAACTCCCATATCACGCATCTTATTATAAACACGCTCAGGAATCAGAATCATCAATCACTGTTCCCATGTTCTACATAAAGTCTGAACAGAGGCGCCGTGAATATGCTTAATAATATTTTGAGGTGAAACAATGCCCACAGGAACTTTTCATTTAAATGGTAAAAGTGTCGAGTTTCAACCCGGTCAGTCCATTCTCGATGCCGCAACGGACAACGGAATTAAGATCCCGACCCTCTGCTATTTGAAAGGCGCTACGCCGACCGGAGCATGCCGTATGTGTGTTGTAGAGGTGGCTGGAGCGCGGTCACTCATCGCCGCGTGCAGCACACCGGCCGCCGATGGAATGGAAGTCTGGACGGACAGCGAAAGGGTCCACCGGTCACGGAAGCTGACCGTTGAACTGCTGCTGGCCAGTGGTAATCATAATTGTCTCCCCTGCGAAGCCAATGGGAATTGTCGCCTGCAGGATCTGGCATATCACTACGGCATCACCGATATTCCCTTCCCGATTACCCCTCAACCGCATCCCACGGAAGATGATAACCCCTTTATCATCCGCGATTTCAGCCGCTGCATCCTATGTGGTCGATGCGTTCAGGCCTGTAATGAAGTTGTGGTCAACCGCGCCATCAGTTACGGATACAGGGGGGCCGATCTGAAAATTGTCGCGGGAACGGATGTCCCCTATTTTGAGAGTGACTGCGTATTCTGCGGCCAGTGCGTTGAGGTTTGCCCAGTGGGTGCCCTTATCGAGAAGAAATCCAAATTCATGGGTCGTTCATGGGATCTTAAGAAGGTTCGGACCACATGTCCTTATTGTGGTGTCGGGTGTCAGCAATGGCTCCACATGAATAAAGACGGCAAGATTGCCAAGATTACTGCCGTGGAGGACGGCGCGCCGAATAAGGGGCGTCTCTGTGTGAAGGGCCGTTTCGCGTATGACTTTATCTACTCGGAAGATCGGCTTACCACACCCCTCATCAAAGAGAACGGGGAATTCCGTGAGGCATCGTGGGACGAAGCGCTGGATCTCGTTGCGGATAAATTTTCTGAATTGAAGGAGAAGTACGGGCCAGATTCCATAGCTGGAGTCAGCTGTGCCCGGAGCATTAACGAAGATTCTTACCAGATGCAGAAACTCTTCCGATCGGTCATTGGAACGAATAACATCGACCACTGTGCCCGTACCTGACACGCTCCTACTGTCGCCGGTCTGGCGGCTTCCTTCGGTTCAGGAGCAATGACGAATTCGTTCGAAGAGTTCAGCAGGGCTAAGATGTTTCTCTGCATCGGCACCAATATGACCGAGGCGCATCCGGTCGCGGCGACATTCCTCAAGAATGCCGTTCGGGGCGGCGCCGAACTTATTGTTGTCGATCCGAGAAAACAGCCTCTGGTTTCATTTGCCACCCTCCATGTTCCCATCAAGGTGGGATCGGACATTGCATTCCTGAATGGGGTCATGAACGTGCTGATCTCCGAGGACCTCTACGACAAGGAGTTTGTCTCCTCGTGCTGTGTCGGGTTTGAAGAACTCAAAGATAAGGTCATGGAATATCCTCTGAATAAAGCGGCAGAGTTGTGCGGCGTCTCCGAGGATATGATACGGGATGTCGCCCGCCGTCTGGCGGCGGCGGAGTCCTGCATGCTCTGTTACACTCTGGGCATCACCGAACACACCTGTGGAAAAAATAACGTCATGTCCACGGCGAACCTTCAGATGCTCCTCGGCAATATGGGGATCGAATGTGGGGGCGTCAATCCTCTCCGCGGTCAGAACAATGTCCAGGGGGCCTGCGACATGGGCGCCCTTCCCAATGTCTTTCCCGGGTACCAGGCTGTCACAAATCCCGATGCACGGGCCAAGTTTGAAAAGGCATGGGGTGTTGAAAAGCTTCCGGACAAAAACGGTCTCATGATCCCCCAGATGATGGAAGGTCTGGTAGACGGGGCGGTGAAGGCCTTTTATATCTTTGGTGAGAATCTGGCGAACTCTGAACCTGATATCGCCAAGGTCGAGCGTGAACTTGAGGCAGCTGAATTTATCGTTTGTCAGGATATTTTTCCAACGGAGACGACACGGTTTGCCGACGTGATATTTCCGGCGGCGGCCTGGTGTGAGGATGACGGAACCTTTACGAACAGCGAGCGCCGTGTGAGCCGTGTTCGGAAAGTCAGCAACCCCCCGGGGATTGCCAAGCCCAACTGGTGGATCTTCAGGGAGATCGCAAAGCGTATGGGGCACGCGTGGGCGTCCGAAAGTTCGATGGAGATTTGGGATAATGAGGTTTCCGTGCTTGCGCCTGCCCTTGTCGGTATCAAATATAGACGGATAGAAGACGATGGGTTGCAGTGGCCATGCACCCATGAAGAGCATCCCGGTACGTGCTTCCTGCATCAGGACGGCTGCTTTACCTGCGGTCTCGGCAAATTCAATCCCGTGGACTGGACACCGCCGGCTGAGGTAGCCGACGACGAGTATCCCTTTGTTCTCAGCACCGGACGGAGACTGTACCAGTATCATACGAGGACCCAGACAGGCCGATCGGGCATGAATTTTCTCCTGCCCGAAGAAACGGCGGACATATCCCCCGCTGATGCCGAGAGGCTCGGCATCGATCACAATGAAAGAATCAAGGTCCGTTCGCGCCGGGGAGCCGTTGAGGTAAAGGCAAACGTTACCGAACAGATACCGCCCGGAATGGTATGGATGGCGTTCCACTTCCGTGAAAACTGTGCGAACTGGCTCACCAACCCGGCATTTGATCCGGATACGCTGACCGCCGAATATAAGGCTTGTGCCGTCACGGTGGAGAAGCTGTAACAATGATACGAGGCGAGGCGCTCAGTTTGGCTGTTTCTGAATTTGAGGCCTTGCCTCGATTTACCTCGGTCGCACAGCACCCTCCGGGTCTTGGGCAAGAAACCGCCCTGTGCTAAAAAAAACATAATTTTCTTGACGGTCCTCCCCTGCTTCATGTATAGACGCCCATGTCATATATGACATATGCTCTATGCTCATCAATATGGTTACGCCATTTCAACGATTCAAACCAAAGCCACACAATAACGGAGGTTCGTCATGTATCGGTATATCTCAAACATTCTCATCATCGGTTTCATCATTCTGGGATATTCCTTGTCGGCCATTGCCGGTGAAAGGCTGCTGGTGGCCGTCGCTGCAAATTTTATTTTACCATCGGGGGAACTGACGGAGATGTTCCGGGATCGGACAGGAATAGCCGTCGAAGCGACGTATGCATCGACGGGTAAATTATACGGTCAGATTGTCAAAGGTGCACCGTACGATGTCTTTTTTTCCGCTGATGAAAAGAGGCCGAATCTTCTCGAAGAGCAGAGCCTTGCCGATACACCCTTCGTGTACGCGAGGGGACAGGTCGTAGTCTGGACGGTGGACCAGGCGCTGTGCGGGGCAGCTGGCTGGCAGGCCGTTGTGAAGAATCCTGAGGTTAAAAAAATAGCCATTGCCAATACCGAGAGCGCACCCTACGGCACGGCAGCAATGATTGCCCTGCAGCGGGCCGGATTGTGGAATACGCTGAAAGAGAAATATGTCTTTCCCCAGTCGGTTGCCCAGGCCTTTCAATATGCCGAGACGAAAAGCGCCGATGTAGGGTTTTGCGCCTATTCATCCGCTCTTTCCGATACAGGAAAGGGGGGCTGCTTTTATACGGTGCCCGAGGCTCCGCAAATTGTGCAGGCCGCCTGTATTCTCAAGCGAACGGAAAACCGGTCGGCTGCTAAGAAATTTGTAACATTCATGGGATCACCCGAAGCACAGAAAATCAAAGAGAAATACGGATATCGATAAATGGATCTGGCCCCTCTGTATCTCTCACTTAAGCTTGCATTCGTAACGACGGTAGTGCTCGTCATTGTGGCGGCTCCGCTCACTTATCTGCTGGTGTACATCCGTTTTGCCGGTAAGTCGCTTTTCGAGGCCCTGCTCACTCTTCCGATGGTTCTGCCGCCTACGGTCCTGGGTTTTTACCTGCTGCTGGTTATGACACCCCAGGGTAATATCGGCCGTTTCTGGAAGGCCGTGACCGGGGTCCCTCTGATATTTACCTTCTCAGGGATTGTTTTAGCCTCGCTCGTCTACAGTCTGCCCTTCGCCATTCAACCCATGAAGGCGGCCTTTGAAAAGATCGACCGCCGCCTCCTGGAGAGCGCCTACGTTCTGGGTTTGTCGCCCCTGTCCACGTTCTTCAGGGTCATTATTCCCAATGCCGTCAACGGACTGGCGGCATCGGCTATTTTGGTGTTCATCCACACCCTTGGTGAGTTCGGGGTTATCCTTATGGTCGGAGGGAGCATACCCGGCGAGACGAAGGTTGCATCCATTGCAATCTATGAGGCGGTCGAGGCGCTCCGCTATCGGGACGCCGCAATGATGTGTCTGGTCCTTGTACCGATCAGCTATCTCTTTCTTCTCCTCATCGACCGGCTGACCCGGAGGCGGATCTATGGAACTTAACATTTCGATAAGGAAGAAATTACCCCACTTCGATCTTGATGTTTCATTCTCCTGCAGGAAGAGTCGTCTCCTTGCCCTGGTGGGACCATCGGGGGCAGGCAAGACGACCATCATCAGGATAGTGGCGGGACTTGATCGGCCCGACGAGGGGCGGATCACCTATAACGGTGAAGTCTGGGTGGATACGGACAAAAACATATTTCTCCCGCCGCAGGAACGGCATCTGGGATATGTCTTTCAGGAATACACTCTCTTCCCACATCTGACGGTCGCCAGAAATGTGGCCTTTTCCGCTGACAATAACGAGGATGTTCCGTCCCTCCTTCAACGGTTCAACATCTGGCATCTCAAAGACCGAAAGCCCGATAAGATATCGGGGGGAGAACGTCAGCGCTGCGCCATCTGCCAGGCCATTGCCCGGCGGCCCCGGCTTCTCCTGCTGGACGAACCCTTTTCCGCCCTTGACGCCGTGACCCGGCAGAATCTCCGCCAAGAGGTGCGAAAGCTGAAGCGGGAGTTGTCTATTCCCGTCATTCACGTGACCCATGACATATCTGAGGCCCTCTATCTCGGTGATGACGTGCTTCCCATGGTAGGCGGGCGAATTGTAAGAAAATGGATGGTCCAGTTCATGCTGAAGGGCCGTTCCCAAGAACGGGAGAGATTTACTAAGAAAATGGATGGGTACGGCTCCCGTGACAGGCGAGACCTCTCCGTCCTGTATGATTCGCTGGAGGTGATGCAGTAGTGGATATCGGGCCCTATTCTTTTGATGAATATGTTCATCTGGTAAAGTCGTTCCATGGGCACGCTGCGCCCGGCATGATTATTGGCGGGATCATGGTCGATATAGCCCTTAACAACAAACCGGCGGGAGAATTATTTGACGCGCTTTGCGAAACGGCGAACTGCCTTCCCGATGCGGTCCAACTTCTTACTCCCTGCACGATGGGAAACGGTTGGCTTCGGATCGTCAATCTGGGCCGATTCTCCGTCACACTCTACGAAAAGAACGGGGGGGAGGGGGTTCGAGTCTATCTCGATTCATCGACGCTCGATGCGTGGCCGGCGATTAAGGAATGGTTTTTTAAACTCAAACCGAAGAAAGATCAGGATTCACAAGCCCTTTTTGAGCAGATCAAAGATGCCGGGGCTAAGCTGTGCAAAGTCCGGAGTGTCCACGTTCATCCCCGGTTTATGGAAAAGCGATCAAAGGGAAGCATTGCCGTCTGTCCCTTGTGCGGCGAAGCCTATCCATCGAAAGACGGCGAGATCTGCCTGGGCTGCGGCGACGAAAATCCCTATACGGAATTTCATTGACTCACAAGGCTGCTTTCCATACACTCCCCTCCACGAAAGAGAGCGTTCTTCTCGAAATCAGGTAAGGAATGTGTAAAAAATGCTTCGTGGATTAGGGTCTTCGGCGACACGATCGGAAATCGGCTGGCCGGTTATTTCCTTGGATCTCCGAAAACGGGTGAGTGGCCGTGTCTCGAGATGAAATCATCGGGACCATCAGCCTTATTGCCGGAGTTGGATTGTTCAGCACCGTGGAGGTGGCGAGCAAGTTCATTGGAAAAAGCGTGGATCCTCTTGTCCTGACGTTTATTCGTTTTTTTGTCACCGGCATACTATTGCTTTGCATCTCGGTCCCCACCCTTCGTCTCCGGGTTCGTCTGTTTAACGTAACCGATATCGGCATTTTCCTGCTCAACGGTTTTATCGGCGTCACCCTGTCAATATCTCTCTTCCACATGGGAGTCCTGGTGCTGGAAAAGGCTGCGTCGGCGGCGGTGGTTTTCAGTGTTAACCCGGTATTCGTTATCGTCCTAGCGCGGTATATCAACGGCGAAGCCTGGAGCCCTCGAAAGTGGATCGCCGTAGTACTCGGCGTTGCGGGGGTGATATGTTTCGCCTGCGAATCAGGCTCCGTTACGGACCGTTCCGTGGGGGGACTGGCGATCATGAGCCTGTCGGCCTTTTTTTTCGCCGTGAGCGTATGTATTTCCCGGCGGGTCATGGCCCGTTACGGAGCGATGATACTGATGGGTTTTTCCGCCCTGTTCGGAAGTTTAATGCTTTTCCCTTTCGCCTGTATGCGCCTTTCTGCGGAAAGTATCACGGCTATGGGGAATCTGTGGCTACCCATCCTTTATCTTTCCATAGTGGGAACAGCTATGGCTTACGCATTCTATTATTTCGGCCTTCTGAGCACCTCAGCCCAGAAGGCCGGGATGGTCTTTTTTCTCAAGCCGGTCTTGGCATCGATATTGGCGGCTTTGTTGCTTGGCGAATCGTTCAATGTATATATGATTGGTGGGACCTTGCTCATTCTTACAGGACTGGCTCTTGTTCTGATGAAACCAAACAGGATACTGCAGTGATGTTGTATGATCGGAGCCCCGGGCGATTTTCAGAAAATGCCGAACAGCAAACCGTCATGCCATTATACAAAATCTTTTTACTGCAACTCGATGCCTCCCGTTAGGTGTCACTGTCCAGGACCCGCCCGGATGCCGAATACGTCCTATATGCTTGGCCATTATTACATTGACTCACAAGGTCGTTTTTCTTATACTCCCCCCGCCAGGAGGAAAGTTCTCATTAGAATCATTTTTTAAACGGTTTGGAGGGGTTAAGTATCGTAATGAAGATACGACATAAAATCTGGTTCGAAAAAGACGGTAAGGTGTTGTTTGGCTCGGGCCGTTGCGAACTGTTCAGGGCCATAGATGAGTCTCACAGTCTGAATGCTGCGGCAAAGAAACTGAACATGTCGTACCGGGCAGCCTGGGGAAGACTGAGGGCCTCCGAAGAACGCATGGGTACGAAACTTGTGGAGCGTTCCCAAGGGAAGGGCATGTATCTGACAGCCGAAGCGGTGATGCTCTTGAGGCAATTTGATCAGTTGGAAGAAAAGACGTGAACTTTTTTACAGGAGACTGGTCAGAGTCTCTCATCATCACTCAAGGAAAAAACCGAAAGTCTGTCGGTAAAGAAGTCTCTTGCCGGACCCGACCGCGAGGAATAAATTACCCTGTCCGGTCCCTCCCCTCATTGGTGCAAACTTTTCACCCTCCGGGCGGATGTCAACCGACATGCCATCTTATAGTTCCTGATCTCCAACAAAATTATGAAACAATGCTCGTGAGAGGGCAAGTGCCTGCCGACAATAGGCAAGGGTGGGGGCAGCATTTCTTCGGTTGACAATATGACATAAATGACATATGTCACGATCGTGATAATCGTGACACGATGAATTTCTGCTGTTGTCTGGGGGGCGTGGCAACAGGAAAGCGGAACGGGGTTGGAGACAGTTCGGGGTCTTACAAATTGTGATCGTTACCTTTCCAAAACCAAGTTTACAGAAAGATGGGATTGTCGCGCATGACTGGACTTGATTCCTTCTGGCGACGTGCATGTATGAGAGCGGCGTTGGTCAGTCATAAAATTTGAAAAGTGGAGGAGGAAAAAGTGAACGCAGAAGCCAGAACGTATCAGAAGGGAGAGATCCCGGGCATCATTGCGATCAACGCAGATGTATGCAAGGGGTGCGATTCCTGTAAACGCTACTGCCCCACTGGGGCTATCACGGGGATGTTCGGGGCCATCCATTCCATCGACGTTGAGAAGTGCATCAATTGCGGCCAGTGTCTGATCAACTGTCCCTTCGGCTCCATTTATGAAACCGTCGATACGGTCGATACCGTGATCGTGAAGCTACAGGATAAGAATGTCACGGTTGTAGGCATCCCCGCCCCTGCCGTTCGTGTCGCTATCGGTGAGGAATTCGGCATGGCCGACGGATCTCTGGTTACGAAGGAGATGTACGGGGCCATGAAGAAGGCGGGATTCGAGATCTTGGATAACAACTTCGCGGCGGATCTTACCATTATGGAAGAGGGGACGGAGTTTATCGTTCGGGCGCGGCACGCCCTCTTCGGAGAGGAAGCACATGGCCACAAAGTCGGGCCTCTTCCACAGTTTACCTCCTGCTGTCCCGCCTGGGTCAGATACGTGGAGACCAGGTATCCAGCCCTGATTCCGAATCTCTCGTCCGCGAAATCCCCCCAGCAGATGGCAGGTCCGCTTGCCAAGACGTATGGGGCTCTGGAGGTCTGGAAAAAGCCTCCGGAGACCATATACACCGTAGGGATCATGCCCTGTACGGCAAAGAAGTTCGAGGCATCCCGTCCCGAGTTTACCAGCGCATATCACTTCCTCAAGAAGGAGGGAAAAGCGGGTTCCGATACCCCCTACCCGGACGTAGATACGGTGCTGACGACCCGTGATATCGCCCGCCTGTTCAAGAAGATGAAGATCGACTTCACGAAGGTCGGTGAGACCGACGGCGGCCCGCTTGCGGAATACACGGGCGCGGGAACGATCTTCGGGAATACGGGCGGTGTGATGGAAGCCGCTGTTCGGACGGCTTACAAGGTTTTGACCGGCAATGAACTGCAACCCCTTGAGTTCAAGAAGGTGAGGGGGATGAAAGGTGTCAAGAGCGCCTCCGTCACCCTGATGGATACGAAGTACGGCAAGGAAGTGACCGTCAACCTGGCCGTTGTCAATGGCATACACGGCAACATAGAGCCGGTCCTTGAGAGTATTATGGCGGGGACATCCCCGTACCATTTTATCGAAGTGATGAATTGTCCCGGTGGTTGTGTCAATGGAGGCGGACAGCCTATCAAATCCGACGGGTCTTCCTGGCTGCGGGTCGCCCTGCCGCTGTTCGGCTGGAAGTAGGTGAAAGGAGAAAGAAATGAAAGACGAACGATATCAGTATGAAGAAAGCCCTTCATATGTTTCGCGAAGGGAGTTTATTACCATCAGCGGTATAGTAATCGCCATCCTTGCCCTTCCCGCTGTCTGGATACGATCCGCGGTTGTAAAACGAAACAATTATATTCGGGCGCGGATCAATGGGCTGTACAGGGATGATACGGGCTCGAAGGTCCGGGTCAGTCATGGGAACAGCGGAGTGGCAAAGCTATATAAAGATTTTGCCGGACATCCTCTGAGTGAAGTTTCGGAAGAACTGTTCCATACTCAAAGTTATATCAATAGAACCCGTATCTGAAAGGAGGACATCCGATGAGTAAGAATCAATCGTGGATATTAAAACATCCCTGGAGCGTACGAAGTTTTCATTATCTGCTGGTACTGAGTTTCATTCCTCTGGCAATTACCGGGGTGGTGCTCTTTTTCAAGCCCTTTGATCAACTGACGATGAACCTGTACATGCGGATTCACGTGGTGACGGGGGTCATCCTGACCCTGGATGCTGTCGCCTATTTTATCATCGGGTTTACCCGCGTGATAGCGTTCGTCAAGAGGAGCTTTTCCTTCTCGGCGAACGATATCAAATGGTTCTCCATATTAGGCGGGTACCCCCAGAAGTTTCTTCTGAGGAAGAAGGTGGCCGTTCCCCCCATGGGTAAGTACAACTCGGGACAGAAACTGTTCGGGATATGTGTCCTGATCGGCGGCACCATCCTCATCGCTACCGGATGGGGGCTGTGGGGCTTCCCTCATATCCTTCCGCACAGCATGGCAGCCCTTTTCGGCACGCTCCACCTTGTCTTTGGCTGGTTGCTGATTTTGTTTCTCCTGGTTCATATTTTCCTTGGGATTTACATGTTTGACGATTTCAAGGCGATGTTTCTGCATGGAAAGATTCCGTGTGAGGAAGCGAAGGAGATGGCACCCCTCTGGGTGGAGAGGGAAGTTGTAAAAATCGAGAGATGAGAGTATAGCCCTCCAGGGTGTTTGCATGTGGCGGATATCGCCTGTTCGCGTGGATGGGGCTGGGGGAGATAATTGCACACCCATACTATATTATTGCTAAAGGAGTGTCGAAGATGGCTTTGGTAACAGTGACCATAGATAACAGGGAGATGGAAGTTGAGGAGGGAAGTACTGTCTTGGAGGCGGCACGTAAAGCGGGCATTGCGATACCGACTCTGTGTGCCCTGCCTGAGATAGGACATACCCCGGGAGCCTGCCGAGTCTGCGTAACAAAGGTAGAGGGGCAGAGGGCACTGGTTGCTTCGTGTGTGTTCCCCGTGAGCAAGGGGATGGTGATTCATACAAACTCCGAACGGGTCCGCAAGGCCCGCAAGATGGTGGTTGAATTGCTCCTTGCAGATCACCCTTCGGAATGCACGACCTGTGTCCGGAACGGGGGGTGTGAGCTTCAGAAAGTGGCCGAGCAGGTTGGGGTGAGGGAGGTGCGGTTCGCAACCACTTTTCCCCCGAAGGAGAGCGTAATCGATACATCCAGCCCGTCCATTGTCCGGGACCCGAGGAAGTGCATTCTCTGCCAGAGATGTGTGACTGTTTGTGAACAGATCCAGACCGTTTCCGTTCTTACCCCCGCATGGAGGGGGAGCAACTCGCGGGTGGTTCCGACCTTTAACCTGCCCCTCGGCGAGACCAACTGTGTGAACTGCGGACAGTGCGTCCTGGTGTGTCCGGTGGGAGCCCTGTACGAGAAGGACCAGACAGAGGAGGTATGGGCAGCGCTGAGCGATCCATTGAAGCATGTGGTGGTTCAGGAGGCGCCGGCTATCAGGGCCGCTCTGGGCGAGGAGTTTGGTGTGCCGGCCGGCTCCCTCGTCACCGGGAAAATGGTTGCTGCACTGAGGAGATTGGGGTTTGATCAGGTCTTCGACACCAATTTTACCGCCGACCTTACCATCATGGAAGAGGGCAGTGAACTGCTCAAAAGGGTCAAAGAGGGGGGAACGCTCCCCCTGATAACCTCGTGCTCTCCCGGATGGATCAAGTTCTGCGAACATTTCTATCCCGACTTAGTTGATCATCTTTCAACCTGTAAATCACCGCAGCAGATGTTCGGCTCAATGGCGAAGACCTATTATGCCAAATTTGCGGGTGTCGATCCCGAGAATATCGTTGTCGTCTCCGTCATGCCGTGCACGGCCAAAAAGTTTGAAGCAGGGAGGCCGGAGATGAATGACAGCGGGTACCGGGATGTCGATGTCGTGCTTACCACGAGGGAGCTTGCCAGGATGATCCGGGAGGCGGGTATCGATTTTGTAAATCTGTCCGACGAGGAGCCCGATCCCCCCATGGGAGAATATACCGGCGCTGCTACGATCTTCGGCGCGACCGGTGGGGTTATGGAGGCTGCCCTCCGTACCGCGTATGCGGTGGTTACCGGCGAGAGTTTGGGGAATCTCGATATCGCGCCGGTCCGTGGTCTGGATGGTGTCAAGGAGGCCTCTGTGAGTGTTCCGGGGTTGGGGGAGGTGAAGGTCGCCGTGGCTCACGGCCTCGGAAATGCCAGAAAGATTATGGATGCGGTCCGGTCCGGTGTGGCGGATTACCACTTCATCGAGATTATGGCTTGTCCCGGCGGGTGTGTGGGTGGCGGGGGTCAGCCCATTCCCACCAACAGACAGATACGGGCCATGCGCGCCGCTGCACTTTACCTTGACGACGGTTCGGTCCAGCAGAACCGGCAGTCCCATGAAAACGCTTCCGTCAAGAAGGCATACGAAACGTTTTTGAAGGAGCCGCTGGGGCACACATCGCACAAGTTGCTCCATACCCGCTATACGGAGAGGGGCTCGGATGTGCCACACAAAGGGCAAAAAGCCATTGCCAAGTGACCAGCCAACATAAAGGCAAAAAAGTGACCTGCGACAAGGTCTTCTTCTGAACTCAGGGTCTGGAAAGAAAATAGTGGACGGAACAACCAATGAAATAGAAACCCTGACGGGCAAGCTCGGGATGATCGAAGGAGTAACGGTCAAATCGGCGATGGCGAAGGAAGCTGAGTGAAGGAGTTGAATGATGAACGCAAATCTTGCGTGTGCCTCGCTCGAAAAAAACTGGATCGAGGGTGTCGTCAAAAAAGATGAAATAACCCGGTACCTGATTGATGGAAAGGATTTTATAAACGATGAGAAGATATGGGACCGGATTATCGGGAACGAAAACCCCGATCCCGGCAGAATAAGGGATATCATCCGGAAATCCCTTACCGTAGAGACGCTCGATCCTGATGAGACCGCGGCGTTGCTGAATGTGCAGGACGAAGATCTGTGGAGAGAGATATTTGAGGCGGCCGGCGAGGTGAAGCGCAGGGTATATGATAACCGTATCGTAACATTCGCGCCCCTCTACTTTGGGAATCTTTGCGTCAACGATTGTCTCTACTGCGCTTTCAGGAAAGACAATGGAACGGAAGTGAGAAAACGATTGTCTTTGGATCAAGTACGCGAGGAGACAAAGGCGATGATTTCCATGGGCCATAAGCGTCTTATGCTGGATTGTGGAGAACATCCCGGCACGGATGCTGATTACATTGCCGATGTGCTTCGGACCATCTACGAGACAAAAATTGGAAGGGGTGAAATAAGAAGAATTAATATAAATGTTGCCTCTATGAGCATTGAAAAGCTCAGGATGCTGAACGAAGTGGGGATAGGGACATATCAGGTATTTCAAGAGACATACCACCATAAAACCTATCGGGATGTGCATCCCAACCCCGAAGCGCCTAAGTCGAACTACGGGTGGAGACTCTATTCCCAGCACAGGGCAATGGATGCAGGCATAGATGATGTGGGCATCGGCGTGCTCTTTGGCCTGTATGACTGGAGATTCGAGGTTATGGGTTTGCTGTACCACGCATTGAATTTAGAAGAGCAATTCGGGGTAGGACCCCATACTATCTCAATCCCGAGGCTACAGCCGGCAGAAGGCACGCCCTTCATAGGCTCAACCGGGTACAGGGTTTGTGATGATGACTTTAAAAAACTGGTTGCGATAATAAGGCTTTCAGTTCCCTACACGGGACTCATTTTAACGGCAAGGGAAAGTGCACAGCTACGTCGTGAGGTTATCCCGCTGGGGATTACACAGGCGGACGCAGGCACAAGAATCGGCATTGGGGCCTACGGCGAGAGGTATGATGAGCAGGAAGCAAAAAGGCAGCAGTTTCTTCTGGGAGATCCAAGAGGCCTGGATGAATTTATACGGGAGCTTGCCGAACGGGGATACATCACCTCCTTCTGTACGGCCGGATACCGGTGCGGAAGGACCGGCGAGCATATTATGCAACTCCTGAAATGCGGACAGGAGGGGCGTTTCTGCAAGCTCAACGCGGTGCTCACCTTCAGGGAATGGCTGGATGACTTCGCGAGCGAACAGACGAAACAGGCGGGGGAGAGGATCATCCAAAAAGAACTGGACGAAATCAGCCGCGAGATGCCTTCCGTCTATCCTAAACTGACGGAATACTACAAAAGGATTGAAGATGGTGAGAGGGATCTCTTTTTCTAGGGAAGCATTGATAGGGGATCTCGATCAAATGGCGCAGCGCATTCAGGAGACATACGGTGTCAAAGTGCGGTTTGCCGAGATCATGGGGAGGAGATGGTCCTACATCGCCGGCCGGAAGGAGGACGGGATCTCGCTGTTTCCCTCCCGGCGGATCGAGCTGACCGATCGGTTCGGTCTTGTCTCGGACGGATGGGAAAATATCCTCGCCGATGAAAGGGAGGCAATCGTATCGTCACTGAGAGAGACCATAAGGGTATATGAATAGGGAGGAGATCGCATACTTTCTGGAACATCCGGACAAAGACGGAGAGCTCTTTCAGAAGGCCGACGGCGTGCGGAGGGATCAGTGTGGTGATGATGTGCATATCCGGGGGATCATCGAGTTTTCCAATTACTGCTCCCGGAACTGCCTCTACTGCGGGCTGAGGAGAGACAATCCGAACCTGAACCGTTACCGGATGGAGGAGTGGGAGATTGTCGGGCGCGCCCGACAGATCGTCTCCATCGGCGTCAAGACGATAGTTCTCCAGTCGGGAGATGATTTGCATTACACACGCAAGATGGTCTGTCGCATTATCGAACGGATCAAACAGAGCGGTGATGTCGCCGTCACCCTGAGCCTCGGAGAGAGGCCTTTCGACGATTACCGGGACTTCAGACTCGCGGGGGCGGACCGGTATCTCCTCAAGCACGAGACGGCGAACGGAGATCTGTATCGCTGCCTCCACCCCGGACAGACCCTGGAACAGAGAGTGAGGATACTGGAGTTTTTGCGGAGTATCGGGTGCCAGATCGGATCGGGGAATATTGTCGGCCTTCCCGGGCAGACCGTCGATGATCTCTGTGCGGATATCCTGCTTATCAGGAAACTGGATACCGATATGTCATCCGTCGGCCTCTTCATCCCTCAACATGATACGCCATTATCGGGGAATTCCCCCGGAGATGTCGCCACGGCGTTGCGAGTCCTTGCGCTGGTGAGGATCGCCACGCGGGATTCCCACATGCCCGTGACCACGGCGATAGCAACCGCCGACCCGGAACGGGGGCTTGTTCGTGGATTGGAGGCGGGGGCGAATGTCATCATGCCCGATTGTACGCCCGATCCCTACCGGAAGAAATACGCGATCTACGATAACAAGACGCAGATTACACCGGGGATGGCGAAAGAGGCGATCCGCGTGGCGGGAAGAACGGTGGCGGACACCAGGGGAGACTCCCTGAAACGGAGCCGCGTGCTTGGTGGAAATTAAAACAGTATGAGGAGAATCCATGTCTATCCTTGTTGATCGGGATCACATTGGTATATTCGGCAAGATGAATTCGGGGAAAAGTTCCGTTATGAATCTGTTGACCCAGCAGGAGACGTCTCTTGTTGATCCTACCCCCGGCACAACCGCTGATACCAAAATTGCCTTGCAGGAAATTCATGGCATGGGCCCGGTCAAGCTTTTTGATACCGCAGGGGCGGACGAGGCGAGCGTGCTGGGCGATAAGAAACGGAAGAAGGTCTTTGCCGACCTTAAAGAATGCGACCTCGTGCTGTTAGTCATTGATCCGTCCGGACATAATTTTGACCCGGAGGATACGTTACTGAATCAGGCGCGTGATTTGGACAAACAAATTTTGATTATTTATAATCTTTTCAGGTCGGAAGACACGAATAGGATAGAGGCGGTCGAACGGCAACTTCCCCTTTTACGGTTCTATAAAAAGATCAGGCTTGTCGCCACCGATATCGATTGCCGCCAACCCTTACTGCATTTCATCCTGGATAACTTCGAATCCAGGAACCACAAGATGCCACTCCTGCCCTTCCTCGAAGAGAAGGAGTTCTACATCCTGATCATCCCGATGGATGAAGAAACCCCTCCCGGTCGGTACCTGCGCCCCCAGGCGATGGTGGAGGAGTACATCACCCGTCACTGGGCCTATCCGGTCTCCTTCCGTCTGGACCTTGGGAAGGCGCGCAGTGAGAGCGCGAGCGAACGGGAAGGTGAGAAACAACGGTTGCTGGAGCTGATCGGCGGATTGGGGAGGCAACCGAAGGCGATCATAACCGATTCGCAGGCCATGGACGTGATGTCTCTTTGGTGTCCGGAATCGATCCTGCTGACAACCTTTTCAATCGTGATGATCAACTATATCAGCCGAGGACGGCTGAATCTGTTCGCTCAAGGAGTGAAGGACATGGATCGGATCGTGGAGGGGGATACCATCTTGATCGTTGAGGCTTGTAACCATTCGCGTATCGGCGAGGATATCGGCACTGTTCAGATCCCGAATTACCTGAAGAAACAAAAGCCGGGGGTCAAGATCGAATACAACTTCGGCCGGGAATTTCAGGAAAACGACGACCTCAAAAAGTATAAACTGGTGATCCATTGCGGCGGGTGCATGATCACCCCGCAAAAATTGTCTGCGCGCATCCGCGATCTGGAAAATATCGGTGTGCCCTTCACAAACTATGGTCTGACCCTCTCATACATGCAGGGACAGGCGGCGTTAAAGAAGGTGCTGACCCCGTGGAATCTGAATTGAGTGACCACTTCCCCTTTTTATAATTAATCCTTGACATATAACGGTAATGGGTTTAACCGGCTAGCAGGTTCTGTCAGATTTTGAATGCATGACGTATACTTGTGAACGGCTTGATTAATAGTGTGCCCGCCGGGGCGAACAATGGGGTCTCTTTTCAATCCGGTCCCCCACTCCGGACGGTAATCCCGACATATGTACGAAGCGCTCAAACAATCGCTTCTCTGTGCCTGAATCCGAGGGTCTCCCGAAGGTTATTGGGTGATTTCAGCTATGCTCTGGACACACCTGATCGGTAAGATTATGGAAAACTGGAGTTGGGCAGCATATCGAACCAAACCGTAAAACGAATTTCATACGAGGAGGCCAAAAGCGCTATTAACAACATGTTGGGAAGATAAGGAAAACTGATTCAAAAAAAACGAGAGAAATACGGAACGCGTTCGTGTTTCGTGGAGGGATGCAATGAAGAAAAAATTCAAAATGGTGTATCAATTTAAGATTACATTGAAGGGTATCAGGCCTCCTGTCTGGCGAAGGATACAGGTTCCGGAATATTATACCTTCTGGGATTTGCATGTTGCCATACAGGATGCAATGGGGTGGCTTGATTATCATCTCCACCTGTTTCGGATAATCAAGCCTTCTACAGGAATGAAAGAAGAAATAGGGGTTCCGGATAAAGATTTTGAATTCGAGACAAGGACTCTTTCCGGACGGAAACGAAAGATAGCTGACTATTTTTTCATGGATAATCCCAAGGCGGATTATCAGTATGATTTCGGAGATGACTGGGAGCATACGATAACGCTGGAAAAAATAGTTGCCCGGGAGGAAGAAGTTGAATACCCGGTTTGTATTGCAGGAAAGAACTCATGCCCCCCAGAGGATTGTGGCGGAACATGGGGATATCAGAATTTTCTCGAAATCATAAAAAATCCTGATGATGAGGAATATGAAGAGATGCTCGAATGGGTAGGTGGAGAATTTGACCCCGAAGGCTTCGACATAAAAGACGTTTGTTTTGATGACCCCGATATGCGTTGGGAGATTGCGTTTGGATAGAAAACCCCGGTGACGGCAAACGTTTTTCTTGGTTCCGGGGCATACCAGTGAAGCCGTCCCCCCCCTTCAATGTTGATTGACATATAACAGCAATGGGTTTAACCGGTTAGCAGGTTATGACAGATTCTGAACGGATGAAGCGTGCTCGTGGACAACTCCGATTGCTTGAAGGCGGGGGAATACTGACATATGAATAAGCAAATCAATACAGGCGAGATAGTCATATATCAGACGGAAGACGGGCAGGTGTCTCTGGAGGTTAGCCTGGTGGAGGAGACTGCCTGGCTGAGCCTGAATAATATGGTTGGACTCTTCGACAGGGATAAATCCGTAATTTCCAGACACATAGGAAACATCTTCAGAGAAGGCGAACTGGATAAAAGATCAGTTGTTGCCAGTAATTTCCGGTTAAGTTTTTGCGTACCGATTTTGGTCATTATGTTCTTTGAGATCATATACCGTTTCGGCGCTTGAAGGTGCAGACCTCAGTTCATTCTGGATCTGGATTCGCAACTGTCGCAC
>JAQULO010000024.1 GCA_028718565.1 Syntrophales bacterium | reverse complement strand
GCCCGTGAACCGCCTCTCGTAGAAGTTTCTCCTTCCGCTCCTGTCGAAATAAAACCCTATCTTTTCATCCCCCGAACCGTGCAGCAGGATGTGCCGTACCCTCTCGGACAGCTTGTTGAACGGGGTGTTGATGTCAAATTTGTAATGGCTGGAGATAGCATCCAGCATCTGATGAAAAAAGACGGAATCCTTGTTCTCCCATGGGGCGATTGCCCCCTCACGTATGGAAAGTCCGGGATCGGGCACGATAAGATTCTCGTCGAAATATGCCTGTGTCCCCAGCCCGCTGCACTCGGGACAGGCACCGTAAGGACTGTTAAAGGAAAACATCCGCGGGGCAAGCTCCGGCATACTGATGCCGCATTCGGGGCAGGCGTAATTTCGGCTGAACAGCATCCCTTCGCCATCCGGAACCTGTATGCCGACCAGTCCCCCCGAAAGGCCCAGGGCTATCTCCAGCGAATCCCGGAGGCGCTTCCCGATATCGGCCTTGATGATCAGCCTGTCAACCACCACCTCTATGTCATGGCGCTTATTCTTGTTCAGCACGATATCATCGGCAAGGTCGCGTATCGTCCCATCGACCCGCACGCGGGCAAAGCCCTCTTTGCGCAGCCGCTTCAGTTCCTTCTGAAATTCCCCCTTCTTTCCCCTGACCATCGGTGACATGACGTTGATCTTTGTGCCTTCAGGGAGGGACTGCACGCTGTCCGCCATCATATCGATGGTCTGTGCCTGAATCGGTTTTCCGCAGTTATAGCAGTGGGGTGTTCCAACCCGGGCGAAGAGGAGGCGCAGATAATCGTATATCTCGGTTACCGTGCCGACCGTTGAGCGGGGATTGCGGCTCGCGGTCCTCTGCTCAATGGCTATGGCGGGGGAGAGGCCCTCAATGTGTTCAACCTCCGGCTTATCCATCTGACCGATAAACTGACGTGCGTAGGTTGAGAGTGACTCCACGTACCGCCTCTGTCCTTCGGCGTATATGGTGTCAAACGCGAGAGAAGACTTGCCGGAACCGGACACGCCGGTCAGAACGACCAGTTTGTCCCTCGGGATGTCAAGATTGATATTTTTTAAATTGTGCTGACTAGCACCTCGTATCTTTATATAATCCATATTTGATTTTGCTGGTCTTGAAACACTATGGCCGTATCTCAATGAGGGATCTTTCCCTCAGCTCTTTCATCCACTCCTCAAATTTTTTCTTTACCTTCTCGTTCTCTATATTTCCTATGATCTCTTCACGTACCTCTTCGATGGGCTTAACACCGGCGCCCCTCCGGTCTATGATTCTGATGATGTGAAAACCAACGGGAGATTCTATGATGTCGCTTATCTCGCCCGCCTTAAGGCTGAAGGCCACCGTATCCACCTCGGGGAACATCATACCCTTTTCGACGAACCCCAGATCCCCCCCGGACCCGGCGGCGGGACCCTGGGAGTATGTGCCCACCAGGAGCTCGAATGATTCGCCATCCTTCAGTTTCTTCAGGATCATTTCCGCCTGCGCCCGCAGTGTCTCGCGGGCGTCGTCACTGGCATCCACCGGTTTTACCAGGAGTATCTGCTGTATTCTGGTTGCCTCTTTGCCTTCATACTCATCCCTGTTTTTGGCGTAATATTCTCCTATTTCCTCCTCGCCGACAGTCACCTTGTACTTTACCGTTCTATCTATTATTTTTCTCTTTGTGCGGTCTCTCTTGATTTCATCCTTGTAATCATCAATCGAGCTCCCCTCCGTGGCGAGGGTTTTTCTGAATTTCTCAATGGGTATATTTTGATACTTCAGCATGCTCTCCAGGGCACTGTCCACTTCTTCATCCGTCACGACGACCTTAAGTTTCACCGCCTCCTGCTCAAGCAGTATTCGATCTATCATCTGGTGCATGACCGCCGTCCTGGCCTGCGTGGTCATCTCTTTCCTCTGTCCTTCGTCAGGGATATTCTCAATCCTCCCTACAACCGGCCGGAGAGCGGTCTCCAGTTCGGAAAGGGTTATCACGTTGTTATTTACAACGGCGATGATCCTGTCTTCAAAGTCGGCATAAAGAGCAGCCGAAAAGAAAATGAGAAAGATACCGGCGATAAAAAATATTTTTGGTTTCATGTACAATTCCCCCCGCATTATTCGCAGCCAGGCCACGTTATCAGAATGTTCCACGTTCTTCAATCTCCAGTTCTCCGAGGAGGTCCTTTGCCCGGCCGATAATGTCTTTCCCCTCGAGACCAGGCATGGAGACGATCAGCCGGTTGCCCGGTGTAAACCTTACCCCCCGTGATTTATCCTGCGAGAGTTCTATGATCCTGACAGGGTCCACGGGACTGTCTTCACAAAAAGCGATACACAGTTCCTTGCCGTTGTACTCCATCTTTTTCCCCAGCAACTTCCTGAGCCGGTTCTTGATCCATATGATATCCATAAGGGCGTCCACTTGGGGAGGAACAGGGCCGTAGCAATCGGCGAGTTCTTCCCTCAAGATTGGAAGGTCGTCTTCCGAAGAAGCCATTGATATCCTCTTGTATGTCATCAGCCTGGTATGCGTGTCCGCTATGAAGTCATCCGGTATAAATGCGGGTATGCCCAGGTGTATCTCGGGATCGATCTCATCTTCGGGATGCCGCTCCCCCTTCAACTCCCGTATGGTCTTTTCCATCAGCTCCGTATAGAGTTCGTACCCGATGGCGGATACGTGTCCCGATTGGGAGACGCCCAGAACGCTTCCACCCCCCCGGATAGTCAGGTCGTGCGTCGCCACTTTGAAACCGGACCCGGGCTCCGAAAATTCCCGTGCTATAGAGAGTCTCTTCCGTGCATCGCACGAAAGGATCGATTCTTCGGGGATCAGGAGATACGCATACGCGTCCTCATTTCCCCGGCCGACTCGTCCCCGGAGCTGGTAAAGCTGGGAAAGACCGAACCGGTCCGCGCGGTTGATGATTATGGTGTTGACCCTCGGTATATCAACCCCGGAGCTTACAATCGTAGTACAGACGAGGACATTGAAATCTCTGCGAACGAACCCGACCATGATATCCTCAAGTTCTCTGGCCTTCATCTGCCCGTGAGCCACGCCTATCTTTGCGTGGGGAACCAGTCGCTCTACCAGACGCGCGATGCTGTGTATGGACCGAACCCTGTCATGTATAAAGAAGACCTGCCCCCCTCGCTCAAGTTCACGCCCGATTGCGTCTTGTATAAGATCCTCATTGAATTCTGATATGTGGACCTCCACGGGGCGGCGTTCCTGTGGGGCGGTATCGATGACGGACAGATCCCGCATCCCGATAAGAGAGAGCTGTAGTGTCCTGGGTATGGGAGTTGCCGTCAGGGTCAGCACATCCACAAGCGCCCGGAGCTTTTTGAGCTTTTCCTTGTGGGCTACGCCGAAACGCTGCTCCTCGTCGATAACTACCAGGCCGAGGTCTTTGAATCCGACATCCTTCTGTAGGAGCCGGTGCGTGCCGATGGCGATATTCACAAGACCACCCTGTATGTCCTCCACGATCTTTTTCTGCTGGACGCTCGTCTTGTACCGGTTCAGGACCTCTATGCGAACGGGATACTTTTCAAATCTTTTGGAAAATGTCCGGTAGTGCTGTTCGGCAAGGATGGTCGTGGGGACCAGGATCGCGACCTGCTTTCCGTCCATGGAGGCCCTGAAGGAGGCCCGGAGGATAACCTCCGTCTTCCCGAATCCGGCGTCGCCGCATACAAGCCGATCCATCGGTTTTGACTCACCCATGTCGTAGTAGACATCTTCGATGGCCCGTGCCTGATCGGGGGTTTCTTCAAACTCAAAGGAGGACGAGAATTCCTCATAGTCCCTGTCGGAAGGGGAAAAGCTGTGTCCGCTCATAACCTCCCTGGCGGCGTAGATCGAAACCAGCTCCTCGGCAACCGCCCGCACCGATTGCTTGACTTTACTCTTCACCGCCTCCCAGGAGGTGCCCCCCAGTTTGTCCAACTCCGGGATGTGGCCGTCGGGACCGATGTATCTCTGTATCTGGTTCAGCCGGTCCACGGGGATATAGAGGCGGTCTTTATCCCTGTATTCCAGGAGCAAAAAGTCGTTTTCCGTGCCACCGAACGTCAGCATCTTGAGTCCACGGTACAGGCCGATACCGTGATCCACATGGACGACAAAATCTCCCTTTTCCAGTTCTCCGAACGATCTGAGAAAGTATCCCTCACGGGCGTGGGTCCTGCGTCTCCTGCGTGTTTTCTTTCCGAATATTTCCTCTTCGCTGACGACGACCGCCCCCATACCGGGGTACGAAAAGCCCCTGGTTATCTTCCCCTCTCTGAGGATGAGACATCCCCCCTCCATGCCTGCAAGGTCGGAGAGAAAGGGGCTGTCCGACCGGCGAACGGGGAGGGAATACCCCTCCAGGAGATGTTCCATCTTCTGGATATTTCCCTCCGTGCAGAGGAAGTTCACCAGGGCGCCTGCACCGATCCACGACCTGATCCTGTTTGCGATGGGGGCAAGGATGCCTTCTTCCTCTGCGCGGTATTCAGAATCGGCCTTCAAGTCTATCTGCTCCACCTCAAAGGGAATCGGGCCTTCGGCCTGTAGCCGGTCGACGTATACCTTCTGGAGACCTTCGCATCTCCGGGAGATATAGTCCCACGATGTCAGAAAAAGATCCTTTTCGAGAAAAAACCTCCCTTCGTCTTCAGCCTTACGGGCAACCCTGTCCGCGTCGTTTACGGCCTCCTCCGCAGCCTTTTCCATAACGCCGGGACCTTCACAGATTATCAGCGTGTTTCCGGAAAGATAGTCAAAGAGGGTATCCAGATCCCCGTAAAACAGCGGGAGGAACTGCGGATTCGCCAGGGACAGCAAGTCATTCTCAAAGGTGTCGATGAGGCGGTCTCTCCGTGCATGTGAGATCCCCGATTCATTGAACCGGTCTCTCATGGCCCTCAATGCCCGCCTCTTCGATTCCTCGGACAGAATCACCTCTCCCGCCGGAGGCAGGACAAAATCGACAATCTCCGTTAAGGATCTTTGCGTCGCTGGATCAAACTCTCTGATCGATTCAATCTCGTCACCGACAAATTCGATCCTGAAAGGGGAGGGAGACGCTGAAGGGAAGAGGTCGACGATATACCCCCTCATGCTGAATTCCCCCGCTTTCTCCACCAGGGGCACCCGCTGATAACCGCCTTCCAGCAGTTTTCCCGCCAGCCTGTCCCGGTCTCTCTCGTCCCCGATGGAGATGGTCTCGATGTAACTCTCGAAAACATCTGCCGGGGCGACTTTCTGCATCAGGGCGCTCAGTGGAGCAACCACCACGGCCGGCCTTCCCGACAGTACGCACGACAAAACACCAGCCCGCCCCGTGGCGATTTCATTCTGTTGGGAGATGGTGTCATCCGGGGGGACTATCTCCCACGGGGGAAAAAGCAGGACATCCTCTTCCCCCAAAAAGAAGAAAAGGTCCCGGAAGGTATCAAGCGCCTCCCCCTTGGAGGGGGTTATGAAAAGGATTGTCTTCTTTGTGTCTCTGAAAAGGAGGGAGGTGATAAAGGCCTTCGCGGATCCCTGAAGGCCGCAGACATCCACCTGACCGTCTCCCCGGTGGATCTTGTCGATAAGCGCGCGGAGGGAGGAATCCCAAGAGAGTGTATCTTTGTATATTCTTTTTCTCACACAAAAAGTCTGCTTTTTGTACTACCTCGATGCTTCCAGCATCCTGCTCAGGGCGAGGCTCGCTGGTGCCCGTATCTCCTCGGGCACCCGTATCATGTGCTCCATTTCCAGCAGAGCTTTCAGGATGTCATCAAGGGTCATACGCTTCATATCCAGGCAGATCAGATGATCAGACGCGGGGATGAATGTCTTGCCGGGACTCTCCTTCTTCAGTTGGTGCATGATCCCCTGCTCCGTCCCTATAATGACCTCCTGTGCATCGGTCTCGCGGGCAAATTTCAGGATTCCCCCCGTGCTCCCGACAAAGTCCGCCATTTCGACGACCTCCGGACGGCATTCGGGATGGATGGCGACCGGTGCCCCGGGATGTGTGTCTTTCACCTTTTGTATCTCATCCACCAGCAGATTGTTGTGCACGTAACAGAAGCCCTTCCAAGGAATTATCTTCTTCTCGGTAAACCGCGCCGTATACCGTGCGAGGTTCCCGTCAGGAACCATCAGTACAGTGTCAGCGTCAAGGCTGTCCACTATGCGCACGGCGTTGGCGGACGTGCAGCATATGTCGCTGTGGGCCTTGATCTCCGCCGATGAGTTGACGTATGTCACCACCTTGGCGCCCGGATGCTCTGCCTTTGCCTTCCGCAGTTCTTCGACGGTGATCTTGTCTGCGAGGGGACAGCCCGCGTCCAGGCGGGGGAGAAGAACCGTCTTGTCCGGCGATAGGATTGAGGCGCTCTCCGCCATGAACCGCACGCCCGCAAAAACGATAACATCCGCCACCGTATCAGCCGCTTCCATACTGAGGGCCAGAGAATCACCCAGTATGTCCGCGATATCCTGGATCTCATCGCGTTGGTAATAGTGGGCCAGCAGGATGGCGTTGTTGTCATCCAGAAGCCTTCTGATCCTCTCCTGTGTCTCTATTATGCCCATACCGCTTCCTCTTTGTGGAGACCACGCCCCTGGGTACCCATAAACAAAGGGGTTGAATATACCATAGATCGTATTTATTCAAGGCAGAAATATTGACAAGGGTACGGGTTTAATATACTAAGGGCCTTCCATATATAGCTCAGGATTAGCCCGTATTTTCCGGAGCTGAGGAGTTACACCATGATGACGGTCAAAGAGGCGTTGAACCATATTCTCGATTCCATAGTCCTCCTCGGGCTTGAGAAAACTGATATCCTGAGCGCCCTGGGAAGGGTTATCGGAGAGGATATCCATGTCCCCCGTGATATCCCCCCCAAAGACAACTCGGCGATGGACGGCTACGCGCTGAGATCGGAAGATACGGCCGACGCCGGGGCAGAATCTCCTGCCATTTTTAATATTATCGAGGATATACCTGCCGGATATGTACCCCAAAAGACGGTGGGACCCGGCGAGGCAGCGCGGATTATGACGGGTGCCCCCATACCGGAAGGGGCCGACGCCGTTGTGAAGGTGGAGGAAACGAAGTGCGATGACGCCGGTGTGAGGATATATGCGGCGGCCCGGCACGGTCAGAATGTCAGATATGCCGGAGAAGATGTCAAGACGGGGGATCTGGTTATACGTGCCGGAACGATTCTGAGACCCGCGGAGATCGGGATGCTGGCAGCCCTCGGACGCTCCTTCGTGAAGGTATATCGAAGGCCCCTGGTGGCGCTCATATCCACCGGCGACGAACTGGTGGATATCGATGACGCGGCGTCAACCGGGAAGATCGTAAACAGTAACAGCTATTCCCTCGCGGCGCAGGTGATGGAATGCGGGGGCATACCGCTTCAGCTTGGTATTGCAAAGGATACCAAAGAAGCTCTGACCGAGAAATTCAGGGCCGCCCTCCGGGCCGATATCATTGTATCGTCAGCCGGAGTATCGGTCGGGGATTACGATTTTGTAAAAGACGTCATGGAGGATATAGGTGTCGGCGTCGAACTCTGGCAGGTGGCGCAGCGTCCCGGCAAACCCATGACCTTCGGTTCCAGAGAAGGGAAACCGGTCTTCGGGCTCCCCGGTAACCCGGTTTCGTCGATGCTCACCTTTGAACAGTACGTACGACCGGCGATACTGAAGATGACCGGACATGAGAACATCTTCCGCAGAACCATACGGGCAACCCTGACCCATGACATACAGAAGAAAAAAGGTATTCGATATTTTTTCAGGTCCCGAGTAAGGAGTCAGGGAGACGGCTTTGTTGTCGAGACTACAGGAGAACAAGGCTCCGGCATCCTGAACTCCATGGTCCTTGCAAACGGCATCATGGTTATTCCTGAGGATGTCGCCTTCGTGAAAGCGGGGAGTGATGTCATGGTACAGCTTATCGATAACTCGCAAAATTTCACGAAAGAGCCGGAATATCTGAGTGATTGACAACCGGCAGGGAAAAAGATAGAAACAGGCCAAAGGTTCGAGCGGAAGTGCCAAGGTCACTGGTGGGCCTCCCGGACTTCAAATCCGGTGTGGGGCGCTAGAACCGTCCCAGGTGGGTTCGATTCCCATGCACTTCCGCCATTTTTATGCTAATTTTCGTTAACAGGATTCTGGTAGACATCTTTCCTGTCCGCAATTTTCAGTATCAAAATAATAGCAGACTCCCTATCTATCGCATAAATTACGCGGTACGGTCCGTAGCGGTAGCGATAGAGGCCCCTGGAGATTCCTTTGAGCGGCTTACCCAAGCCTATGGGATCTTTTGAAAGATAGTTTTTTATCCTGGCTATGATCTTTTTTTGTTTCTGCCGGTCAATTTTTTGAAGATCGCTCACCGCCTCTTCATGCCATTGGACACTATAGGTCAAGAATCTTCTCCATGTCTTCCGTCGAGTGGTACTTAGCGTTTCTGTCATTGAGGCGATCAAGGGCAAGATAGGCGTCTTCATACTCAGAAAGATGCTGGTCAAGAATTTCTTTTATGTAGAAGCTTTTAGGACGTTTTGTTTTTTCGGCCAGAAAATCGAGACGGGATGATATGTCATCCGTAAGCCGGACGTTTAATATTTTAGACATTGTTTAACCTCACTATTTGTTGTACGTGCACTACGTGTGTTACACGCTAACACATGCCTACATGTGAGGTCAAATTGTATTGTTAGCCTATGGCTATAAAACTAGCGAGTAGAAGTAGTGACAGCTGATAACTCCCCTTTATCCTTAAGTGAAGAATAAAAAGTTTAACCCTACTAGGGCATCTCACCGAAGGGTTGGTTTGAAAAAGAACGCCCCTCTGTAAATGATCCGTCCTTATAAAAACCAAGCATTATGTTTCCCCGAATCTGTCCACCCCGACAATGTGGTGTTTACGTCGTTCTCGGGGTCAAGGGCGGTCCATGCTCCGATACGATTTGCTTTTGTCACGATCTTCTTATAGTGTTCCCGGGAAATATATGAAGGGCGACATGTTTGGTGTCTCCAGAAAGAGGATAGGAGGGCGACGCGATCTGTCGCCCCCTGCCGCGATGGTGTGAATAGATGGGATTGATCAATCTCTTAATGAAGGACCCGCTGACGTTTGTCCTGATAGCGGTACCGTTATTATACTCGGTTATACTGCACGAGCTGGCGCACGGGTGGGTCGCCTACCGGATGGGGGACCCGACGGCCAAGATGATGGGCCGGCTGAGCCTCAATCCGCTAAAGCATCTTGACCCGATGGGTACGCTGATGCTCCTTTTCGTCGGCTTCGGCTGGGCCCGCCCCGTCCCCGTCAATTTCGCTAATCTGAGGGGGGGGCGCAGGGAACTGATTCTTATTTCGTCCGCGGGGATTATCATCAATACAATCCTAGCCTTCCTCTCGATCCTGCTGCTTCGACTGCTCGCGCTCCCCGAACAGGGCATCGCCGGGACGGCGCTGTACTACATGGCCCATATCAATATCATCCTGGCAGCCTTCAACCTGATTCCGATCCCGCCCCTCGACGGCTCCAAAATCATGATGGGGTTTCTCCCGGGCAATCTCCAGCAATCCCTTTCACGCCTTGAGCCCTACGGGTTTCTTATCATTATAGGCCTACTCGCCTTTGGTGTCCTGAACCCCGTCATCGATTTCTTTCAATGGATTATCATGTCGATCATCGGCATCCTGCTCTTCTGACGCGGTGCTCCACGATTACAATCTTGCGGGAGTCGGCCGTTTACGGTACACTCACCCGGTCGTTTCGCTGGTATCACAATCGCATCCCTGTTTTCAGGGGTGCTGTTTCCCGCATGTAAGAAAAGGAGGAGGATATGGAGAGAAAAGCGTTGATCGATATGTTGAACAGGGACCTTACCGATGAACACGCCGCAGTGGTGCGGTATCTGACACACAGTTACCAGGAGGGGGAGGATACCGTTGTCGGCGCCAGCCTGCTTTCGCGTTGCCGTGAGGAGATGTGGCACATGCACTGGCTGGGAATGATTATCGGCGAGCTTGGGGGAGAACCGGATTTTTCGATCGGGCCCTATCCCTTAGACCCTGCCAGCAGGGCGACCATGCTGAAATCTTACATTCAATATGAGGAGAAATTGATACCGCACTACAACGCCGAGGCGGAGAAGGTTGACGATCCCCACATCAGGCGCGTCCTGAAGCGCGAAGCATGGGAGTCGGCCGTCCATGCCCGGCGGTTCCAGCGGCTGATCGAGAAGCTCTCTCCCGAGGATGCGGGAGGCCTTCCCGAGGGGGGACACGAACTGCCGCCGTCCTTCGTTGAAAAGTTACAGGATGAGCTTTTGAATAAATATGCCGAGATGCTTCAGCACATCCGTAGTTCGTGGGTCTTCCAAAACGAGAAAAAGACTGGCTGGCGGATTATGGACCAGGCGATGGAGAAGATGAAGCACCTCGCGATCTTTGCCGAGGGCCTTGCCGAAGACGGGGCGAATCTGCCCTTCAAAGCGGGCCCGATCAATATGAGCCGTGCCGCCGGCGATGCCTTTCAGAAGGCTGTCGATGATCTCCAGAAGGGGGGTGAGCGGTACCGGGCTCTACAGAAGGATGACGAACTTCGGAAGCACTCCGGGATTGTCCTGAAGGTTGATCTGGCGGTACAGCAGATCGATTACCAGAAGGAAGAAATCGAGGGCTGGTTGAAGAAGTAGGGGGCGCTTCGCCGCTCATGTCCTGAGAGCATCTTCAGATCAGGCCACCCTGCGGAATTTAGGGGAGACGAAGAAGAAAGCTGTGGCAAAGAGACACAGCAAAAGGCCGGCAATTGCCAAAGAATCCGCGGTCCCGATCCCTTCGGCAAGGGCTCCAAAGGGTACGGCACTTAAGGGCATAACCCCAAAGCTCATCATGGCCATGCTCACGATGCGGCCGCGCATTTCGCTAGAGGAGTAGGACTGCATGAGGGTCATGTTGAGGGACATGAAGATGGCGCTCAAAAACCCGACGACGAGCAGAGCGGGCAGGGCCGTTGTATAGGAGGTACATCGGGAAAACAGTACCAGGGCGGCCCCCCACACAAAAGCATTCACCACGAGAAATGTCCCACGTTTTCTGAGATGATCGAGGGAGGCAAGCCCCATAACGCCGATAAAAGAGCCAAGACCAATACATGCCATCAGGAGCCCCAGTCCGTCCGCCTGAATGTTTAGGACTTCCCTCCCCCATGCCGGCAGGAGCGCCAGATAAGGAAATCCGAAAAGTGCCGGCACAAGACTCATAATGATAAGTCCGAGGAGGGTGGGGTCACCGGCCGCGTATTGGAACCCTTCGCGAATATCCGCAGTCATTCCCTTGCTGGGACTGTCGTTCGGTTGTGCCCTGTTCCTTTTGATCAGCGCTGTACTGAGGGCGGAAAGGGCATGAATAAGGGCGACCAGGTAGAATACCCCCGCTGTGTCCAGATAGATAATAAGCACACCGGCCAGTACCGGTCCGATGATCCGTGTTATGTTCATGCCCGCGCTGCTGAGGGAAATGGCATTCATGAGGGTTTCCCCGGGCACGATATCCGAGATAATCGATTGCCGGCTGGGCATGTTGAAGGCTGCCAGGGTGCCGTTGCACACCCCGATTACCAGGAGATGCCAGAAAAGGATAAGGCCCGTCATATCCAGTATTGCCAGAAGCAGGGTGAGGATCGCGTTCCCGCTTTGACTCAGCAGTATTATCTGCCTTCGGGGAATCCGATCTGCGAGAACTCCTCCGAGTATGGAGACGAAGGTCAACGGCAGGGCGAAAGACATCATGACCAGTGCGAGCGCAAAAGGGGAATCATCGGTCAGGCGGAGGACGAGCCATCCACGGGTGATCTGCTGCATACCCACCGCCATAAAGGAAAAAAAGGTTCCGAGCCACAGCCATCGGTAGTCTCTATACTGGAATGACTGAAAGGCCGAAAAAAACCTGCTACGGGGCAAGGGCCGGGGTTTTTCTTCTTCATGTTCCGGCCGACATTTTTTCTGTTGGTCTGTCTGGGGATTCATAATATTTAGTGGGGCCGTAAAAGATGGTGAGGCCTACAGGGATGGGCAAGGCTCATCTAGAAATTGTATATTGTTGCTCCGGCAGTTGAACACACCGGTTTTATCCAGCCGGTGCAGTTTGTCTCTTACTGTCGTGCCATCCCCTGATCTTGTTCTCTCAACGGGGTCTTCTCGCTCATACTCGAATCGTACCGTTTGCACCCGTTGCGTCCCCCGTCCTTCACGCTGTACATGGCTATATCGGCGTTTTTCATCAAGATATCGCCTTCGTCGCCATCATCGGGATAGATGGCGAAGCCGATGCTGGTGGTTGTTGAGAGTTTTCTCGTATCTACAATGAAAGGGCTTTTGAAGGAGCTCAGTATCTTCATGCCGATTCCGTGCGCGTCTTCCGCCTTCTCTAACTCCGGCAGCAATATCAGGAATTCATCCCCCCCCATCCTGGCGATGGAGTCGCTCTTACGCAGAAACTCGGGGAGACGTCTGCCGATAATCTTCAGCACCTCGTCCCCCACGGTATGCCCCCATGAATCGTTAATCTCCTTGAAGTTGTCCAGATCAAGCAGCATTACGGCCAGCTTTTTGCCGCTTCGTTGCGCACGAACCAGTTCAATGGACAGCCGATCGTTAAACAGCGCCCGGTTTGGGAGTCCGGTGAGCGGGTCATGGGTGGCCAAATGAGAAAGCCTTTCTTCCAGCCTTTTGCTCTCAGTCACATCTATCGAGGTTATAATAGCCCCTTCGGGGAATGGGGATATCTTTATATATAAGAATTTGCCACCGTAGGACGCATCGGGAAACTCTTTTGGTACGCCCGATTCGATACAATCCACAAGCTCGGCGTACATGTCATGTTCGTGTTTCCCCGCATAATCCCTGTACATGACATCCCCGGGACGGGGGAGTCTGCCGCCCGATTGTATCTTTTCGTGATTATATCCGGTTATGACGGCCCTTTTGTCCACTATGATTGTCTGGATGGGATTGTTTTCGAAGAGGGTTCGATACCTCTCCTCGCTCTTGCGCAGGGTCTCCTCGGCAACTTTTCGCTCGGTAACGTCCCTGGCGACTTCACGGAACCCAACGGGATTGCCTAACAGATCTTTCATGAGATATGCGGATAACTCAAGTGTCTTCCTGGTTCCATCAACCCGGGCAAGTTCGTAGTTTATCAGGTGTGCCGGCTCCCCGGTTCGATATATTTCTTTGAATGTATTTGATATTTTGTTCCCCGTCTCGGGATCGAGGTATTGAAGGCTGCTAGATCCCATCAGTTCGTTCCGTGGCAGGCCCATTAGCCTGCACAGGGCGTTATTGAAGAATGTGAAGTTTCCGGCGAGATCGACCTCGAAATAAGCCTCCTCGATACTCTCCAGGATGGTGCGGTACTTTTCTTCGCTTTGACTGAGCGCCTCCTCCATCTGGTGCCGGTAGAGTGCCATTTCCATGGCAAGGCGAAGTTCTCTATCTTCAAAGGGCTTGACGATAAAACCAAAGGGGTTTGTCGCCTTTATCCCTTCCATTTTGTCCTCGGTGATATTGGAGGAGACATATACTATCGGCATGTTACATCTGGCATGAATCCGCCTTGCGGCCTCTACGCCGTCTATGCCCGGTCCCAGGGTTATGTCCATCAGTATCAGATCAGGACGCAGATCCACCCCCTTTTTAACGGCTTCCTCCCCGGAAGAGGCAACGGCGGCAATCTCGTATCCCATGCCATGCAATCTGTGCTGGATATCCGTGGCGATGAGACGTTCATCTTCCACAATGAGGATTCTTTTTTTCACCTGGGGATCACTCCGCTGACGGTATTGACTGATAGTCCATATAACACAATTCATTCTATTATCAAGAGCAATTTCCCCGTCAATGTCCAGGTCGGAGCACGGGGAGCACGCGGTATCGAACCGAAAGAGTGAAACTCTAGGTACTCATTGCCGTCAGGGGGTAGATTGTGCTACACAACAAAAAATCATATGGACATTCGATGCACAGATCATCGGCTACCATACCTCTCACAGGGGCGGATCAATATGAGTTGTAAGCCTGTTATGATGCACATGACCCTTAACTTTATGCGAGCCCTGATCATTGTTGCCATCGTGTTGGCGCTGTACGGGTGCGGAGGCGAAAAACCGGAGAGCGATTTTCAGGGGGGGGAATCAACTGCGGGGGATGTCGCCTATGGCGACATTATGGTCGAGGGTTCAATAGGGGATGCCTCCAACCTGATTTCCATACTTTCTTCCGACAGCACCTCCCACAGCATCGCATCCCTGGTCTTCAACGGTCTCGTAAAATATGACAGGGACATGAATGTGGTGGGCGATCTGGCGGAATCGTGGGATATCTCCGAAGATGGTCTGGAGATTACCTTTCATCTGAGAAGGGGGGTTATGTGGCACGACGGGCATCCTTTCACCGCCGAAGATGCACTTTTTACTTACCGGCTCACCATAGATCCCAAAACCCCTACCGCATATGCCGGCGATTTCCTCAGGGTAGAGACGGCCCAAGTTGTCGATCCCTACACCTTTCGTGTTACCTACAAAGAGCCATTTGCCCCCGCCCTCACGAGCTGGGGCGCCTCGATGCTTCCCCGGCATTTGCTGGAGGGGAAGGATATTACCAAAACGCCCCTCTCGCGCCACCCGATAGGCACGGGACCTTACATGTTCAAGGAATGGAAGACCGGCCAGAAGATAGTCCTTGTTTCCAATCCTGACTATTTTGAGGGGAGACCCTATATCGGCGGATACATTATGCGGATCATTCCCGACATGGCCACCATGTTTCTGGAGCTTCGCGCGAAGGGAATAGACAGGATGGGGCTGACGCCGCTCCAGTACACCAGGCAGACGGAAAATAATCTATTCCGAAAGAACTTCAATAAATACCGATATCTATCATTTTCTTACACCTACCTCGGATACAATCTGGAAAATCCCCTTTTCCGGGACCGGAGGGTCAGGCAGGCTATCAGTTACGCGATAAACAAGAGGGAGATAGTCGAAGGTGTCCTGCTCGGCCTGGGGGAGGAGACATCGGGGCCCTTCAAGCCGGGAACGTGGCCGTATAACCATGATGTCAAACAATATCCCTACGATCCGCAGATGGCCAAAGAGCTCTTGGCAGAGGCGGGGTGGAAAGACTCCGATGGAGACGGGCTGCTGGATCGTGGCGGCACGCCCTTTGTCTTTGAGATCATAACGAACCAGGGGAATGAGGTCAGGGCGAAGTGCGCGGAGATCATCCAGAGGAGGCTTGCCGATATCGGGATAACGGTGAAGATCAGGGTTATTGAGTGGGCCGCCTTCATCAATGAATTTATCAACAAGAAGAGATTCGACGCGACGATCCTGGGCTGGACGATCACACCCGATCCCGACCTTTACGATGTATGGCATTCGAGCAAGACACGGCCCGGTGAACTGAATTTCGTCTCTTTCAAAAACGAAGAGGTGGACGATCTGCTGGAAAAGGGAAGGGGGACCTTTGACCAGAAGGAGAGAAAGAGGTGCTATGGCCGGATTCAGGAGATCCTTGCCGAGGAACAGCCGTACACTTTCCTGTATGTGCCGGACGCGCTCCCTATCATCAGCAGCCGGTTCCGCGGCGTTGACCCCGCCCCCATCGGCATCGGCCATAATTTCATCAGGTGGTATGTCCCGAAGGGTGAACAGCGATACATTGTGACGCGGTAGCTGTTGCTAGCTGAAGGTGAACCCATTTTCGGTAAGGAGCGACAGGCAGGCCTCCACTGCCTCGGTGTCGTAGAGGGTTCCCTTGTTATTTGAGATCTCCTCAATGGCCTTGTCCATCCCCAACGCCGACCGGTAAGGACGGTGGGACACCATCGCTTCAACAACATCCGCCACGGCGATAATCTTCGCCGCGGTAGACATTTCTGACCCATCGATATGAGGGTACCCTGAGCCGTCAAGCCTTCCGTGGTGTTGAAGGACGATATCCGATATTGGCCATGGGAACTGTATCTCTTGTAATATGCTGCTACCCACTGCCGGATGGGTCCTGACGAGATCCATCTCGTTCGAGCTAAGCGGACCCGGTTTACTCAGGAGTTCTCCGGGGATCTGGACCTTGCCGACATCATGTATCAGTGCCGCCATCCTCACTCCCATAGCCTCCTCCAAGGGAAGTTCCATCTTTAGGGATATGGCATCCGCAAGCTGCGCCACCCGCCGTTGGTGACCGGCCGTGTAAGGGTCCCGCACCTCGACGGTGAATGCCAGTGTCCTTACGGTCTCTTCAAGCATATGCTGTACGTTGTCATAGCTTTCTTTCAGTTCCCGCTCTCGCTTTCTGTGCTCCGTAACGTCGCGTGCGACCCCCCGAAACCCGATAGGCCTGCCCGCAGAATCCAACAGCAGAGAGGCGGACATGTTGTTGATTCGAACACTTCCGTCTTTTCGTATAACTTGGTAATTTTCAATCTTTTCCGTTTTTCCCGTGGCGTATATTTTTTTGAAGGTCTTGTTAAGCTGTTGCGCCGTCTCTGTGGTCGTGTACCTTTTGCTGTTCATCCCCAGTAATTCTTCCGGTGAGTACCCGGTCATCCTGCACGCTGCGTCATTGAAGAATGTAAAATTTCCGGCAAGGTCAAGCTCGAAATAGCTCTCCTCGATGCTCTCGAGTATGTTTCGATACCGCTCTTCACTTTTCTGTAGTATTTCCTGGGTGTGTTTTCGTTTGCTGATATCTCTGGTTATGGAGAGAAACCCTATATGTTGCCCGGCATCGTTTATCAGGGGGTTGCTCATGGTCTCCGTCCATACCGTAGAGCCGTCCTTTTTGATACATTCCAGTTCCACGGGCGTGTTTCGTTCGGATTCACTCAGTGTCGAACATTCCTTTATCCGTTTGTTTGTCTCTTCGAGGAAGGTGCCGATGGATTCGGGCATCATGATACGTTTTAAGCCTGATGTACTTGAATTATTTGCTATATTTTCAAATTCATCTTCGTTGTAGCCGAAGAGATCCTTAATTGACGGACTTGCATAGATGAGCGTAAGGTCCATGTTCCATACGGTGATTGTATCCTTTACCGTTTCGGCTATTATCCGGTAGAGCTCGTCACGTTTTGATAGGTCATTTATCGTGTCTTTCAATGATGTCAACCTTTCTTTGGTGGTTATGTTTCAAGGTACTACAGCCTTGTGGGGCGCGATTCGATGACAACGCAATCCCAATGCGCCGGATTCTGGACCCGCAGCCCCTAGCCCCTATACCTCCGATTTCAGATTGTCCCGGAGATACTCTCTGAATACGGTATAATCCACGGGCAACCGTACCGAGTTGCCTTTTCTTTCGTCAATTCCTCTCATACTGTCGGGCACCTCGGGGGCGATGCCGAGGAGTTTCACAATCTCGTCCGGAAATTTTGCCGGATGTGCCGTCTCCAGTGACACGCAGAGGGGAAAATCGCCATAGCATTCGAGATAGGTTTCAAGTCCCCGCCACCCCACCGCACCGTGGGGTTCCAGGACTATACCATGTCTCTCGTATGTTTTTTTGATGCACCTTTTTGTTTCTTCGTCGGATATGCTTACGGAGAAGATATTGTTTCGCATCGCATCGATATCAGGGTCCCGGTGAACTGTTCCCGTCCTGTCCACGGTGCCGCCATACAGTTCGAAAAACCGGGCCAGATTGCTGGGGTGCCCGACATTCATTGCGTTTGAGAGACATGCCAGTGACGGGGACACCTTCTCATATGTGCCCTTTTCAAGAAATCGTGGAAACTCGTCATTTTCGTTGGTCGGCATGACCAGTTTTTCTACCGGGAGCCCCATGCGCCTCGCGTACTCGCAACCCAGGGCGTTGCCGAAGTTCCCCGAGGGAACCGATACGACGATACCCTCACCACTCCGGCAGAGCTGCGCATAGGCATAGAAATAGTAGACCATCTGTGGGAGTATCCTGCCGAAGTTTATAGAATTTGCCGAGGTGAAGCACAAGTACGCAAGCGAGGGATCGGGAAATGCCTCCTTCACCAGGTTCTGGCAGTCGTCGAATTTTCCGTCGACCGAGATCGCCTTGACGTTGTCGCCGATGGTGTCGAGCTGCTTTCTCTGCCGTTCGCTCACCTCTCCCTGCGGATAGAGGATAGTCACATCGATTCCCTCGATCCCCTTGAAGGCCTCTCCAACGGCGCTCCCCGTATCCCCCGAGGTCGCGACCAGCACATTCAGCCTTGTGTTACTGTCGCGGAAATGCCCCATCAGCCGCGCCATCATCCGTGCGGCAAAGTCCTTGAAGGATGCCGTCGGTCCCTGGTCAAGGCGCATGATGTATTTCCGGTCGACCATATTCTCTAAAGGAACGGTAAAGGGATACGAGTCTTCTATGATTGTTCGAAGGGTGCCGACATCTACCTCGTCCGCCAGAAAGGTCCCTGCGACCAGCATCGCCGCTTCGGAATAGGGCTTACCCTTCAACGACAGTATATCCTCATGGGATATATGCGGTATACGGTCGGGCATATACAGCCCCTCGTCCGGGGCTTGACCCTGGAGGAGGGCGTCTCTGAAGGAGACACGCCCCTTGAAGGGGGTAATTTTTCCTGCACCATCCAGGTTTCTGTTTGTGCTGTAGTATCTTATTGTTTTCATAGCTGCCGCGTAATCCACCTCATCTTGTAACTTCAATCAGTCGCAGCCTCAAAAGGAATGGCCATGTTCCGATTCCCTTACGGAATCCATAAATAATGTATGGTGACGCATCAGACTCAGGTGCTTCTTATAGATCAAATAGAAATTCCTTTCAATGATACAGTTTTCAACCGGTCTTTGAACAAGAAGCCCCCCCGCCAGCTCCCGCCCCACGGCGCGGTCGGATAGAATCGAGACCCCCAGGCCGGCTATGATGGCCTCCTTGACCGCCTCGGAACTTCCCAGTTCACATATGATGTTGAACTGAGACAGGGCCTTGTCCGTGTTGGTTTGAAGATAGTCCTCTAGGATTGATCGGGTGGCGGAACCCTTCTCTCTGATGATAAACGGTTCCCGGGAGAGTTCATCTATCGTCACCGACGCCTTTCTGCCCCATTTATGCCCCTCCGGGACGACCAGAACCAGCCGGTCACTCCAGACCGCGTCGGCATGAAGTTTTCTATTTAATACGGGCCTGCCGATAAACCCTATCTCAGCCTGATTATCGAGAATCATGTTCAGGGTTGCGTCACTGTCATTCGTCTGAACATAGCAGCGGATGTCGGGGTATCTTTTGTTGAACGCTTGTATGACATGGGGGAGTATGTAGGTAGAGGGGATGGTGCTGGCACTGATAAATATACTGCCGGACTCATCTTCTTTTACCCGCGCGATCTTCTCTCTGGCCTCGCCCATCAGTTTGAATACGCGCTGGGCATAATCGTAGAGGATCTTTCCCTCCGGCGTCAAGGATATCCCCGTGTTTTTCCGGTTGACCACCGTTGCGTTGACCGACTCTTCCAGATTCTTTATATGCTTCGTCAGGGACGGCTGTGTCAGGTACATCTTCTTGGCCGCCTGGCTGAAACTCCGTTCCTCGACCAGTCTGACCAGTGCCTTCATCTGCTGTAGGGTAATATTGTTGAATCTGTCGTAAGCCATGGGGGAGAAGTATCATAAGGGGTGTCTATAATCAATAACGATTCATAACCACAATGCATTTGACACATTCAAGGGATTCAGATAGGAACACACAAGGAGGTACTTGATTCTGAGGATTTTTTATGTACGAAGGACCCTGAAATACCATGTTCTCCAAGGGTCCGCGTACGGCCACGACATGAAAGAGAAGGTAATAAGATGAATGACGAAGAGAAAATCCGCCTGACGGAGACGGTGCGTGGCGCCGGGTGAGCCTGTAAAATAGGTCCGGGTGACCTGCATCAGGCACTGTGCGGGCTTCCGCTCGCATCCGACCCGAATCTGATTGCGGGTATCGAGAATTCGGATGATGCCGGGGTCTATAAATTGAGAGAGGACCTGGCTATTATACAGACCCTCGACTTTTTTACGCCGATTGTCGACGATCCCTATACCTTCGGCCAGGTGGCCGCGGCGAATTCCCTGTCCGACGTCTACGCCATGGGGGGAGTCCCGATCACCGCGATGAATATCATCTGCTTTCCGATCAACACCATGAAGATTGACATACTCAGAGAGATTCTCCTTGGCGGACTGGACAAGATGCGTGAGGCCGGAGTTCTCCTCGTGGGCGGGCACAGTGTGGAGGATGACGAGCTGAAGTACGGTCTTTCCGTGACCGGGACGATTCATCCCGACAGAGTGCTCCTCAACAGGGGCGCCCGGGTGGGGGATGCACTTATTCTGACAAAACCGCTCGGAACGGGGATTATCAATACGGCGCTCAAGGGGCATCTGGCAAGTGAGGCGCTTGTTGAGAAGGCCATACGCTGCATGACTGAGTTGAACAAGAAAGCGGCCGATCTGATGACTCAGTTTCCCACGGTCCACGCCTGCACCGACGTGACCGGCTTCGGCCTTCTTGGCCACGCCGCGGAGATGATCGAGGGGAGCGATGTCGGCATGGTGATCCGGTCCGCGTCCGTCCCTGTGTTCCATGAAATTAAAGAATTTGTCGAGATGGGCATCATGCCTGGAGGGTTGAACCGGAACAGAAAATTTCGGATGGAAATGGTAGACATAGGGCCCAACTGCCTGCCGTGGCTTGTGGATGTCTTCTTTGATCCCCAGACATCGGGCGGCCTGCTTATCGCTATGCCCTCGAAAGAGGCAGAAGTTTTAGTAAACAAAATGCACGATAAAGGGATACAGGACGCCGCTGTTATTGGTGAGGTCGTCACCGAACCAAAGGGCAAAATCATCGTATCTTAAATTTGCTGGTAGCCACGCGTCAGGGGTGGCATCTCGCCGATTTTTACCCCAATCCCTCTCCAATTCATCAATGTTCCATCAATAAACGTTATCCAACGCTCCCTTTCTATTCATATTTTGAATTTGACTTATAACCTAAGTTGATTTAGGTGGTAGGCGCTTATGTGAACACTATCAAATCATCGGAAAGGAGATTATATGAGGTTGAAAAATGTTTTTGCCAGTTGGGGGGGGATTATCGGTGTGGGACTCCTGATCGGCATCCTTGCCCCTCTTCTACAGAAATGGGGCAACCCTGGAAACATGGGGATATGTGTGGCCTGCTTCGAGAGGGATATTGCAGGTGCCCTCGGTCTGCATCGCGCGGGTGTGGTCCAGTATATACGTCCCGAGATTATCGGTTTTGTCCTGGGATCACTCATTGCGGCGTATCTCTTCAAGGAGTTCCGCCCCCGCCTCGGCTCCGCTCCCATCGTGCGCTTTGTCCTGGGGGCCTTTGCCATGATCGGGGCGCTCGTCTTTCTGGGATGTCCCTGGCGGGCCGCGCTGCGCCTTGCCGGAGGTGATGGAAACGCTATTCTCGGTATCCTGGGACTGATATTCGGTATCTGGATCGGGACTCTTTTCCTTAAGAACGGATATAACCTGGGACGTACCCAGGCGACTGATACAGCGGCGGGGTGGATGTTGCCGCTCATGATGCTCGGCCTGCTGGCCCTGCTCATTATCTTTCCGCAGATTGAGGGCCAGGACAAAAACGGCGTTCTCTTTTACAGTCTGAAGGGTCCCGGCGCCATGCATGCCCCCCTCCTTATCTCTCTGGTGATCGGGCTCACGGTCGGCTTCCTTGCACAGCGGAGTCGCTTTTGCACCATGGGGGCGATACGGGACTTTCTTCTCTTCAGGCAGACCCATCTCCTTATGGGATTTGTCGCGCTCATCTGTGCCGCTTTTGTAACCAACCTGATCTTAGGACAGTTTCACCCTGGGTTTGAGGGGCAACCCGTTGCACACACTATGCATGTCTGGAACTTTGCAGGGATGGCGCTGGCCGGTCTGGCCTTTGCCCTTGCCGGCGGGTGCCCGGGACGACAGCTCTTCCTGTCGGGCGAGGGTGACGGGGATGCCGCAGTCTTTGTACTGGGTATGATCGTCGGGGCCGCATTTGCCCACAACTTCGGTCTGGCCAGTTCGCCGAAGGGGGTTGGCCCCTACGGTATTCCGGCTGTCATTATCGGCATAGTTGTCTGTTTGTTTATCGGCTTTACGATGAGAAAGAGGAGCACACCATGAGTACGAAGATCGATGCACGAGGGTTATCCTGTCCCCAGCCCGTTTTGATGACCCTTGACGAGATAAAGGCGGTGAGCGGCGGTGAGATTGAGGTCCTTGTCGATACGGAGACGGCGAAGGAAAATGTCTCCCGCGCCGCTACAAGTCAGGGATGGGAAGTGGCTGATGTCGCCGAAGAAGGAGATGCGGTCAGGATCACGATCAGGAAGGGATAACCACGTCTTTCCTGGGTTTATTCAAAGAGAAACGCGGATGGAGCCACCCCCCGAGGCACGGGGAGCCTGTGATCTTGTCATCGCGGTTTCCCTCATAGGGAAGCTGAATGTCTTCAGGACCCTCGAGAACAGCCATACTCTTTGAGGATACTCGTTGTAACTGGCCTATGAGGAGGCAGGCGATGCTTTGGGTGGTGGGTACGATACTGATGGAAGACATCGGGGGGCGTGGGGAGCAGACACCTCTGTACATGTCTGCCCGATACCTTCGCCGAATCGACATTTCGCACCGGACGGGCTGGAGGGCCATTTCCCTCCGCTCGCTTGTCAATATTTTCAAATCGTCGACTGGGTTATGCCTAACACCGGCAGAATCGCCGTGTGACTAAGTTGTCAAAGATAATCCTTGCTATTTATAGAATATACCTGTACAAGGCCCCCAGTGATCACGATAGTTATTTGCCTTCCCAACCTTTCTTCTTCAGAAAACTCGGCAGGAAAATCCAGCTAATCGTAACAGAATCCAGCTATAGCGCAATGTCTGCAACCGGTCTTTTCGGTGTAGCGTCAGCGCATGAAGCGGTGCAACTAAAACAGCCGCAACGATTAGAAATGGGTTCAACTGTCACTAATACTTTAAAAAAGGAAGAAGAAATGAGTTTTGAGAAGTTTGCGTTAGACGAGAAAATATTTGCCGGTGTGCAATCCCAGGGTTACACAACGCCGACGCCCATTCAATTGAAAACAATCCCGCCGATTATGGAAGGCCGCGATGTCATGGGACTTGCCCAGACCGGTACCGGGAAAACGGCGGCCTTTGTTCTGCCGATACTACAGCGGCTCATGCAAGGGCCACACGGTCATGTCCGCGCACTGATTATTGCTCCGACACGGGAGCTTAGCGAGCAGACCCATGAGGTCATCGGTCAATTGGGCCGCAGGACGCAGCTTCGCAGTGCGTCCATTTACGGCGGCGTGAGCATCCAGGGACAGATCAAAAAATTGCGCAATCATGTGGACATCATCTCCGCGTGCCCCGGCCGCCTCCTGGATCACTTGGGCCGCGGCACTGTGGATTTGTCCCATATAGAGGTTCTGGTGCTGGATGAGGCCGATCATATGTTCGACATGGGCTTCCTTCCTGATATCAGAAAAATCGTGAAGCGCCTTCCGACAAAACGGCAGACGTTGCTTTTTTCCGCCACCATGCCCGAAGATGTGCAAAGACTGGCCAATGATCTCCTGCAGAATCCGTTGGAGATTCGAATCGGCCGCACGGCGCCCGTTGAAACTGTTTCGCATCGATTTTATCCGGTGCAAATGGACGCCAAAACTGCGCTGCTCAAAGATATTCTTGACCATACGGACAGGGAATCCGTCCTGGTCTTTACGCGGACGAAATCGCGGGCGAAAAGCGTTGCCGGGCAACTGGATAAATCAGGGTACAAAGTTACTTCCCTGCATGGAAACCTGACACAGCAGAAACGCCAAAAGGCCCTTGACGGCTTCCGCGACGGGCGATATGAAATCATGGTCGCCACCGACATCGCCGCTCGCGGCATTGATGTAATGAGGATCTCGCATGTCATTAATTACGATATGCCGATGACAACAGACGCCTACACCCATCGCGTCGGTAGGACGGGACGCGCCTCCAAAACCGGTGAGGCCTTTACATTTGTGACCGGTCAGGATGTCAGCCTGGCGTATTCTCTGAAAAGAACCCTGGGAGACAAACTGGCATACCATAGCGTTGACGGATTAACGATTGCTATGCCGGTTGACCAAGCATCTCCTCCCGGCCGCAACGGTAGAGGGAAGGGCATGAAGACGCAAAATGGCAACGGAAGGTCGTATTCTCCCAAGACTCATGGGAACAGAGCATCCAAGCAGCGTTTTTCGGAATCTACGGGCCGCCGTTCGTGGTCGAACTAACAGCTGAGCGGGAAAGAGGGGGAAGATGTCAGGTTTTGGCATTCAACATTTTCTTTCCCGCAAGCGCGAGACGGGACCTGCTTGAGGATGTAAAAGTCATCAGCTTTTAGGGCTATAGGACCTTATCAAGGTAAGATCCAGACATATCAGTGCGGCCTGCTCGACAGGGCAAAGGGTATTGTCCGTGCAGCTTGTGTGGCTTTTGTCTTATTACCTTCGATCATATCCATGAAGGGATTGGGGTCGGGTTATTCTGATCTATTTTCTCGATTGTGCACAACAAAGCCCTTGTTTGAGAAGAAGCCGCTACAGGGCACTGCGGTTCTCTGCCTGTAACCATATTGATATTCAACAGCTCCCATCCATCTTTTACACCATACCAGTACCCGTGGGGTGCGCTTACAACCTTTGGATGTATATTCTCATCAAACCGAATTCTGATGGCAACTTTATCTTTTTTGGTCTTGAGCCAGACCCATTCACCTTCTGCAACGTTAAAGGCCTTTGCGGTTTCGGGGTGAATATCCAGTTGAGGATCAGGCGATAATTTCCGCAGCGATGGAATATTTCTGTGGGCGGAGTGAAAATACACGATGTTCCTAGCGCCGGTCGTAAGCACCAGGGGATATTCTTTGTATAGCTCCGGGGTGCTGATCGGGCTCTCCGTCGGTTCATTATAAACAGGAAGGGGCGGGATTCCTTCTACAGGGATTTGTAAATTCGGGATTTTGGGATGGTCAAGGCAAAGATCGACCTTCCCAGACCCAGAAGATGTCATAAACCCGGTTTTCTCATAACTCTTGTAAAAAACAGGTTTACTGAATTTGCCTACTTTTTTAAAATCTTCGAAACTCATCCTAATGCGCTCAAGTCGATGATCCAAATATTCTTCTATTGAATCCCAGTATCCTTCAAGCCCCATCTTTCCGGCAAGATCGATAAGCATCTGTTTCTCATCACGACATTCCGAAATCGGCTCAACGGCTTTTGGTTGACAAAATACGTGGTTCATCATGAGGGCATCTTCGATGTCGTCTCTTTCGGTCCAGTGGGCAGCGGGAAGAACGACATCGGCCATGGCAGTGGTCGGTGTGTGAAAATATTCTGCAACAAACAAAAAATCTATAGCGGACAAGGCCTTGATAATATGCCTTGAATCCGGGTATGCGCATGCGGGGTTACCCCCTTTACTTCAAGATTTCCTGTAATGGCGCCCAAGGAGCATAAAGCGCGATTAAGATGAAAGGCGTGGTTCACTTGGGAACAACCTGCCAGTCCGGGAGCAATGCATGCCGGTTTGTTTTCGGCAAATGTTAAGGCCGCCGCCTCAATTTCCTCGGCCGACACCCAGGTAATTTCAGCGCAACGTTGCGGCGTAAAATCAGTAACATGATCCCTCAGGCGATCAAATCCTGCTGTCCACTTGTCAACAAATTCATGGTCGTAGAGGTTGTTTTTTATTGCTCCGGTGGTTGAATAGATCCATCATGCTGCATATGCAACCGCCGGATGCTTGAAGTATTTTTTTACATGCTGCGGTCGCTTCTGTAGGGTCTTCATAAAGGAACGTGTTTTGCTGACGAT
>JAQULO010000023.1:16791-26527 GCA_028718565.1 Syntrophales bacterium | reverse complement strand
CGTCAGCAAAACACGTTCCTTTATGAAGACCCTACAGAAGCGACCGCAGCATGTAAAAAAATACTTCAAGCATCCGGCGGTTGCATATGCAGCATGATGGATCTATTCAACCACCGGAGCAATAACAATTCACTAACAAATTCACTAAAAAAGGTTGACCTCCTAAAACTGCCCATCTATAGTTGCAGCCCTGAAATCCGATATTGTCGTATTACTTTATGGTTTAACCAGAATGTATTTGTATTCAATATGTTATAATAAGGGAGTATCTAAGGTGACCACTTTCAGAAAGATTGTTGTTTTAATTGTGTTACTTGGCGTGCTTCTTCCTTGGCCCGCCGTTGGCCTCGAAGGCTCGGTGCTGCGTCTCGGTATTTTGCCCGTCATTGATACCCTGCCCATCATTGTCGCCCAGGAGATGGGGTTGTTCAAGGAGGAGGGTATCACGGTTGAGGTTATCAGTTTCAATAGCGCCCTCGAGCGGGACGCGGCTATCAAGGGGAAGGCCCTCGACGGTTATTTTGGTGATCTGCTGAACACAATTCTTCTTAACGCAAGCGGTGAAGACCTGCGCGTTATTACGACTGTTTACCACACTCGCAAAGACCAGCGGATGTTTGCCCTTCTGGCATCGCCAGACTCGGGTATAACTGGTGTGTCACAGATCCCTAATGTACCCGTTGCCATTTCAAGGGCATCGATTATTGAGTACTTCCTCGACAAAATTACGGATACGGAGGGCGTTCCGCGTGAGGCTGTACAAAAAATTGAAATCAGGCAAATCCCGATCCGGTATCAGATGCTCATGGATGATTCTGTAAAGCTGGCATTGTTGCCCGAACCCTTGGCGTTAAAGGCGCTTTCCGAGGGGGCAAGGCTTATTGCCGACGACAGAAAACTTGACACGACGGCCACCATACTTGCCATGAAGGACTCATTCCTGATCCAACACCCTGGCCTGTGTGCGCGCTTTTTGAAGGCATACGCCCGAAGCGTAGAGATGATTAACGACAATCCCAAGGCATTCAAGGAAATCCTGGTCCTCAAAACACGCTTTCCCCCATCCCTCAAGGAAACATATAAACTTCATACGTTTCCAGATCCCAGGATTCCGTCGGAGGAGGATGTAATATCGGTGGTAACATGGATGACGGCTAAAGGGCTTGTCCCTGTGGGCGTTAAATATGACGACATGGTATGGGAAGGGGCGGGCGAAGAGTAGATACTGTGATACACGTGGAATCTTTGCATAAGGGATTTGATGGCGGATCGTTACAAGTACTTGATAACGTTAATTTTTCCATTGATGACGGAGAATCAATGGCTATTATTGGTCCGTCGGGATGCGGTAAAACGACCCTCCTCTATATTCTGGCAGGCCTAACTGCACATGTGATGGGCACTGTCATGGTCAACGGCAAGCATCTGAAGGGTCCCTCGCGGGACACCTCCTTTATTCTCCAGGATTTCGGGCTCCTCCCATGGAAGACGGTCTGGCAAAACGTGTGTCTCGGAATGAAACTGCGTGGTGTTTCAAGGAAGGATCAAAAGAGCACAGCTGAGGCGCTACTTGAGGGGCTCGGTCTGGCGGGGCATCGCGACTATTACCCGACGCGGTTGAGCGGCGGAGAAAAACAGCGGGTTGCCATTGCGCGCGTCCTGGCACTGAAACCAAAGATCCTGCTGATGGACGAACCGTTTTCGTCTCTCGATACATTCAGCAGGGAAAAACTGCAGAATACGCTGCTGGAAATCCGGGAGTTAAACCGACTTACCATGATAATCGTGACCCACAGTATTGAGGAGGCGGTTTTTCTCGGCAATAAAATCATGGTGATGAGCCAAAGGCCGGCTCAAGTGAAGGCCATTGTCGCGAACCCTAATGCGGGACATCCCTCATATCGAAGTGAAGATACTTTTTTTGCAACATGCCGTAAAATAAGGGAAATGGTGGAAGAGACGTGAACTCGACGCGAACGACCTTTAGCTATATCCTGTCTTTCGCTCTGGTCATCCTCGTGTGGAAAGTAGCCGCGATGGGTGTCTCTTCACCTGTTCTACCCCCACCTGAGGAAGCGCTCCATGCCTTTATGGCAAGCGCCTCTACTATGATGTTTTGGAAGCATTTTGGCATAAGCGCCTACCGGGTAATTGTGAGCATCGTGGTTGCCTGGTGCCTGGCGTTTCCTGCAGGTATCATAATCGGGTACAGCAGACGTATTGACATGATCATTTCACCTATGATTTTCATGACCTACCCAATACCCAAGGTTGTGCTGCTGCCGGTCATTCTACTCTTATTCGGTCTGGGGGATTTTTCAAAGATTGTCCTTATCGGGATTATCCTCTTTTTTCAGATCCTCGTTGCCACACGGGACGGTGTTAAATCCATCGACGAAAAATATTACGATTCACTCCTCTCCATGGGCGCCACGGACTGGGACATCATAAGAGAAGTTGTCTTTCCGGCGGCACTGCCGCACAGTTTTACGGCACTTCGCATTACGACGGGAACCGCTATTTCCGTGCTCTTTTTTGTAGAATCGTTTGCTACCACTTCGGGGCTGGGCTACATGATTATGGACTCGTGGGCCAGGGCGGCCTACACGGAGATCTTTGTCGGTATCATAGGGATGAGCATCCTGGGCCTTGCCCTGTATGAGACCTTTCGTTATCTTGAAAGAAAGGTTTGCCCGTGGCGTGCAATCGAAGGGGAAAAACGGGATGAAGAGCCGACTGCTACCAGCGTCACACATGTTCTGTCACGGATCGTCATCTACGCGCGTATGATCAAGTTCAGCCACACCGTGTTCGCCTTGCCCTTTGCCCTGGCAAGCCTTGTCCTTGTCTGGCGCATCGCGCCGCTCGACAGCAATACTGTTTTCTGGGTTATTATGGCCATGGTTGGTTCTCGTTCCGCTGCCATGGGATTCAACAGGTATGCCGACGCCGCCATAGACAGTAAAAACGAGCGTACAGCCGTGCGGGAGCTTCCGGCCGGAACTATATCACGGCATGATGTCGCCATCTTTATTGTAGTATCGTCCCTGTTGTTTGTTGGATCGGCGGCAATGCTCTCCCTGCTGTGCTTTTGGCTCTCATTCCCGGTTCTGCTCATATTGTTCTTCTATTCGTATACGAAGCGCTTTACATGGCTGTCGCATATCATACTCGGTTTCGGAATCAGTCTGGTGCCGATGGCGGTATGGGTTGCAGTAGCAGGGACATTATCTCCCCGAATTGCGGTTTTGAGTCTGTTCCTTATGACTTACATCGCCGGATTCGATATCCTCTATGCCTGCCAGGATATAGACTTCGACAGGCAAGAGAAACTTTATTCCATACCGGCCGTATTCGGGATAAAAAACGCGCTCAGGGTATCGACTCTTCTGCATATTGTAAGTGTGCTTTTTCTTGCATCCCTGTACTGGATATTCGCGCTGCATCCGGTGTTTCTTGCATTTGTTGTTGTCATTGCCGTTCTTTTTTTTATCGAGCACAGACTGGTTGAACCGGATGATCTGGAAAAAATCAACATCGCGTTTTACCACATCAATTCCGTGATCTCAGTTCTACTCTTTGTTGCCATACTCGCGGGAGAACTCTTACGGGGGGTATTATGAAGCATCGCATTATCATAGGGGTTACCGGAGCATCAGGGAGCTTGTACGCGCGCAAATTGCTGCAAATGCTCTTTACCATACCGGGAGAACTCCACCTCGTTATCTCGGACATGGGATGGAAGGTGCTTACCCACGAGTTGCAGGCTCGGGAGGACAATTTCAGTCAATTTATCCAATCACTCACAGATGATTCAACACATGCGGCCAATATCACCATTCACGATAACCACGATCTTTTCGCCCCTGTGGCAAGCGGCTCATTTCGTACGTCCGGCATGGTCATCATTCCGTGTTCCATGAAGACACTTTCGGCAGTGGCAACGGGATGCTCCGATGACCTCATCTCGCGGGCAGCCGATGTTACATTGAAGGAAAGACGCCCTCTTGTACTGGTCACACGGGAGACACCGCTCGGCCTTATTCACCTGAAAAACATGTGTGCAGTTGCTGAAGCTGGTGCAACGGTAATGCCTGCATCGCCCGGTTTTTACAATCACCCGGATTCGATTGATGCCATGGCAGAACATATGGTGGGGCGAATACTCGATCAGGTGGGCATAAATCTTCCCGGTATGGCACGTTGGGGTGACTAACGAAGAGGTCTGCGATTTAGCATCGCTAAATCTTTAATTGTAAGGAATAACCATCCATGAAAACCTGTTACAAAAATCTGGGAGAATTTGTATCCCGCCTTGAACAAGAGGGTGAACTCATTCGCATTGCCTCCCCCGTATCATCAATCCTCGAGATCACGGAATTTGCCGACCGCATGGCAAAACGGCCGGGGGGCGGCAAGGCCCTCTTCTTCGAACAGGTGGAGGGGTCTCCCTTCCCAGTGCTTATCAATGCCTTTGGAAGTACGCGGCGTATCAATCTTGCCCTGAGCAGCACAAGTCTGGACGCTCTGGCAGGCCGACTTGTCGAAATAATTGATCAGGCACCTCTAAAGTCGCTAGCCAAAAAGTTACGACTCATCCCAAAGGCGTTGTCGTGGAGCCGCTTTTTCCCCAGAGTCACCAAAGGTCCGGCACCGTGTCAGGAGATTGTTTCTGTCGGAGACGAAGTCGATCTTTCGAAACTACCGGTCCTCACCTGCTGGCCCAGGGACGGAGGACCTTTTGTCACGCTGCCAGTTGTCTTTACAAAAGGACTCCATGACGGCAAGCGGAATGTGGGGATGTACCGTATGCAGATCTACGACCGGAACACAACCGGCATGCACTGGCATATTCACAAGGACGGCTCGCACCAGTACAACAAATATAAGAAGGCCGGCCGCCGTATGGAGGTGGCTGTGGCAATAGGTACCGACCCGGCTGTCACTTACGCCGCTACCGCGCCCATGCCCCGGGGCGTTGATGAAATGATTCTTGCGGGGTTCATCAGACAGGCTCCGGTAAAGATGGTGAAAGGTGTTACCGTTGACATCGAGGTGCCGGCCGAGGCCGAATTCATATTGGAAGGTTATGTCGATCCCGCAGAATTGCGCCGCGAAGGGCCCTTTGGCGATCACACAGGCTATTACTCGCTCGAAGACGATTACCCCGTGTTTCATGTTACGGCGATCACACACAGAAAAGATCCCATTTACAGTACCACCGTCGTAGGACGACCGCCCATGGAAGACTGTTACCTTGCCCTTGCCACGGAACGAATCTTCCTGCCGATGCTCAGGACAGTAATGAAGGAAATCATCGATTATCATATGCCCTGGGAAGGTGTTTTTCATAACGTCGTCGTTGTCGCGATTGAGAAGGAATACCCCCTTCAGGCCCGTAAGGTCACGAGTGGTCTTTGGGGAATGGGACAGATGAGCTTCTCGAAAGCCCTCGTCATTATCGACGAGCCGGGACTTTTGCAAAGCGGCCGGGAACTGATGAGTCATATATTGAACACGATTGATCTGGAGAGTGATCTTACAGTCTCCAGCGGAATCCTCGATGTACTGGATCACTCGGCGCCGCAGCCTCTTTTCGGATCAAAAATAGGGATTGATGCGACTAAGCGCTTTCCCGGTGAAACGCAACGAAGCACGAAAAGGGTGAGTACTGCAGTGGACGAATCAGACCTCCTGAATATCTTGCAGGAGATGGATTCGGATTTCAGGACAGTAAAAAAGCTTTTTGGCGAAAGCCCTAACCCATTGATAGTCGTAACAGTTACAAAAGGAATATCTAAGAACTCGGCATTTTTCGTCGCTAAGATAACGGAGAAAGACAATTTCCTGTCGCAGGGCATATTTGTACTCTACGATGCTAATATCGATCTTGACGACGGCTCGGGACTTCTTTGGAAAGCCTTCAATAATGTGGACCCTGCCAGGGACATCAGCGTTTCAAACGGTGGCGCTATCATTGATGCTACGAAAAAAGGCCTGGAGGACGGACATACCCGCGAGTGGCCCGAAGACCTAGCCATCCCGCAGACCGTAAAGGATACGGTGAGCGAAAAGGCGCACCGATTGGGGCTGACAGCTTTTATCGACTCATGACCATTTCGGTTTCAGTAGAAAAATGATCCTCGGCTCCATGCGCTGCTCACTACAACAACCATCTATATCATGTAAAACAGCCCTTCAACTGCTCGCCGAGAAATAAGAAAATAGGGTGTGAAAGTTGAGGTTCTATTCATTGCAATGCATCAATACTTAATGACCATCTTTCCTGTTTCGTATCTTCTCTGACGCGTATTTCTGTCAGGTTGAAAATTTCTTTCAATATCTTCATGTTCCGGTTTTTCATCCCCCGAAGGTTCGAGACATCCTGAGGTGCCACGGAAAAGATAACTTCCTTATTCTTCAGATCTGTCGCTTTCAAAAGGTCCGATGCCATGTCCAAAAACAGGGAGCCTTCCACCAGTGACCGGAACGCCGGGTGAAAGGGACCCGCAATGATGTTGTCACCGGAGATCATCTCCTTCGTCGTATGGAGCCCCAATCGTATAACAGGGATACCGGCTTTTTGAAACCTCAGAAGCGCGTGCTTGCAAAGGTCGACGGCTTCATCCAGCGTCAGAGGCTCGTACGTTCCGTTACGATAGGCCTCGGCCAGCGGGGTGTTCCTGAATACGATAGTCGGGTGGATTCTCACCGTGTCGGGCCGTAGCGCTATGGTCTCCTCGACGGTATAGGTGAATCCCTCACGGGTGTCGCCCGGGAGCCCCGCCATGATATGCACCCCGGTTTTGATTCCTGCTTTCTTTAAGAGTTTCAGCGCACCCCTTACATCTTCCGATGAGTGGCCCCTTCCCGAGGCGGACAGCACCTCGTCAACCATTGATTGAGCGCCTATCTCCACGGTGGAGACATGATATCGGGTAATCAGGGCTGTTCGCTCATCATCGATATAATCAGGCCGGGTCGATACTCTTATGGAGTCTACCAGCCCCTCGTCGATATAGGCCTTTGCGGCATCCAGAAGCTCAATCTGATAGTCCTGATCCATTCCGGTGAAGTTCCCCCCGTAAAAGGCGATCTGGCTGAACTTTCTTCCCCCGTTCGTTAGATGCCGGTCGCAGATCGTGCGGACGGTATTCCCCGTGATTCTGTCGGAATAGTCCCCGGCGGCTATCCGCTCGTTGCAGAAGACGCAGCGGTTGGGACATCCCTTATGTATCACGAATATGGGAATTATCAACGGTCTCACATCTTGTCCAGTTTCCGGAGCGCTTCGCGGGCCGCGTCCTGCTCGGCCTCTTTTTTGTTCTTTCCGGCCCCTCGTGTTGAAACAATGTCTCCAATGGAGAGTTCTATCTCGAAAGTTTTATCATGATCAGGGCCGAATGTGTTTGCAATTCGATAGTGGGGTGTTTCCCTGAACCTGCTTTGGCTGGTCTCCTGGAGGAGCGATTTGTGGTCCCTGTGTACCGGTTTCCGAGCCCATTCATCGACCGGAGACCGGAAGACCCGTCTTATAAACCCGAGGGCGGCTTCGTATCCCCCGTCGAGGTAGATGGCGCCTATGACAGACTCAAAGGCATCTCCCAGGATGGAAACCTTGTTCCGCCCCTCGGCCTTTTCCTCTCCCCTCCCCAGGAGCATGAAGTCGCCGATCCGGTGCTGGCGGGCCAATTCGGCCAGGGACTGTTCATTGACCATGAAGGCCCGTGCCTTTGAGAGCTGTCCCTCGGGATATTCCGGGAATCTTTCTATCAGCATGTCGCTTATGCACAGTTGCAGGACGGCATCACCCAGAAATTCCAGCCTTTCATTGTCTCCACGCGCGAGGTCCGGGTTCTCGTTGGCGTAGGACCCGTGTGTGAGCGCAAGGTCAAGCAGACCGGTATCACCGAAGGTATAGCCCAGTGTCTCCGACAGGCCTTCGATACTCCTGATCCTTTTTTCATCCATCCGTCACTATTATCCTTCCCACAACCTTTTCCTTTATCATGCGATCCGCTGTGACAGGCACGATGTGGTTGGCAAGGGACGGGTCACCTTCGGGGATCAATACCGGGACGTAATTGTCTGAAAACCCCTTCACCCATCCGGTTTCCTTGTCCGTGGTTCCCTCCACCAGGACGGAGAGTGTTTTTCCTGCAAACCCGCTGTTGAACGTTGTCCTCTTCTGGTTGCCTATGCCCCGCAATATGGCGGCGCGCTCTTTGCTGACCGATTTCATGACCTGATCGGGAAAGGAGGAAGCGGCTGTTCCGGGACGCCGAGAATAGGGGAAAACATGAAGATACGCAAGCCTTATATTCTCGATGAAACGAAGCGTGTTTTGAAACTCTTCTTCGCCCTCACCCGGAAATCCCGTTATGACATCCATCCCGATGGCGATCCCGGGGATGGCCGCTTGCAGGCGTGATACCAGGTCAGCAACCTGGACGGTAGTGTAATCCCTTCTCATCAACCCCAGAATCCTGTCGTCCCCGCTCTGCAATGACAGATGGAGGTGTCGGCACAGTATCTTCGATCCCTGTAGGTGATCTATTATATCGTCCGATATATCCATAGGATTCAGAGAACTTATACGCAACCTATCAAGGTCTGCATGATGTTCTGTTTTTCTTAACAGACTAAGAAGGTTGGCGGGGGAGGGCAGATCCCGGCCATAGGCGCCCAGGCATATCCCGGTAAGGACGATCTCCCGGTGACCCGCCTCCGTCAAGATATGTACCTGCCGTATGACATCCTCTTCGGGGAGGCTCCTGCTCCTGCCCCTTGCGTACGGTATGATGCAGTAACTACAGAAGGCGTTGCATCCGTCCTGTATCTTCAGATACGCCCGGGTCTGTCCCGTAAGCCTTGTTACCGGAAGGCCCGAGAAGGTCCGTTTCAGGGATATGTTGCCGACGTCGATTCGCTGCCCCTCACCGGTAAGGCTCCGTACAATCCCGGGGAGTTTCTCCTTGATTTCCGTTCCCGCGATCATCCGTACCCCGGGAAGCGCCGCGAGTTCCTGTGGGGCGATCTGAGCGTAACAACCGGTTACGATGATCGCTGCACGGGGGTTTGTCTTGTATGCCCTGCGCACCAGCTGCCTGGACTGAAAATCCGTTTTCGCCGTGATCGTGCAGGTGTTCACGATATACAGATCAGCCGGAGAAGTGAAGGGAACGACGGAAACCCCCTGCGCTTCCAGCTCCTCTACGATCCCCGCCGATTCATAATGATTTACCTTGCATCCGAGGGTGGCTACGGCAACCCTAAACATTGTGCAGCCCCCTTTCAATCCATCCCCCGCCAAGGAGACGGTCTCCCTGGAAAAAAACCACTCCCTGCCCAGGAGCTACCGCCTTTTGCGGCGTCATAAACCTGACGTGCACCTGTGCTCCGGGGAGATGGGTAATCTCAGAGTCGACACCCCTGTGGTGATAGCGTATATGTGCCTTCGCATGGATGATCCCCTCTCCGGGGGTATCGTCCGAGATCCAGGAGCAATGTGTCGCAATAAGGCCGCAGGCAAACTGGTCTTCCTCCCTTCCTACGATTACTTCACCCTCATCGGTGTTTATCTCCAGTACATAATACGGTCGCCGGGAGGCTATATTGAGTCCCTTTCGCTGTCCGATGGTCACCGTATGTGTTCCCCGGTGTCTCCCCACGACCTTCCCCTCCCGGTCCACGATATTGCCGGGGCGGGGGAGGGCAATCGGGTACTGTTAGATCG
>JAQULO010000023.1:0-16781 GCA_028718565.1 Syntrophales bacterium | reverse complement strand
CTGTTCGAGAAAAGTCCGGTAATTGTCATCCGGGATAAAGCAGATCTCCTGGCTCTCCTTCCGTGGAGGCAGGTTGAAACCCTGCGCCATCTCCCGTATCTCTTTTTTTGTCTTGTCACCGTTGGGGAATATCAGGTGCCCAAGCTCTTTCTGGCCCAGCAGAAAGAGGAAATAAGATTGATCCTTTCCCCTGTCGATGCCCTTGAAGAGGCCAAGGCCGTCCTTTTCTCCGCTACTCTCAATGCGGGCATAGTGACCGGTTGCGATGGAGTCCAGCCCCCTCGCGTACGCCTCTTCCATGAGATATCTGAATTTTATCTTCTTGTTACACACAATACAGGGATTAGGGGTTCTCCCCGCCAGATACTCTCCGGCGAAATAGGCCACGACATCTTTTCTAAAAGACGATGCGGTGTCCAGTTTGTGGAGCGGAAACCCCAGGGTGGCTGCAACCGCAGCCGCTTCCCTTTCACTCCCCACCGGGAACCCGTTCCGTATGTACAGCCCCTCGACGCGGTACCCCCGCTTTTGCAGGATCGCCGCGGCTACGGCGCTGTCAACGCCGCCACTTATACCGACAAGCACGCTCTTTGCCACGCTCGTGGATTCCTCTCAAACATCTGAAGTAGCTATTATTTTTTGCAAAGGGGCACGATATCCTATTTGGTGCACAAATTCAAGCTCAAGCAGGGAAGCCTGCCGCAAAGAAGCCAACCAGTCAAACTTCGTTATAAATTGCTGGAGAGCGCGATATATAATAGGGGTTGAATCATGGGCGAGATTGAGGTAGACAATCGGGCAGTGTCATGCTCAAAAGAGGGGGGAGATGACATATACGCGGTATACCGACCCGAAGGTCAGGGTGGAAGAAGACTATGTCGTAACTTCCGACGGTGTTACGCTCAGGATGATCGATTTTGTACCTCCGTGTGACACGCCCGAAAGGCCGATGGTTGTTTTTGTTCCCGGCTGGATCTCGCTGATAGATGGCTGGAAGGATGTGTTGCAAAGGCTTACGCCCCGCTACCGGACCCTGTATGTAGAGACGAGGGAAAAGGCCAGCGCCCGGCTTCCTCGACGCCCCGCGCGCGTGGATTTCTCGATGCCTCGTATGAGCCGGGATATCGGTGAAGTACTTGAGAGGAAGGTTGCACCGGAAAGAGCGTCTTGTCTCGCGGGCAGTTCGCTGGGGGCGACCGTTATCCTGGACTACCTGAGCGGTGATGCCCGAAGGCAGCCGGGGGTCGCTATTCTGATAGCGCCCATATGCGAACTGATCTATCCCTTCTGGCTTCCCTTGCTTATCAGGCCGGTGCCGCCCTTCCTGTACACGGCGACCAAACCGATGTTGAAGTGGTATCTGCGTGACATCAGGCTGGATAAACATAAAGAACCGGAACAGGTAAAAAAGTATGCTGAGACCCTGGATGCAGCTGAACCGGGGAGGCTCAAGGCGAACGCATTTGCGATAAGGGATTACAGCCTCTGGGAAAAACTGCCGGGTATCACCTCTCCGGTATTGATCGTAGGTGCGAGGAGCGATACCCTGCACGATGTGGATATTGTAAGCAGGATGGCCCGCCTTATCCCTGATGCGGAGACTGAGATAATGTCCAGTAACAGAGAAACACATAGCGCGAGGATGGGAGATCTCATTGCCCATCGTACGAACAGACTACACACGATATGAAAGGGTACCATATGGCTTCGGATGTGAGTGAAATTACGATAAAGTATGAGGAGGACGGTATCCTCGTAGTCAAGGAACTGGATAAGGAGATCCTGTCAAAGGGGGCATGGGCGACGCTTATATTCAAATACCAGGATTGGAACCGCACAAAGAGCGAATACGGGCCGCCGCGTTTTACTATTCGCCGGTACCGCAAGATGAACGGTGAATATCGCCAGCAGAGTAAATTTAATATATCGAGCATGGATCAGGCATTGAAGATTATCAATGCACTTCAAAAGTGGGTTGATGTCGAGTAATGGCAAGGTTTGAAGAAGCCATAACGCACAGGAGATTGTAACCATGGATGATTTTATCAATTATCTGTCGGCCCATCCGGTAGCCCTTGTTGTCATTGCTGCGGTAGCGCTTCTATTTATCTACCTTATCCTTAGGAACATGCTGAAATTTATCTTGATAACCGGTTTTGTGCTTGTCATTCTTGGGCTTGCCGCTCTCTACGGATACTATCATTATAGTGGTGAGCCTGAGAAATTTCTCGAGAGTGTACGGGAGATAGTCGACAAGATCGGGGATCAGAGCGAGCAGGTGATCGAGGCGGGCAAGGACGTGGTAGAAAAGGTGGGGAAATCGATTAAAGAGGGGAGAAGCGCTCCGGCAGGTAAATAGAAATCATAATGACAGAGGGCCCGTTGGTGAGTAGGGTTACAGGAGGTTGATTGTCATCGCCCGTGTGGGGCAGGCCTTGACGCACATTTCACACCCACTGCACTTTTCGGCATCAAAGATGATTTCCATGGAATTGTTGTCTATGTAGAGGGCGCCGGCTGAACAGAATCCCAGGCACGATCCGCAGTGCACGCATCTGTCGATGTTCCGGGTCACGCTTTTTGAAAGAGGTTCAACGTTTAGACCCAGTTCCCTGAGGTAGGATATAGCCCGGTCAAAGTTCTTCTTTGTGCCGGTCAGGTCGAGGACCATCACCCCTTCTCTTCGCGGCGATATCCGCGCCCTCATTATGTTGAAGGCAAGGCCGAAATCCTTTACCAGACTGTACGCAATGGGCTTATCAACAATTCCGGCGCCATAGCGAATAACTATCTTTTTTGAATACATGTTGTCGTAGTCTCCGGGTGTTCGATTACCCTAATTTTACGTAAGAGTCAAGGTCCTAATCGGCGAGTAAACCGTCCCAGTCAAAGGACTGGAACGTCTCGCTGAGCGGGTGATCATCATCCACAAAGCGGTAGCTCAGATCTTTGAAAACCCGTTCGGCGATCTCGCGGACCGGCTCCGGGGGCACAACAACATCCCGCCTGCCGTGATACAGGACAACGGATGCGGCAATCTTCCGGTTCATGTACGGTCTGAACTCCTTTAGGTTAAGGGCCGGGGCCAGGAGGATGAGTATTTTGATCGTTGATTCATTGTCACAGGCATACATGGCGGCCATGAGTCCCCCATAACTGGAGCCGACCAGAACAAGATCCTCTTTGCCGGCCAGTATCCGGCGGAGCTTGCCCATTCTCTCTTCGAGGCTCCCCGTGTAGTCTTCTATGATCATGCCGGGATATCGATCTCTGAAGAACCGTGACTTGTTTCCCTGACTGCTGCCTTCAAGACCATGCACGAAGACCCTGGTTGCCATGCGTTTCCTCCCCCTTCTGACGTTTCGCTCTGCGGGGTTCATACTATTCAAATGGGAATTTTGCAAGCAGGCATGGATAGGGAACACTTTTACTCTGACATAATGGCATCTGTAGAGATCAGCCGGGATTTGTAGTGTCTTCCCCTCAAAGCTGACACAGTTATCGGCAGTTACTGTTCGGTCGTGCTGCTCGCACAGGATGTCGTCAAGGTTTGATCCAACCCATGGTACAAAGGCTGAACCTTCCTCGGCAGCAGGTTGCATGAACTCGGCGTTGAATGCTGGTCGATAGACCTCGGCCAGATAACGGTTGGCAGCGTCCATGTGTAGTGATTTTTTGGAGGGCCAGTTCTTTGGGAAGCCGATCTTGATGCGTACTGAAGGGCCGCTCACTCCGTCCCCGTGCTTGAGGAGAATAGGCAGCAATCATCTCGATCCCTATCTGCTTCATGGAACGACCAAACTGCGTAAGCTGCCCCTTGCTTACTTTTCCACCAGTCTCAGGCGTATACCAGTAATGACTCCCACGATCGGTGTAGAGTGAACTGAACAGACCCCTTTGAAGAATCGTATCCCGCACCCCCTGAAAGCTGCTGGATGTGCCTTCCTCCCGGACAAAGAACATACTGTAGTGTTCGTTTGTCGCGTCATCCATTGTAACGATCAGATTCCACTTCTTCCCTGGAACCCATTCATGCGTACTGCCGTCCTGATGCAATAGCATTCCCGGCAACGGCGAAGGATCACGGCGTGTCCGGTATGTACCTTTCCTGGCAGCCTTGGTAACCAATCCTCTCGACTGAAGCGTGTTCTTACCCCAGGTATAGCTCCTCTGACCTCCGTCACGTCGATACCATGAATGAAAATGCTTCACGTTCCAGCCTCGATACCGACCTTCATACTGCCCGGCAAGCGCCATAACTTCATCCACGGGTGCTCGACGCGATGATGCCTGCGTTAATCGTTTGTCCAGCAATCCGTCCATGCCGCTCTCCTCATACCGATCAATGTAGCGCCGGAACGTTCGGTCACGTACTCCCAACATCCGAGCCGCTTCTTCCTGTGTTAATCGACCTTCCGTCCATACACCATAAGCTTCTTTAAATCGCATAATCCGGATCTCCTGTAGTATCTCTGTCCGTCTCATTGGTCACCTCCCGGTGACTCATCCTAACCGGACAGATTACGTGCTACAACTCCGGACATATTACTTGCTCCTGACAAGTGTAATTTTTAGCTTGACCGTACAGATAATAAAAGAGAGCATAAAGCCACATGCGGAGTTATCTTTCTGTTGAGGCAGGAACCTTTGATGTTCTGTAATTCTATCAATCTTGAAAGGGGGGAGCGGTTATGTTTGAAAAGATACTATACCCGACTGATTTTTCGCATGAGGCGCACAGAGCCCTGGATTTTGTTGTACGCCTGAAGGATGCCGGTGCGCGGGAAGTGGTTGTACTCCATGTTATCGACAAAGGGAGCTTTGACGCCATAGCCCGGTACGCCACAAAAGACATTCTGGAGATTGAAAAGAATCTTAAAGAACGGGCAATAGCCGAGATGCGGCCGATAGAGGAGAGGTTGGAAAAAGAGGGGTTGAAGGTCAAGGTGATAATCACCAAGGCGGTCCCCTATATGGGGATACTGGAAGTGGAGAAGAATGAAAAAATCTCCGCTATCGTTATCGGTTCTCACGGCATGAGTAATATCGAGGAGATATTCCTCGGGTCCGTCTCGGAGAAGATCGTAAGGAGGGCAAAAACCCCTGTGCTTGTTGTCAGGTGATGTGAATAGCTGCCGTAAGAAAATTCATTGGGATTGCCTGGACGTTTTGTCATCGGTTGATCATGAGGTGAGAAGATAAATGGCGTTCCCACGGGGAGTCGAACCCAGGAGGCTGCCGACATGGAGAATAGAAAGAAACACCTTGTTTCGCAATTTTACCGGCCTTTTTACCGTGGCTGAACCCCTTAACCCCTATCAAGGTTCGACCACATTCACGACCAAGTATGTTTTGATGTTCCACTTATCAGCAACTTTTTGTGTAGTTTTCCTGTGAGGACTATTGTTCAAAAGCTGGTTCCTTCAAGTTGAAAATCTTTTTCTCGGAACAGTCTCAGGCAGACATCCACCGCATCTGCATCATAAAGCGTCCCCTTATCATTCTCAATTTCTTTCATCGCCGTCTCTAATCCTAATGCGGGACGATAGGGACGGTGGGAGGCCATGGATTCCACGACATCTGCCACCGCCAAAATCCGCGATTCCAGCAAAAGCTTCTCTCCGGTCAATGCACGAGGGTACCCGGAGCCGTTGATGCGCTCGTGATGCTCAAGAATCATACGCGCTATGGGCCAGGTGAATTCAACATCCTTCAAAATGTCATAACAGGACTGGGAGTAGACTTTGATCAATCCGAACTCCATCTCTGTCAATTTCGAGGGCTTGCTCAATATTTCCGCCGGTACGGAGATTTTGCCAATGTCGTGTATGCGCGCCGCCATGTGCAGACCTTCGATCTGGTTGTCGGAAAGAGCCATTTCTCTGGCAATGGCCCGGGCCAGGTCGGCCACCCTTTTCTGGTGCCCAGCCGTATATGGATCCCGCGTTTCCACCACCGCCGCCATGGCCCGTACTGTCGCTCCTAAAGCCTTGCGCAGTCCCTCCGTGGAGCGCTCAAGAGCATCTTCCGCCTGCTTACGCCGTAGAATTGACCACGTTTTGTTCGTTATGGATATCAACGCATGGACGTCATCTTCCGTGCATGAGTCAATTTGATTTTAGATATGTATTTTATCACAAAGCCATATGCGAACGATTGCGCACTGAAGTAATGAGCCATATGGAGCAAGATAATATTGCATTGTTAACCCACAGACCTCAGTCGCCGGGAGATTTTACGTTCGTATATTGTACCAAGATGATAGGTGACCAATGCGTAGCAGCGAATAAATCCGCTGGCGGTGGTAATAGTTTTCAACTACCAATCTATGTCTATTCCACGGACAATCAAAAAGCCACGTTGTTCGACTATGACATATGTAAAGATGCAACGAAGAACCGCAAACCTAATCTATCACCAAAATTCATCGATGATTTAGCCGCCCGATTAAAAATGAAATTTATCCCTGATGGTAAGGGCGATAGAAAAAAGACCTTTGGCCCGGAAGATATCTTCAGCTATATGTATGCTATCCTTCATTTACCAACCTACCGCAGCCGTTACGCTGAATTCCTGAAAATGGATTTTCCCCGCCTGCCGCTTACCTCAAATCCGGAACTTTTCCGCAATCTCTGCACTCTTGGCGATGAGCTGGTTTCCTTACACCTGATGGAAAAACAGGGGAAGAAAATTACCGGCTATCCTGTCGCCGGTGGCAGTAGTGTAGAAACCGTGCGCTACACAGAGCCACAAGCCGACATCAAAGGGCGCGTGTGGATCAATACTACTCAGTATTTTGAAGGCGTTCCTAAAGAAGTGTGGGAATTTCACGTCGGCGGTTATCAGGTCTGCAATAAATGGCTTAAAGACCGAAAAGGCCGCAAGCTCACCTATGATGATTTAACCCACTATCAACAAATCGTTTCAGCTCTTTCAGAAACCATAAAACTTATGGATAGCATTGACGCAAAAATCAACGCCTCCGGAGGTTGGCCAATTATATAGACAAGGAATCAATAGGGACAACAGCGCCCTTTTATGTTCTCATTACTGATTACTAAAAGCTATACACTAACTCGATCCCGATCGATTCTCTCGACTTCAGGAAGCAAGCCATTAGCCGGGATGAGCGGGAAGCAAGCTGTCAGGCAATAGCATGTTTCATCCCGAATTCAACGATCTGGATCGATCAGCAAAACTGAACAGTAGTATTTGAAGGCTTGGATACCTACAATAAGGTGATTTCAGCACTTTCAGGAAGAAGAACAACAGGAGAAGAATACCCCGGCGGTGAATGCTTCCCAATATAGTTACTTCCCGGACTTATCTTTTTTGCTTTCGGGATCGCTTTGTTGGATTTTTATTATTGGCCCAGTGCCGCTACTCCCATCTTTGCTATTAGGATCATTTCGTCGAACACTGAGATATGTAACGCTATTCTCTGAAACCCCTTTCTTAAACTCACGATCGGTCAAGTAACCCGTAACAGTTTCTTCAAGAAGTTTCTGTATTGGTTCCGGCTTGTCCAATCAATCAAAGCGATTTGTTCTATGTTTGTAAATAAAAATGCAGGATAAAATATTTCTTGCAATGACACTATCAGTGTTATATAAAGGTGTTATGAATAATTCAAAGACATTTACACTCGATGAACTATGTTCCCTGGTGGAGATGAATAAGCGGAAGGTCCGGTTTTATATTCAGAAGGGCCTGGCTGATCGTCCCGAGGGTTCGGGAAAAGGTTCACGCTACACTCATCGCCATCTTGAGCAGCTTCTGGCAATTCGCAAATGGAAAGATGCGGGCATTTCTCTTGAGAGGATAAAGGAAATCATCAAGGTCGAGTCAGGAACCTTGCAAGGCCACAAGCCACTTCCACCGCCGAGAACAAGGAAAGAAGGCACGATTGAGGTCTGGAGTCATCTTTATATAGCGGATGGTGTGGAACTTTCTATCGAGCCTAAACGCTCGGGCCTGTCTCCTGAAGAAGTCCGGTCGATCTTCAAGGATATAATGAAACACTACAAAACAATGAAAGAAAGGGAGAATTGATATGTATTACAACGCGCATGCGTACGATATCGGATTGCCGTCTGTTGATGGATCAAATGTGCCCCTGCAATCAGTCGATGTCAATTCGGCTCTCAACAATCTCATCTGCGAAACCACTGTCAGGCAGAGCTACAAGAATGTTGAAGATAAAAATATCGAAGCTGTTTACACCTTTTCCATTCCTCTCCATGCCGTCTTTATGAATCTGGAAGTTACAATCGGTGAGCGCGTGCTCAAAGGTATAGTGGTTGAAAAATCAGAGGCAGTGGACAGGTACGAAGATGCTGTTACCGAGGGGAATGCCGCGATAATGCTTGAGCAGACAGAACTCGGTCTGTATGCTATGAATGTCGGCAATCTGATGCCTGGTGAAGAGGCGGTGATTTCTTTTACCTATGTTGAGCTGCATCACTGGCAGGGTAATTCCCTGCGCTTTTTCCTGCCGACAACCATAGCTCCGAGATATGGCAACCCCGAGGCTGCCGGCCTTGAACCTCATCAGACCCCTGAATATAGCCTGGTGATCGAGAACTTGTTCAATTTGAAATTAAGCGTCATGGGATTTCTCAAAGACGCATCGTTTGGAAGCCTTTCGCATAATATTGTTGTCAATAAAGATACTGACGAGACGACGATAACCCTTTCAGGTATCGAAGCTCTTGGAGTCCGTGATGTTGTTGTCAGAACGCGATTTAATCCAGATGTCGACAAAGATATTGACCATCCAACGACGACAATTTCAAGCGGCGAACCCTTTATGGATCGGGATTTTGTGCTCAATATCGAATTTGATTCAGATAAAAAGAGCTTTTCCATGTCGGATCGTGACATTGATGGTTATGTGCTGTTTGCCTCGTTTAACCCCCGGTTTGATGCCGGAGAGAACACATCTGCCAGGAGTGTAAAGGTCGTTGTTGACTGTTCCGGCTCCATGAGTGGAGATTCCATAACAAAGGCCAGGGGCGCCCTTCTCAAGATACTCGACATGCTCCGGCCACAGGATTATTTCAACCTCGTTACATTTGGAAACAATTACAAGATGCTTTTTAATGAACAGGTGAAGGCTGAAGGGGAAAACCTTGTCCGCGCGAAGAGATATGCCAGGCATATTGATGCCAATATGGGCGGAACTGAAATGGGAAGTGCTATCACGGCAGCGATTCATTCTCTATCACCACAGGATATTTCTACTGAAATATTTCTCATAACGGATGGAGAGGTATGGGAGAGTAAAACGATCATCGAGACAGCCAGAAAATCCAATCACCGGATTTTTACCGTTGGCGTTGGAAGTTCTGTGTCGGAAGGCTTTGTAAGGGCCATTGCGGAAGAAACCGGCGGTGCCTGCGAACTGGTATCACCGATGGAGGAAATGGAAGGCAAAATTGTTCGTCACTTCAAAAGGATATACCTGCCAAAGGCAACTGACATTAAAATCAGATGGCCGGAGGGTGCAACAAAAATGATCCCGGAGAAGATCAAAGCAGTTTATGACGGGGATACAGTTTACGCCTTCGCCCGTTTTCCGGAAAAACCTGCCGGATCGGTCAGGATGGATATTTCCACGGAAAAGGGCCACGCTTTTTCTGAAGAAGTAAAAATCGCGCAAGGTGCAGAGATTTCCACCGACAACATCCCGGGAACAATAGCGCGTTTAGCGGCGCATGAAGAGATGATGGAACAAACCGACGCAAAAAACGGGTTGGACATTGCCGTCAGGTATCAATTGATGAGCGAATATACGAACTGCCTTGTGATAGATGCACGTGCCGATGGTGAAAAGGCGAAAGATCTGCCGGGCGGAACCGGTAGTGTTATATGTGAAAGTTGTTCTCCACCTATGGATTACGGCCGCGCAAAAGCCATGTTTAGTCTGGCTACGGAAGAAACAGAGGACATTCCCCTAACGGATTTCATAAAAGAGCTTGCGCACTATTTTGATGACGATCAGGGAGAAGACAAACCATTGCCCACAATCGAAATGTTCAAAAACGTGGGACTTGATGAAAAAATTGCCCGCGGCCTCACAGGTTTAATAGAGCGATATACTGAAGAGAGCATAGTTGTTTCCTTCCTGTACGCCCTTTCAAAGAAGCGCTTTGGATTGCTTATACCGCGCCATGTGAAAAGAATTATACGCAGGCAATATAATAAAGGGATTTGCGATCCAGATTTGGATAAAGAGGTAAGAAAAATAGTTAAAAAAACGTACTCTGCTAAAACAGCTGTGTAGTCAGCATAAATTTTCATTCAGAATGAACAATAAGCAACGCGGGGCATTATTGCTTGGATTGTTTCTGATGTGTGTGATGTTTTTATACCCGCCTTGGGTAGTAACATATAGTGGTCCTGATAGAGATATATCAAAACGCCCCATTAGATATGCATTTATTGACGATATCTCATATGACAATGTGCTGTCAAATCTAAATGTATTTGGAAGAGACATACAGGATAAAAGACAAAGAATTAAATTAACATTAGGTTATGATATTGACCTAACTCGACTGCTTATACAAGAAACAGGAACTTTGGTCGGTACGTTATTCTTACTCGTTTTGTTTCACAAGAATAACCAAAAGGAAAAATAAAACAGACTTATGCAAAAAATTATAAACTTGGTTTTTCAGTTATTCCTTAGTTCCTCCAGCGACAAATATCCCGATATTGTCATCGGGGAAGACAGCAAGGCGCAGTTTAAGGTTATTAGTAAAGTCTTTGATATAATACCAAAACTTTAATTGTAGGAGGGAAGTAGCCATGAAAAAATCAGTATTATTGTTCGTAGTGTTGGTCATTGGTGTTTTCTTTGCTTCTTTGGTGTTTGCGGGGCAGCACACTGCGCGTGGTCATTGGCGTGATACAAACAGGGATGGGGTGAAGGATACTTATATTGCCCCGCACGTGAGAACCAATCCAAACAACACCATCACCGACAACTATAGTTATCCAGGCAATTACAATCCAAACAAGGGGGCATACACTCCCCAGAGCTACAGCACGCAGGATCTCTATCCAGTTACCATCCCCAACCTCTATGGCAACCCTAATGATTCTTGGGGCGATTAAAGGTGGGATGCTGTACAGCCGTAGGAATGTAGAAAGGAGCATTGATTTTATGTACTGGACAGCCTTCCTAATAATAGCAATCTTTATAATCACTCCTATCTATCTTCTCTATCAGTATTCACAAACCGGCTTGGGGGTGTTCCTCGCCATCGCAATTGGCATTCTTATATTCCTCCCAGGGTTCATCAAGAACGTAAAGAGATAGAGATATCTTTACCACGAAAGGAGGCAGACAAATGCAGGACCAAATTAATGCTCAACAGGATTTATTCCCACGTTTTCCCCGAGTCACTGAACAGCCGATTCCTTGGGGACCCCAGAATAAGCTTCGCGCTGCAAATGAGTACAAGGCAATCGTTGATTCAAATACAGGCAAGGTATTCTCAATTGTCTCAAAAGATTATAAGATAATAAGCCATGAACAGGCAATCGAGCAGATCGAATCGGTAATTGCCAAAAATGATAATCTCGGCAGATATGATACTAAAATCGATTTATACAATGGAGGGGGGCGGATGCGTTGCACATTTACTTTCCCTGAAATATCCGCTGAGATCGAAAGAGGAGATTATATCAATCCGCAACTGCACCTGTCTAACAGCTATGACGTCACGTGGCCCTTTGTTGTTACTCTCGGCGCTTTAAGGGTATTATGTTCAAACGGGCTGGTTATTGGGGTGGAGATATTCAACATTAAAAAGCGCCACGTGTACGAATTAGATGAACTTCATATCCGTGAAAGCATAGCCAACGCCACAAAGCGATTCAAAAAACAGACAGAAAAGTGGAGAAACTTAACTGATATTCCCCTCCACCCAAAAACATACGAAAGAGTTATGAGGTCCATGAAGTTTGGTAAGAACGCAGCGGAGGAGATACAGCATAGAATCGATCATGACGCGGACGGTCACAACAACAAGAATTTCGCCGTAATTAGCCTCTGGACATTTTATAATGTGCTTACTTGGTATATTACACACAAGGCAGTTTCTTTGAATCACCGGGTTGAGATGGAGAACAGGTTAAGGATTGCAATGGTGTGTTTCCGGAGAGCGCAAAATGGCAGCAGAAAAGGGCATTAATTCATCCCCGCACGACAGCGAAAGAAGTTGCTGGAACTGCAGGTATCAGGACATTACCAGACAGAATACGTTCCTGGGTGTTTGCACATGGTTTTCCAAGCATGGGAGGAAGGACAAGCAAATACCTCCGAACAAAGTGGATGTAGGGTGTAATCACTTTGAACCGAAGTTGAAATAGACCTGAAAGTTAGTGGGGGATTGGCAAACATGTAGAAGGGAGAAAGCCCTTTCTTTTTTTGAACTCTTTCAGTTTTCCCTGTGCATCATAATCAGCCAGCCTTCTCGGTCCGTGGAAAATGGCCAGCGAGTCATCCGTGTACCGATGAACACGCACCCTGACCCTGACGTAATGGCACCTATAGCGGTCCGCCGGGATTTGCAGTGTTTTGCCCTCAAAGCTGACGCAGTTATCCGCAGTCACTGTTCGCGCGTACTGCTCACACAGGATGTCGTTAAGGTTTGATCCACCCCAAGGTACAAAGGCAAGGTAAGTGGTCAGAAATCATCATAGGCCCGTATGTGTGGGGTATAGCGTGGGGTAAATCAATTTTAGGAATCAACAAAGGGCTACGAGAAACCCGTAACCCCTTGTTTTTATTACTGGCGTCCCCACGGGGAGTCGAACCCCGGCTGCCGGCGTGAAAAGCCGGTGTCCTAGGCCACTAGACGATGGGGACGCGTTATGGTGTTGTGTAATTGGAAAATGAATTGCCGCTTATAATCTTTATCGGACCCCGTGTCAACAATAAATTGGGGTATCCGTGAATCCGCTGCCACTTCCGGCAGTGTCTGCAAAGGCATGCCATGCTCCGAAAGTAAGAGCCGTAACGCAATCTTCTCCCTCTACAAAAAACATATGTTAGCGTAACATAACTTTTCTTGACAACCTGAGCCATAGCTTATAAAATGTGAACTACAGTCATATTTTGACCTTTGTTTAGATATAAACCTTTTAAACCACTGCATGATTGATCTGAGAGCATTTAAAAAAAGCGCGTAAACTGGGGGGTGACGCGATTGGCTCTGGAGAGACGAAGAGAGAAGGAACGGAGACAGAGGAGAAAGGCCATTCTCAGGGCTGCCAGGAGGCTGTTTTTCGATGGGAGGGGCAGACCTGTCACCATTGCAGATATTGCTGAAAAGGCTGAACTGAGCAAGGGGGCTATCTATCTCTATTTCAGAAGTAAGGAAGAGATATGCGCCCAGCTACTGCTGGATGATATAGAGCGAGTTCACAACGAAGTCGTTCCCATATTTGACGGTAAGGGTTGCGCATCGGAGATACTGATGGAGTTTGCCCACCTGTATGTGGGCTTTTTCCTGAAGGACAGGGAACTGTTCAGGCTCCTGATGGATTTCATGATACATGCCGATAACCTGAACCTTTCAAACGATACAAATCAAAGAATTATCCAGGAAACAAACAAGGCAATCTCTGCTACGGAAAGTATATTCCAATATGGGATTGACAAGGGTGAATTTCTTTTCAGAAGAGAAGAGGTGAGAGTCATGAGGAATGCCCTGTGGGGGATGCTTAACGGGGTGATCTCGCTTCACCTCTTTATCGGCAAAGAGGCGACCAGGGAGGAGAGAATACGTTCCGGTGTTGATGAATGTTTGGGCGTATTTATAAAAGGCCTAATGAAATCTGAGTGAGGAGGGGGGTGGAGTTATGGGGAATACATTGGTTAATATGAGGGATCAGAGGTTCATTTTGTTTGAGCAGTTGGGTATCGAGGATCTTTTCGCTGCCGAGAAATATGCCGACTACTCACAGGAAGTGGTTGACATGATGCTCGGCGAGGCAGAGAAAATGGCGGTGGATGTTATACTTCCCACCTACGGTATCGGTGACAGAGAAGGTGCTCAGTTTAAGGATGGAAAGGTTACCGCTCCATCCTGTATCCACGATGCCCTTAAGAAGTTTAACGAGGCGGGCTGGAACTGCGCACCTGCGGACCCGGAAGTCGGGGGACAGAACGTGCCGCTCTGTGTGTGGAGCGCCTGTGCGGAACTGTTCGGCTCGGCAAATTTCGCATTTATGATGTATCCGGGATTGACCATGGGGGCGGCCACGTTGGTCGCAAAGTACGGTACGGAAGAACAGAAGAAAACCTATATGTACAAGATGTTTTCCGGCGAGTGGGGCGGCACCATGTGCCTAACAGAGTCGGGTGCCGGAAGTGATGTAGGGGCCACGAGGACAACCGCGAAGAGACTGCCCGACGGCACTTTCAGTATCGAGGGCACGAAGGCCTTTATCTCGTCCGGTGACAGCGATCTTTATTCCAACATCATTCATGCGGTGCTTGCCAGGATCGAAGGTGATCCTCCGGGGACAGGTGGAATTTCCATCTTCATCGTTCCGAAATTTAAGGTAAATGAGGATGGCAGCGTGGGTGAATCCAACGATGTCGTGACGGGTGGTATTGAGCACAAGATGGGAATCAATGCGTCCGCAACCGCCACTCTTAACTTTGGTGAGAACGGAAAGTGTACCGGTTACCTCCTTGGTGAGGAACGCACCGGCATGAATGTGATGGTCAACATGAAGAACGAGGCAAGGCTGGAAGTGGGAATGCAGGGTCTCGGACATGCATCTGCCGCTCTGGAGCAAGCCGTCCAGTACGCGAAGGAGAGAATCCAGGGCAAGCAGATCATGGAGATGAGTATTCCTGACGCGAAGGCGATACCCATTATCCAGCATCCGGATATCAGGAGATCACTACTCTGGATGAAGTCTCATGTAGAAGGCATGAGGGCGATGAACTATTTCGCCGGTTTTTGTATCGACATGGGAGAGACGGCGACTGATAAAGGGGAGAGTGCGAAATGGAAAGGGTTCGTTGAAATTCTGATACCTGTCATCAAGGCGTACTGCTCCGACAAGGCTTGCGAGATCTGCTCACTCGGTATTGATGTATACGGTGGATATGGTTACATCAAGGAATATCCGATGGAGCAGTACCTGAGAGATTGTAAGATCGCCTGTCTCTATGAGGGAACAAACTACATACAATCCCTCGATCTGGTAGGCAGGAAGATGGGTCAGAGCAAAGGCATGAACCTGATGAATCTCTTCGGAGAGATCAGTAAGACCATCGCCGAGGCCAAGGAAAATGAAGAGATGAAGGATTATGCCGGTCATCTTGAAAATGCCTACAATGCAGTTGTGGGAATCTCGATGCAGTTTGCGGCGTGGGGCAAAAGCTCCAGCGTATTGCTGCCCGTTCTGAATGCGAGACCCTTCCTGATGATAATGGGTGATCTTATTGTCGGATGGCAGCTTCTTCAGGCGGCAATAATTGCCTCCGGGAAACTGGATGTGATGTATGAGAAAGCTGGCGCGGAGGGTTCCAAGGCAAAGAAGCGCGCGCTGGCTCGTAAAGAAGGTGAGGCCGCGTTCTATCAGGGCAAAGTTGCATCGGCCAAGTACTTTGCATGCAACGTACTTCCCACGATTGAGGGAAGGTGCAAATGTATTGCGCTGGCGGATAAGACCCCCATTGAGATGCTGGAGGATTCTTTTGCGGTTTGACTAAGATAAATCAGGTAAGGCATTTGAGCTGTGTTGCCTCAACAAGGAGGATTGATATGCCGTATGAAATCAAGAAAGCTGCAATCATAGGGGCAGGGGTCATGGGCGCCACGATAGCCGCTCACCTGGCCAATGCGGGGATTGAGAGTGTAATGCTTGATATCGTGCCTCCCTTTGATCCGAGTGAAAAGGATCTGAAAAAGGGTCTGACAAAGGAGAGCAAGGCGTGGAGAAACAGTTTCGCGGTAAACGGACTGAACAGTGCACTGAAATCCACACCCGCCAGTTTCTATTCAAAGAAGAATGCGTCAATGATCTCCATAGGCAATCTTGAAGATGATCTTAATCTCTTGGAAGATGTTGATTTTCTTCTCGAAGTGGTCGTAGAGAACCTGAAGATCAAGCAGGACCTCTTCGCGAAGGTGGAAAAGGTCATAAAACCGGATTGTATCGTTGCGACCAACACATCAGGCATTCCGATCAGGGAAATATCGGAAAAGATGAGTGCGAAAAATAAAGAGCGTTTCCTGGGAGTCCACTTCTTTAATCCCCCCCGCTACATGAAACTTATCGAGGTCATTCCCGGCGAGACCACAAAGAAGGAAATAGTTGATTACATGACATGTTTCCTGGAGAACGTCGTTGGAAAGGGCGTTGTTATCTGTAAGGATGTTCCCAACTTTATCGCAAACCGTATCGGTGTATTCGATATAGCCAACGCTGTAAAGACGATGCTGAATAAAAATATGACGATACCGGAGCTGGACGCTATTATTGCACAGGTTCTTGGCAGACCAGGTTCCGCGATCTGCGGAACGATCGATCTCGTCGGTATAGACACGGGCTACCATGTCATGAAAAATCTCGTTGAAGCGGTGCCGGAAGATGAGATGATAGAAACCTTTATACCGCCTGAATTCATGGACAAAATGGTGGAGAAAAAATGGCTCGGGAACAAGACCGGACAGGGTTTCTACAAAAAGGCGAAGGACGGGAAGGGCAAAAGTGTCAAACTGGTCCTGGACTATAATACGATGGAA
>JAQULO010000022.1 GCA_028718565.1 Syntrophales bacterium | reverse complement strand
CCCCCGTCGGCACCCGTTCCCGGCAGAATAACGGCAAATTCTCCCCCGCCGTACCGCGCAACCAGATCGCCGCTCCGGCGCACCTGCTTATTAAAAGCGCCGGCAATGGATCGAAGGCATTCGTCTCCGGCCTGATGCCCGTACGTGTCGTTATACAATTTAAAATAGTCCACGTCACACAAAATGAAGGATAGAGCTTCATTGACCCTTCGCAGGCGACCCCATTCTCGCTCAATCGTCTGATCAAAACAGCGGCGGTTTGCCACCTGCGTTAACCCGTCAATCGCGGCAAGATGTTCCAACTTTTCATTTGCTTCTTTGAGAACCGCCTCGGCGTGCTTCCGATCCGTGATATCCTTAAAACCGGCTACCATGCCGACTAACTCGCCATCGAGACCCCGGAATGGGGTGGCGGTAAAAATGAAGGGGACGGGGGTCCCGTCACTTTGCTTTCTTTTGATGTCATACTCAACACGGGTTTCGCCATGTAAAACTCTCACCAGGGGACATTCTTCACCCCCACAATGAGAATTCAAGAGAAGATCATAACACTTTTTTCCGACAGCCTCGCCTTCCGTCTTGTTTAAGAAGGACAGCAGCGACGTATTGATCAGATGTACCGTACAATCCTCGCCGATCAATACCATCCCGTCGATTGATGTATTAATTATCTGAGTTAACTCAATATTGGCGACCTCCGCCTCTACGGCCATCTTGTTCGCACGTTCGATGGCCATTTCAAGCTCTTCACGGTTCTGCGCCTGCTCCCGCTTTAAGTTCTGCAACTCTCCCTGAATCCTCTGGTAATCTTCGGAGAGGTGAGCATCCGCAAGGTTCTTATCAGGTTTATCGAAGGACTGCCTTTCAGCCATGATAGTACTTTTTACCATAGTACACCACCCTCCCGTATCAAGCTCGTATTGTTCACCGGATCACTCGTCCGGAACGAACACAGATGACATTTCGCCGGAGAATCGACAGGGACACTAGCATACTCCCACGCCGGGCACACGGAGTCCCAGAGAACAACCGGCACCGAAAACCTCTGCATACTATCGGTATTTTTTTACGATTTCTTTAGGATAAACAAGCGATTCGGGCTTCGTCGGAGGCAGAAACGGGCATACAAGCGGCAGGCTATACAAGACGCTTATTTTAAAAAATCTTTTCTGGAGAGGTGCCCCTTATTGCTATACCTTTTTCTCCCGTCTAATCGGCCTTTTTTCTCAGGAAGGTAGGCGTCTCAAAATCCATATCCTCATCCTCACTTATCATTCCCATCCGGATAACAACGGGTCCTTCCGACGCCTTCTCGGTCCTGTTCCGTATAAAAGTCGGCTTTTCAAAATTTTCCCTTTTTCTGGAAACGTTCGATACGCTGGAAAGTTCGGAAGGCCTCTCATGACTCCTATCCTTAGGGTCAAACCCCGTGGCAATGACGGTAATACGTATCTCATCCCCCATAGTCTCATCGACAACCGTTCCGAATATGATATTCGCGTCTTCGTGGGCCTCAGACTGTACCAGAGACGACGCCTCATTGACCTCAAAGAGTGTCATCTCAGGCCCACCCGTTATGTTGAGGAGCACGCCCCGGGCCCCCTGGATCGAATTGTCTTCCAGGAGCGGAGAGGAGATCGCCCTCTGCGCGGCTTCAACGGCCCTGTTGTCGCCGCTGGCCACCCCGGTACCCATCATGGCCAACCCCATCTCGGACATGACATTCCTCACATCGGCAAAATCAAGGTTGATCAGACCCGGGACCATGATCAGATCGGAGATCCCCTTCACCCCGTTGTAGAGGATATCGTCGGCCTTCTTGAAGGCGTCGGGAAGCGACATGTTCTTGCCGCTGATGCTCAGAAGCCTCTGATTCGGGATGACGATGAGCGTGTCAACCACCTTCTTCAGTTCGGCCAGGCCCTCTTCCGCCTGCCGCCCCCGCTTTTTCCCCTCGAACTGAAACGGTTTCGTAACGACGGCAACCGTAAGGGCTCCCATATCTCTCGCAATCTCAGCTACAACCGGCGCACCGCCCGTCCCGGTACCTCCACCAAGACCAGCCGTCACAAAGACCATGTCGGCACCATCCAGGACAGCTCTCAGCCTGTCCTGCGATTCAATGGCCGCCCTCTTCCCAACTTCGGGGTCCGATCCGGCACCAAGACCCTTAGTGGACTCAGCCCCCAATTGTACCTTTATCGGGGCCTTTGACACCACCATGGCCTGAGAATCCGTGTTGGCCACGATAAAATCTACGCCACTGAGATTATAGGCTATCATCATGTTAACAGCATTTCCCCCACCCCCCCCGACACCAATGATCTTGATCTTGGCGGCATTGCTTTTAGCGCCACCCTCTACCAGTTCAAACATCTCTACGCCCTCCTTCTCAGAAAAAATCGTTGAACCATCTCTCGACAGTCTTCGTTAGTTTGCTGAATATATTTTTTTCGCTCTTCCTGACGGCATAATCAGCGCGACTCTTGCTTCCATAAATAACCAGTCCTACTCCCGTCGTATACATCGGGCTGTTGATGATATCGGTAATACCTCCGACACCCACCGGATACCCCTTTCTTACCGGCACATTGAATACCTGCGCCGCCAGTTCCGTTATCCCTTCAAGAATCGCCGTTCCCCCTGTCAGGACAACGCCGGCAGCCAGCAGGTCGTCATAACCCGATTTGACAATCTCCCTGTGAGCAAGGCCGAGGATCTCTTCTATGCGCGGTTCGATGATCTCGCCCAGCACCTGCCGTGAAACATTTCGAGGACTCCTGCCACCCACGCTGGGAACCTCAATGATTTCATTCTGGGGTATCAGGGGAGTATAGGCACAACCATATTTAATCTTTATCTTTTCTGCTTCCAGTACCGGGGTACGCAGGCCCACGGATATATCGTTGGTAACATAATTGCCCCCCAGGGGCAGAACAGCGGTATGCTGAATGCTCCCCCCGGCAAAAACCGCAATATCCGTGGTGCCGCCGCCGATATCTATCAGTGCAACTCCCAGATCCTTTTCATCCTGACTGAGAATCGCTTCGCTGGAGGCCAGCGGCTCAAGAATAATGTCGTTAACATCCAGGCCCACCCGATTAACTGACTTCATTATGTTTTGCACGGACGTGACGGAACCGGTAACGACATGGACCTTGGCCTCAAGCCTGACGCCAGACATTCCTATGGGGTTCTTTACCCCATCCTGATCATCGAGGATATAATACTGGGGCAGTATGTGAATTACCTCCCTATCCAGAGGTATGGCGATCGCCTTGGCCGCCTCCAACGCCCTTTTGACATCGTATTCATCAACCTCACCCCCCTTGACGGCCACGATGCCATAGCTGTTCAATCCCTTGATGTGACTTCCTGCAATGCCGGTAGAAACGGATCGTATTTCACACTCCGACATCAGTTCAGCCTCTTCCACAGCCCTCTTTATTGAATCCACCGTACTGTCGATATTGACTACGACACCCTTTTTAAGTCCGCTTGAAGGGTGCGTGCCGATCCCGATAATATCTATCCCGGCACTTGTAATCTCCCCGACAATGACACATGTTTTCGTCGTCCCTACATCCAACCCTACGATGATATTTTCTCTCTTTGCCATCTATATCCGCCCTTCCCATCATCACACATCCCGGAGGAAGAAAGCTGTCCTTTCACCGTCATATCTTCGTCTTGCGATCTTCTGTCAGGTTCTTCTGAGCGAAAGCATCCCCCTGCTGAACGACAACTCTACTTGAATCTACGAGGTCGATACTCAGAGACCTTTTGTCCAAACCCCTTCGCGCCAAGTCCGTCATAACCGTCTTCAGTCGCTTCAACTTCTTGTCGTAATCTTCGAAACCCAGATTCAAAAAGAGATGATTATCCGTAACAACAGAAAGGTCATACACGTCATCCACATAGATCTCCGACACATTCCGGACCCGAGGGAAATGATCGCTTCCGGAAAGATAGTCCAGGAATTCAAAGGTCTTCTCCAACAGGTCATTTTGCAGCTCTCCGTTCCTATAGAACCCTGTAAGCACCGGAACATCTGCGCTGTCTCCCCCCTCGAACTTCTTGAATACCACCCTATCCCGATCCACAATATACAGATCGTTGCCCTTCTTAAGGAGTGCGGCGGCATCTCTCTCGGCAACCTCGATAACGATCCCGTCGGGGAGTTCCCTTCCGACAGAGGCATTCCTGACCCACGGGTTTCCCTCTATCGCCCGTGCCATCTTTCCCGGATTCGCAGTCAGAATATTAAGGGAGGTTGATATCCCGGCGAGATCTTTTATTTCTGTCTCGCTGATCCTCTTGCAACCCCTTATAGTGGTACATTTCAGTTTAAAATAATCGGCACACAGGGCAAAATTGTACGCATAAACCATGACGAATGCCAGCAGGCCGGCAAGGCCCACAATGGCAAGCGTTCTGAAGATTTCCCCACGAATTGCCCCTGATCGCCGCTTCGACCTGTTCCTTTTGGGTGAAATGGTTGCTTTGAGGGTTTTTTTCATGGTTCGTTCCCTATAATCTGCAACTCCGGCTCAAGAAGAATCCCCCTCTCATCCAGAATCCTCTTTCGAATAGTGTCAATCAGGACAGTGACATCCGCAGCCTTCGCGCCGCCCCTGTTCACGATAAAATTCCCATGCTTTTCTGATATCTCCGCGCCCCCCACTCTGAGTCCCTTGAGACCGGCCTCTTCAATCATCTTCCCCGCCGGACATCCGGGAGAATTCTTAAAAACAGAGCCCGCACTTCGGTAAGCAAGGGGATGCCGCTCTCTGCGCACTGCGGCGATCTCCGAGATCCTTTCCCTGATCGCACCCCTGTCTCCCCTCGCAAGGTGGAAGTCCGCACCCGTAATGATCGCCCCATCGGGGAGATCGAGATTCCGGTACTCAAAGACCAGGTCTCTTCTCGAGATGTTGCGCATCCGGCCCACAGCATCGAGAATGGAGATCGACGCTACGACATCCTTCATCTCTCTTCCCCACGCTCCGGCATTCATCTTTACACCGCCGCCGACACTCCCCGGTATACCCGCACAAAATTCCATCCCGGCAAGAGATTCCCGTACCGAGAAATCGACCAGACCGGAAAACGAAACCCCCGCCTGAGCATGCACACATACGCCAACGCCGTCCCTCCCTTCGACAGCGCCCTCCCCCTTTTTCTTTATTTCCAGCCCCTGAAGAGCCTCCAGGGAAATCAGCACCCCCCGGTAACCGCCATCCTTCACAATCAGATTCGTACAGTTCCCGACAGGCAGAAACGGAACCCCTTCCTTGAGGAGGAAGGAAACCAGCTCTCCAAGCATATCAACGGTATCTGGAAAGATCAGCGCATCCGCCCTGCCCCCAACACCCATGGAGGTGTGCGCAGACATCGGCTCATCGAAAAGGACCTTTCCGACGGCAATGCCGCACATCCTGTCCCTGAACTGCCTGTCTGCAATTATCCCGGTCGCTCCTGTCATTTACCCTTTACCCTTTACCCTTCAGCCTTTCCAACAGATTCTCTCCTACCTTCCACACATTCCCCGCCCCCAGGGTAAGGACCACATCCCCCGGCTGCGTTATGGCGCACAGATGGTCGGCGATCTCTCCGAACCCCGACAGATACATGACATCGCCATGACCATGATCCTGGATGCCTTTTCTAAGATTCATGGAATGAACGCCCTGTATCTCCTTCTCGCTGGCGGCATATATATCCGTCAGGATCAGCGCCGCAGCATCATCAAATGAGCCCAGAAACTCTTCAAACAGTGCCTTGGTGCGCGTGTAGCGGTGGGGCTGAAACACGACAATAAGCCTGCCTTCCCACACGTGTTTCGCGGCCGCCAACACCGCCTTTATCTCGGTGGGGTGATGACCGTAATCATCAACCACCGTGACGCCGCCGGCACGCCCCTTGATCTCAAGCCGACGGTGAACACCCCTGTAAGCGTGTATACCCTCGCTTATCGTGGAAAATTTCATGCCAAGCTCAATGCCGACGGCCACGGCGGCCATCGCATTGTAGACATTGAACAGACCCGGGACCTGCATCTCTATCTCGCCCAAGAGCGCCTCTCTTCGGCAGATAGAAAATCTCGACGTCATGCCGTTGAAGGATATATCGGCCGCCCTGAAATCGGCCTCGTTGTACACCCCATAGGTAAAGGCTTTTCTCTTTATCCTCGGCAAGATATCCCTTACATTGTCACAATCAGCGCACAGGATAACGGCCCCGTAAAAGGGAACCGAGTTGGCGAACTGTAGAAAGGCATCCTTGATCTCCCCTATCCCGGGATAATAGTCCAAGTGTTCGCGATCTATATTAGTAATAACGGCGATATACGGATTAAGCCTGAGGAAGGAACCGTCGCTCTCGTCCGCCTCGGCAACAATGAACTCCCCCTCCCCCAGTCGTGCGTTGCTCCCGATGCTGTCCAGCCTGCCCCCTATCACCATCGTGGGGTCGAGCCCGCCATACGCCAGCACTGTCGAAATCATTGAAGTGGTTGTCGTCTTCCCGTGACACCCCGATACGGCTATGGAATATTTAAGTTTTAACAGTTCGGCCAGCATCTCGGCCCTCGGAATGACCGGGATATTCCTGATGTGGGCCTCCATGACCTCGGGATTGTCTTCGCCAATGGCCGTCGATTTTACAACCACATCGGCAGCCGTGAGGTTTGACGATCTGTGGCCGTAAGATATATGAGCCCCGAGTGATTCCAACCTCGACGTAATATCGGACCGTTCCAGGTCGGACCCGCTGATCGTGTACCCAAGATTCAAAAGGACCTCGGCAATGCCGCTCATGCCGATACCCCCTACCCCGACAAAATGTATGTTCTTCACCCTTCTGTACATCAGATTTCGCCTGCCTCCGCCGTCGATTTCCGGTCCAGCATGATCATGCATTCATCCACTATACGTGCCGCCGCCGCCACATTCCCCAGCCTTTCGGATTTCTCTTCCATCCTGCATACCATCTCCGGACTGGCGGCAAGCCTCCTGATCACCCCGGCAAGTGTTTCCCCGTCAAGCCTGTCCTCGAGAATCATCTCGGCTGCGCCCGCATCGGCCAGCACGCGCGCATTCAATTCCTGATGACCTCCGACCGCGAACGGATACGGGATCAGGATGGCTGCCTTCCCTGTCGCGGTTATCTCGGCGATAGAGGTCGCGCCGGCCCTGCATATCAAGAGATCCGCTGACCGATATGCCGAAGCCATATCGGCAATAAAGGGATGCACCTCGGCATGCACCCCCCGGTCACGATAGGCGGCGGACACCTCATCAAATTCTCCCTGTCCCGTTTGATGGATAACCACCAACCTGTCTCGCATATCCTTCAAATAGTTCATGGCCTCCACAACAGCCAGATTGATTGCCCGGGCCCCCTGACTTCCTCCGAAGACGAGGATGGAGAATGAATCCTCCCTCTTACGGGATTTTTTCATCCCCTTCGTAAATTCTCTTCTCACGGGGTTTCCCGTAACGATCGTCTTTGCGGCCGCGAACAGCCCCCCTCTGTCGGGAAATGTGAGGAACACACGGTCGACAAATCTACCAAGCATCCTGTTTGTGAAGCCGGGCAGGGCGTTCTGCTCTGCGATCACCGTTTTTATGCCCATAAAGTGAGCCGCTATAACCGCAGGCCCGGAAGCATACCCTCCCACACCCAAGGCGATATCGGGGCGAAACTCACGCAGGATCGACACTGACTGTGTTATCGCGCGTGGAATCTTTAACAGACCTCCTACCATCCCTAGGGTCCCCCTGCCCTTCACCCCCTCAACAGTGATCGTGCGAAGCGCAAAGCCCAGGCCCGGAAGAAGTCTGGCCTCCAGGCCCCTCTCGGTCCCTATGAAGAGGACTTCACTCATCTGCGACCTTTTCAGAAACTCCTCGGCGATTGCAACGGCGGGGAACAGATGCCCCCCGGTCCCTCCACCCGCTATAATGATCCTGACCCCTCTCTTCTCCATACTCACACCAAGGCCAAGCTCCCTCCGTCCCGATTATAGGGCCCCCGTATCACCCTCGCCCCTTTGCCGATAAGAGGATATATTCAGCAATATCCCGATAACTATCATGCACATCACAAGCGAGGTTCCCCCGTAACTGAGAAAGGGAAGAACCAGTCCTTTCGTGGGGACGAGCCCCATAACGGCCGCCATATTGATAAACGCCTCCAAGGCAATGACTGCGGTCAGCCCGGAGGACAGGAGCATCCCGAACAGATCCGCGCAACGAAAGGAGATCATGAACCCGCGGAAGACAAGGATGGAGAACAAGACAACTACGATGGCGACCCCGATAAAGCCACCCTCCTCGGCAATCACCGAAAGGATGAAGTCCGTGTGCGGCTCGGGAAGGTAAAAGAGCTTCTGCATACTGTTTCCGAGTCCCACACCGAAGGTCCCGCCGGAACCGAAGGAAATAAAGGATTGTATTATCTGGAACCCTGTTCTGCTGGGGTCTTCCCAGGGATTGAGAAATGACAGCAGCCGCCGCATTCGGTAGCTTTCCTGCATGATCAGAAACGCTCCCACGGGAATTGCCGTCGCCGCGAGGCCGGCAAGGTACGTAATGCGGCCCCCCGCCAGATAGAACATCATCATAAACACCATAACCATGATTACTGCCGTGCCAAAATCCGGCTGGCACAGCACGAGGCCGAGGATTATCAGCAGTACAGCCAGCGGGACCAGGAAGACGCGTGAAAACTCCTTTATGTGCGTGATCTTCTTCGCAAGATAGTGGGCCAGGAATATAACCAGAGCAACCTTCGCCAGTTCGGATACCTGGAAAGAGACGCCCGCTACGCGAAACCAACGGGTGGCCCCCCCCACCTTCGTGCCAAAACCCGGGACAACGAGCAAAGATAAGAGTACTATAGATATGAGCACGGCGGGATATGCCGCCTTTCCCCAGTACCGGTAAGGCACCTTGGACGCCCCTACCATGACGCCAAGCCCGAGCAGGACGAAAACAATCTGTTTTTTGATATAGTGGTATCCATCTCCATACTTCTCCATGGCGATTATGGAGCTCGAGCTGTAGATCATCACCGTCCCGATGACCACCAGGATTATCGTGATGACAAAAAGCGTGATATCCGGTCTACCGCCGGTTATTGAAGACTGTCTGTCCATGTCCCCTTACGCCCTTCGCGACCCATCCGTTCAACGATATCCTTGAAGACAGATCCCCGTTCCTCGTAGTTCTTGAATTCATCAAAGCTTGAACAGCCAGGCGACAGCAGCACCGTGTCGCCGGACGACGCGTTATCGCGGGCCATGCCGACGGCCTCTTTCATGTCCCCGGCACGTTCGGTCTTCACAATCCCGCCAATCATGGCCGCTATTGTTTCCGCCGCCTCGCCGAAGACGATAAGAACCCTGACCCTTTCCTGTAGAAGCTCTGCCAGTATTCCGAAATCTCCGCCCTTGTATCTGCCCCCCAAGAGAAGCACCACCGGGCCGGAAAATGATTCCAGGGCCCGATACACCGCATCCACATTTGTCCCCTTGGAGTCGTCGTAATAGGCCACGCCATCCACTCTCCCGGAAAATTCTATCCGATGCGCAATGCCGGAAAATCTGTTCAGCACATCGATAATCCCTGCGGGCGGGCACCCACACGCCCGCACGGCAAGGATGCCAGCCATTACGTTCTCCAAATTATGCACACCACGTAATCGTATCTGCTCGACGGGGTATTGTTCATCTATTTCAGCACCGCGGTATCTCAGCGACTCGCCGTCGACAAAGATCCCCTCCTTCAGCGTTGAAGACGAACTGAAAGATACGACACGCCCGGCCGACAGACGTCCCGCAAGGTCAACCGATGCAGGATCATCCGCATTCAGTATAGCCAGGTCGCCGCTCCCCTGACATGCGAATATCCGTTCCTTGATGGATCGGTACTCTTCAAGAGAACCGTGATAATCGAGGTGGTCACAGCTTACATTCAGAAGCATCGCAATAAAGGGGTGAAAGTTCCTGACCCACTGCAACTGGAAGCTGCTGACCTCTATCACCACATAATCGTCCTCCTGCCTGCCGCCAACGTACGATATGAGCGGAGTGCCTATATTGCCGCCGATAAAGACTCTCTTGCCGCAGTGCGCCAGCATCTCACCTATCAGGGTCGTTGTCGTCGTCTTCCCGTTGGTGCCGGTAATCGCGATGATCGGTTTCTTTACATACCCCGAGGCGAGTTCCAACTCACTGACGATGGGAATTCTCCTCCCCGCTCCCTCTACGAGCAGGGGGTTGAACGGCGGGACACCCGGCGATGGCACGATCAGGTCCGTCCGAGAGAGGACATCCATGTCGTCCTGTCCGATTCCCAATTCCACATCCCCCGCACCGCCAAGGGCATCTATGGCATCTCCGAGCTCACAGACCAGTTTCTCATCGGCAATCAGGACCCTGGCCCCTCTCTCGAGGAGGAACCGTGCGGTCGCCACGCCCGTCTTGCCGAGACCGATTACCAGGACTGTTTTCCCATTCATCTCCATGAACGCTCACCCACGATTGCCTTACACTTGAGATGGCTCTCTCTACCGCAGCTTCAACGTACTGATGGCGATAAGCGCAAGGATGACGGAAATGATCCAGAAGCGCACAATAACCTTAGGTTCCGCCCATCCCTTTAGCTCAAAGTGGTGGTGTATGGGTGCCATTCTGAAGATGCGGTTCCCGTTCGACACCTTGAACCAGCCCACCTGAAAAATGACCGAAACGGTCTCAACCACAAAGACACCCCCCACGATGGCGAGAAGGACCTCCTGCTTAGTAAGAATGGCTACTGTGCCCAGGGCACCGCCCAGAGAGAGCGATCCCACGTCACCCATGAATATCTGAGCGGGGTAGGTGTTGTACCAGAGAAAACCGATTCCGGCCCCGACCATGGCCCCGCAGAAAACCGAGAGTTCCCCGACTCCAGCCACATAGGGTATCTGAAGGTACCCTGACAGCTTTATGTTCCCGGCAAAATAGGCGAAAAGGAGGTAGGTCGCAAAGCACATAGTTGCCGGGCTTATGGCAAGGCCATCAAGACCGTCGGTAAGATTGACCGCGTTTGCCGCGCCCACGATAATGAACGTGGAAAGGATCACGTACCCCCAGCCGAGGTCAGGGAGAAGGGTCTTGAAGAAGGGCACAGTAAGGTTCGAACTGAAATCGGGATTCAGGTATAAAACAATACTTATAAAGAGCGCTATCACGACCTCCGCGGAAAGTCTGATCTTCCCCGGGATTCCCCTGCTCCCGTTTGACAATTTCCGGTAATCATCGCAGAAGCCTACAAGACCGAATCCCACCGTCACCATCAGCATGATCCAGATATAGTTCACGTCAAGCCGTGCCCATATAAGGGTCGATACGACGACGGAGAAGATAACCAGGATGCCGCCCATGGTGGGTGTACCCTCTTTTAAAAGATGGGAGTTGGGACCGTCGCTGCGGATAGGCTGATCGATGCTGAGGGACCGGAGCCTACCGATCACCCAGGGACCGAGCACAAAACAGATGGCCAGGGCGGTTATCGTCGCATATATCGTTCTGAACGTTATGTAGCGAAATACATTAAGCCACGAATATACGTCGCTCAACGGATAAAGAAAATGATAGACCATATTGGTACATTCCCCCCTGGTTTTACGCCCCAAGATGCCGGGAACCGGCAGAGCACAACCATACTGCTACGCCTACCACACTATGTAGTGGTTTACAACAAATTAACAACTATATACAGTATTTTTATACCATATCACGCAACCAGCAGGACGCAAAACCCACAAAAGCCACTATCCGAATGCTTCCAGTATAGAGTGGAGAAATTCTTCCATCTTCATCTTTCTCGATCCCTTTACCAGTATCCAGTCCCCCTCCCGCACCAGCGAATGGAGCACACCCGTGATCTCGTCAGGTTTCTCGGCAAAATATATGTGATCCTCTCTGAATCCCCTTTCCACTGCCCCCTTTGCCACGGATTCCGAAAATTGTCCTTTGAGAAACAGGGTGCTCACATCGGTATCTGCTATGGCTCGCCCGACCCTCTCATGCAGTATCCCGGCCTCCTCCCCCAGTTCGAGCATATCTCCCAGAATCACGACGCTTTCATTTTTCCCCTTAAGATCGCTCAATGTCTTAAGGGCCTCCATCACCGAGGCGGGGTTTGCGTTGTAGGTATCATCAATGACGGTGCCCCCACTCTTCAGCCGGTGGATATCCATGCGCCCCCTCATCTGCCTGAATGACGACAATCCTTCACAGATCAGGTCGTATTCGATATTCATTGCCCAGCAGACCGCCGCACAGGCCAGGGCATTGTATATATTGTGCCTGCCTACAACAGTCATATCAATTCCCTTGCCTATCCCTCCCATATTGAGCGTAAAACTCATGCCACGCTCACCTCTCATAAAAATGCGGTCGGCTCGGACAAATGCATTCTCATCAATACCGAAGCTGATGTTTCTTCCCAACCACCGGTCGGACAGGACCCTCGAGAAGGGGTCGTCCCTGTTAATAACCGCCACCCCTGAATCCTTCATATTGAGGAAGAGATCCCCCTTCTCCTCCATAATGACATCCAGAGATCCGAACCCCTCCAGGTGGGCGGGCCCTATATTGGTGATAACGCCTATGTCCGGATCGGCAATGGCCGCAAGCCTGGCTATCTCCCCCCTACGGTTGGTCCCCATCTCAACGACGGCCATTTCATGCTTGACGTTCAACTCAAGGAGACTTAAGGGGAGCCCTACAAGATTATTGTAATTTCCCCTACTCTTTAGAACCGTCCCGGATAGCCCCGCCACCTTGGCTATCATCTCTTTCGTTGTTGTCTTGCCGGAGCTTCCCGTGACCGCCACAACCGGAATCGTGAATTTATTCCTCCACAAATTGGCTATATCGCCCAGTGCGCGCAGGGTATCGTCAACAAGAATGACAGAGATATCATCCAAAACATCTTCCGATACCCTATCAGACCCTCTCTGAACGAGCAGCCCGGCGGCACCCTTTTTCACCGCGTCCGGGATAAAATCATGGCCGTCGAATCTATCACCCATGAGAGGGACAAAGAGATTGCCTTCAACTACATTCTTCGAATCTGTAGACAATCCCTTAAATGTCCCGTCAGGATTCCCCCTGACAAGGGTCCCCCCTGTCGCCGTTACGATCTCTTCAGTCTCCAGTATTTGAGATTCCCCCTCTTTCAACATACTTCTCCCGCCCTGCGGGTGGAAAGAGCCTCTCTTACGACGACCCTGTCGTCAAAAGGAAACCGCTGCCCTCCCACAATCTGATAATCTTCATGCCCCTTACCCGCGACCAGAACAATGTCCGAGTCATCGGCAACAGATACCGCCAAGCCTATGGCCTCTCTCCGGTCAGCGACAATCGTGTATCCCTTTCCCATAAAGCCGCCCGTGATATCTTCAGGAACGTACCTGGGTGAACCGGTCCCGATGCCTCCCTCTATTTTATCTATGATCCCTAAAGGGTCCTCCGTCCTCGGGTTATCCGAGGTAATGATGACAAGGTCGCTCAGCGCTGCCGCAATTCTCCCCATACCGGGTCTTTTTGTACGATCCCGGTCACCCCCGCATCCAAAAACCGTTATGATCCTCCTTTTTCTGAACTCGGACAGAGTCTCAAGAACTTTCTCCATGGCATCTCCGGTATGGGCATAATCCACAAACACCATGGGTTCTCCAGGTTTGCTTACCCTCTCCAGGCGACCGGGAACAACATCAAGTGCCCCTATCCCCGACCGGACATGTCCCTGCGGTATCCCGAGCGACAGCGCTGCCGCCGTAGCCGCGAGGATGTTTGAGAGATTGAACCTTCCCGCCAGAGGGGAGGATATTGTAAACTCCCCCCCGATTCCTCGTATCCTCGCATCGATACCCTCTATGGAAAGGACAACATCGACAGCTGACACATCACGCGGCCCGTCCACACCGAAGGTAACCGCCGGCGACGGCACCTCTCCATGGAGCCTCGCACCCCATGGATCATCAACATTCACAACAGCCGGGCGCCCACAAATCACATCCTCAAAAAACCTCTTTTTAACCAGAAAGTATTCTTCCATCGTTCGATGATAGTCAAGATGCTCACGGGAAAGGTTTGTGAATACACCGAGGTCATACTCGCACCCATAGATCCTTTTCAGGTCGATTGCGTGAGATGAGACCTCCATCACAACGTGTGTCACCCCCGCATCGACCATTTCTCTGAGCATCCTTTGCAGATCGAGCGATTCGGGGGTTGTATTGGGAGCCGGAAATAGGTTGCCTCCGTACCGGTAATTTACCGTCCCTATAACCCCGACGGAAAATCCGGCGGCTTTCAGAATAGACTCCAGAAGATAGGTCACCGTCGTTTTACCGTTCGTTCCCGTAACCCCTATCAGGCAAACATCGCGGGAGGGATTGCCGTAAAAATTCCTTCCGAGCATGGCCAGCGCCAGGCGGCTCTCTACCACTTTTATGCAGGCCGCTCCCGGCAGGGTAGGCGCATTGCCTTTATCATATACGACATACCGTGCCCCCCTCTTCACCGCGTCGCGCATAAAATCATGTCCATCGAATTGGACACCTGAAATAGCAACAAAAACGGACTTCTTCTCACACTTTCTTGAGTCGTAGCAGAGGCCGCAGGCATCCCCGGAAATATCTCCCGATACATCCAGAATATCCACTCCATCCAACAAGCCTGAAATTTTCATATCGGACGCCCTCTTCAGCCCCCTCTGTTAAACAATACGTAGCAGGGTTGATTTTTCTTTATCGGGACACCCGGGGCTGGATTTTGACTCATAGCCCAGCCGCTTCCGGCAGTCTTTACCTCCATTCCCCTGCTCTGAGCGAGCTTAAGAACTTCTCGCAGGGACATACCGCCAAAATCAGGGATAGCCGACTCATCGTCGTTGGTGGCTTGATAGGATATATCCGTCATAGTAGTCGACGCCTGGATTATCTGTGCTTCCCCGCTCTCTTCACTGGCGGCAGACTCCCGCACGTCCATACTGCCACTGGAACAGCTCAATATCTGTTCAGAAACCCGCCTAAAAACGGGCGCGGCTGCCGCTCCGCCCCATCTGTCAATCTTCGGCTCATCCAGCACGACAAGGATTACCATCTGAGGGTCTTCTGCAGGGAAAAACCCTATGAAAGAGGCGTCCACCCTTTGAGAGGAGTAGCGTCCCGAGGAAAAGTCAAACTTTTGCGATGTCCCCGTCTTTCCAGCCACAGAAAGGTTGTCGATGCGGGCGTTCTTGCCTGTCCCTCCCTCGCCTTCGACCACATTGGTAAGGATGGATGCCAGCCTTCGCGCAGTCTCCGTGGATATAACCCTCCTGAGTACGACGGGTTCAAATTCCTTTACTACCACACCCTTTTTATCCACCAGGCACCTGACGACATGCGGCTTCATCAGGACGCCGCCGTTTGCTATGGCACTCATTGCACTGACTATCTGCATGGCCGTCACCGAAATGCCCTGGCCAAAGGCCATCGTCGCAAAATCTACGTCTTGCCATTCACGCGGTTTTCTCAGGATCCCAGCCGACTCTCCGGGGAGATCGACACCCGTCTTTGAACCGAAACCAAACATCGTGATGTAACGGTGGAACTTTTCCCTTCCGAGCTTCTCGGCAATCTTGATAGTACCTATATTGCTTGAGTATTTGAGAATTTCAGACAGGGTAAGTTCCTTGAATTTCTCATTCTGAGCCTCATGGACCACCCTGTCTCCTACAACGTAGGACCCGTTCTCACAATTGAACACGTCCGTTTCCTTGATAAGGGCTTCCTCAAGCGCGGCAGCGACGACAAAGGGTTTAAATACCGAGCCGGGATCAAAACAATCGGTGATGGCCCTGTTCCTTCTGGCGTCAGCCGGATATGTTGAAAAAGTATTGGGGTTGAACCTGGGCCCGTTGGCCATCGCTAGAATCTCACCCGTTCGGGGATCCATAACGATAACGCTTCCCCCCTTCGCGCCGGTCTGCTCCACGGCATTTTTCAATTGAGATTCAACGATATACTGAATCTTACTGTCGATAGTGAGGAAAAGACTGCAACTCCCGTCTTCCACCGTTCCCCCTGAATCATCGTTAAGATAGATATTGTGCCCCCGTGCATCCCTTCCCCACACCACCTCCTTGGGAATACTCTTCAGGGATTCATCGTATTTCAATTCCAGCCCCTCAAGACCGGTGGAATCCAGACCGGTAAATCCGAGAAGGTGGCAAGCCATCTCCCTGTGCGGATAAAATCTTTTGGGCTCCAGTACCAAGTGCACGCCTTCCATATTCAGGGCGCGGACACGCTCCGCCCCCACTGGAGGGATCTGCCGGGCAATCCAGCGGAAACTCCCCTTGGTTGAAAGCGCTTTTACTATCCCTTGCCTCTCTACCCCCAGTATTGATGAGAGCTTTGATGCAACCTCCCGGCTATCCTTAACGCTCGAGGGATCAATATAGACAGAATCCGCCATGATGGTAGCCGCCAGCTTCTGCCCGTTTCTGTCAAATATAAATCTTCTTTCCGGATATAGCGTCAGGCTCTTCTTGTGCTGTCTGTTGGCGAGTTTCCCCAGTGTCTCCCCTGAAACAACCTGAAGCTGAAACGCCCTCGACACCAGCGCCACGTAAAGCACGAGAAAAAAAACCAGTACCGACACCACTCTGAATCTAAGCCACTTCCTCGATTTTGCACTCATCGTAAAAAAATCACCTGATCCCTTTCCGGATAGCGCATCCCAAGTTTAGCCCGGGCAATGGCTTCTATTCTGCTGGGAGATTTGAGTGTCTCGATCTCAACCTTCAATTTTCTGTTTTCCTCCAGAAGGATATCCCTGCGATGCATCTCCCCGGCTATCCGATAATCTATGTTTGTGATACCGATACGAAACCATACATAAACAAGCGCGGTGGCCATAAACAGAAGCGCGACAAGCATAAGGCGGAGAAGCCTCAAGCCCCCCCTTTTTTTACTAACCGCAAGCATGTTCAGACCCTTATAGCCGTTCTCAACCGGGCGCTTCGTGCTCTCGGATTTGACATAATCTCCGCTTCCCCAGGCATAACGGGTCTTCTGGTCAAGACCTTCAGTTTTCTCTTTCTGTTGCAGCAACACATCGGAAAATCGGGGGGACAGATACACCCCTTCTCCCAGGAGCGAAACAGATCCTTCACCATCCTGTCTTCAAGCGAATGAAATGCTATAATGGAGAACCTCCCCCCCTCTTCAAGCATATCGATTCCGCTTTCTATCGCAGCATGGAGACTTTCCAGTTCATTGTTAACGGCAATTCGGAGGGCCTGAAAGGTCTTTGTGGCGGGATGTATCCTCTTTTTCTTCAGGTGGCCGGGCAGAGCGCCGGCAATAATCGCGGCAAGTTCGCCCGTTGTCTTTATGAGAGACAGCTTACGCCTTTCCGAAATTGCACGTACAATCCTTCCGGGCATCATCTCTTCACCATAATCTCTTATGATCTTCTTCAGTTTCTCTTCCGGAAAGCCATTCACCATGTCAAATGCCGTTACGCCATCTTCCTGATCCATCCTCATATCGAGCGGCGCGTCCAGAGAAAAGCTAAACCCCCTGTCGGGGGTATCGAACTGGTGGGATGAAACCCCCAGATCCAGCAAGATTCCACGAACCCCTTTAAAACCCAGTTTCGATAGTATGTTGCCGATGTCCGCAAAATTTCCCTTTACAAGCAGCGCTCGCCCCCCGAAAGGCTGAAGCCTGCGAGCGGACTCGAAAAGCGCTTCTTCATCACGATCAACACCAATAAGAACCCCGTCCGGGGCAGTCCTTACTAGAATCTCATATGCGTGTCCCCCACCTCCTAACGTCCCGTCGAAATATACACCTCCAGGCGTGCAATCAAGCGAATCAACCATCTCTTTGAGCATCACCGGTTCATGTGAGAAGAACCTTATCATATCCCCAGATCAGCCATGTAATCGCTGAAGTCCTCAATATTCTCGCTGGATTTGTCGAGTACCTTCTCAAAGTTCTCCCTGTTCCATATCTCTATACTACGTCCCATACCGGCGATGACGATCTCTTTCTCAAGTTTCGCGTACTCCCTGAGGGCAGGCGGTATAAGCACCCTCCTCTGATCATTGAAAGAACAATCAACAGCACCCGACATAAAGAGGCGCTGGAACGCCCGTACCTCTTTCCTGATTATGGACTGTGCAAACACCTTTTCCTCTATCGCGGTCCACTCCGTGTAGGGAAAGACCAGGAGGCACCCATCCCAGTTCGTTATCACCATCCGTTCATCGTACCTTTCCGTAAAGACCTGGCACAGCCTGGCCGGGAAGATGACCCTCCCCTTCTCATCGATGGTGTGATAGTATCTCCCCCTGAATACAGACAACGGCCTTATCCTCCACAATCATCCACTTTGCTCCACTAGCTCGAACTATAAGAGCGCATGGCGGCTTTGTCAAGGGAAAAAATCGCTATTTCTCTCTTTTAATTTGATATTTTAGGACTGCTGCGTTGTGGTCTGTCAGATTGGATGAAAAGTGGTGGGAGCCGTTGTTCTTCGACACGAAATAAAGAAAATCCACCGGTGCCGGATAGAGTGCGGCCTCAATCGAATCCAGGCCCGGATTACAGATAGGTCCCGGGGGCAGGCCCTTTATCCGGTAGGTATTGTAGGGCGTTTCCTTCTCAAGATCCGTTCTTCTGAGATTTCCATCAAAATCCTCAATGTCGTAAATAACTGTCGAGTCGCTCTGCAATCTCATACCTTTCTTCAGTCTGTTGTGAAAAACAGCTGATATCATGGGCTTTTCCTCCTTTGGTCCTCCCTCCTTTTCGATGATGGAGGCAAGGATCACGAGCTCGTCCTCCGTAAGGCCCAGCTCATCCGCCCTTTCCAGCATGTCAGGCGTCATGACTTTCCTGAACTGTCGCACCATAAACCGTATAATCCCCTCTTCGCCCATCGACTTGTTAAGTGTATGAGTATCGGGGAATAGGTATCCCTCGGCACTTTCCCCCTCTATGCCGAGGGACGACAGAAACCTGCTGTCCGACGCGAGGCTGATAAACGTTTCCCGGTCGGCAAGTCCCTGATTTTCCAGACGGGTGGCTATCCGGCGCAGCGTAAATCCTTCCGGTATGAAGATCTGATACCCCTTGACCTTCCCCTTCACCAGTTTTTCCAACACGGCCATCGGGGACATGGAACTGCGCAGATCGTACTCGCCCGCTTTAATACGCTTCGATGCCCCCGTTACAGCCGCCAGGAGACAGAACCTCTTTTTATGCCTCAGCAGCCCGGCTTCGTCTAGGATGTCGGCCGTCTGGGCAAAGGGAATGCCCCGGGGTATTTCTACCGTAAGCTCTCTGTACTTAAAATCTATCGGGCTGCTGGCATAATTGAAAAAGATCAGGCACAGGAGGGACACAACCATCGCGCATGTCACACCTGTAGCCCCTAGTATCTTAAACCGTCTTCTGGTCATCTTTACTGTTCTCTCCGGGGTTTCTTGGTCTCAAGTTTCGGGGGTATCCCCTGCTGAGGGTTTCGGGTTATGATTCAGATAGTCTTGGAGAATAATGGCAGCCGCTATCCTGTCAACAACCATCCTTCTCTTTCTGCGATTAGCATCCGCCTCTCTGAGCAGGCCCTCCGCCTCTTTCGTGGAAAGGGCCTCATTCCATTTCACAACAGGCACAAAGACACCCGCCTCAAGGGCATCGATAAACCCGTCTACTTTCTCGCAGGCAACCCCCGTAGTGCCATCAAGTCTGACGGGATATCCGACAACGATTCTCTGTGCGGAGTACTGCTTTACAAGCGTCGCAATCTGTTCGATGTCCCGCTTCCAGTATTTCCTGGCAATGGTGGCAATCCCCCTGGCAAACAGACCCAGCTCATCACAGGCCGCCACCCCTATTCTCTTTTCCCCATAGTCAAGGCCAAGTATTATCATAGTCAGCGGCGCTTTATAACATACTCACCATGATATTACAAAAGGGGATTGACTGGCGGCTCAAAAACCGTCGGCACAGACAATCCTCTTGTGTAAACCGCATGTTTTTGTTATTCCTGCAGCAGGTACAAGAGGGCCGTCAAAAATCATGAAACACATCATTTTAGGCACAGCGGGACATGTCGACCATGGGAAGACCTCCCTCATAAAGGCCCTCACCAACATAGATACGGACCGGCTCAAGGAGGAGAAAGAGCGAGGGATTACGATCGAACTTGGATTTGCGCCCCTTGTCCTCCCGGATGGGCAAAAGATAGGAATCGTGGACGTCCCCGGCCATGAAAAATTTGTAAAGAATATGGTCGCCGGCGCCGGGGGGATCGACCTGGTTGCCTTGGTGATCGCTGCGGACGAAGGAGTTATGCCGCAGACGCGGGAGCATCTCGAGATATGTGAACTACTCGGTATCAAGAAGGGTCTCGTAGCCCTGACAAAGACAGATATGGTGGACAAGGAGTGGCTTGCCCTCGTGCAGGAAGATGTCAGAGGCTTCCTCAAGGGAACCTTTCTGGAGGCATCTCCGATTGTTCCGCTGTCATCCGTTACTGGTACCGGGCTCCCGGAATTTCTTCAGGCACTCGGAGAAGTCATATCCACCCTGGAGGAGAGAACGGACTCGGGCCTGTTCAGGCTACCGGTGGACCGGGTCTTTACGATGAAAGGCTTCGGCACGGTGGTGACCGGGACACTCGCCTCCGGGAAGATACGGGTCGGCGATACCGTCACAATCATGCCCTCCGGGGCACAGGCAAAGATACGGGGAATTCAGGTCCACAACGAGACATCTGAAGTCGCACAGGCGGGGCAAAGAACCGCTATCAACCTCCAGGGGATTGACCGCGCGACAATAGAGAGGGGGTTCGTCCTCACCTGCCCCTCCACCTTTGAAGCGTCGAACCGCCTGGAAGTTTCCATAAAATACCTTGCCCGCGCGGGCAAGAAACTCAAAAATCGGGCTCTTGTCAGATTCCACACGGGAACCAGTGAAACTATCTCGAGGATCATACTGCCGGACAGGGAAGAAATCGAACCTGGAGAAGAGACATACGCTCAGTTGATCCCTGCAACTCCGGTTGTAGCAATGTCGGGGGACCGGTTTGTCATCAGGAGTTACTCTCCGGTCACCACGGTTGGGGGTGGAGAGATAATAGATCCCCTCGCCACAAAGCGCCGAAAAACCTCGGCACCCGGCGAAACAGAGAAACTTCACCGGGGGACAGGGGAAGAGAAAACAGACATAATACTGGACAGGGCCGGCCTCGACGGCATCTCAAGTTTAAGCCTTGCGATACGGACCGGCCTTCCTCCCGGTAAGCAGGAGAGACTCCTCGAAAAAATGCTGTCTGAAAAAAGGGCGCTCCTGATCGACCGCGACGAGCGCAGGGTTGTCTCTTCCCGGGCATACCGGGATTTCCAGGACCGAGTGCTTTCCGAGATATCGGCATACCACAGCAAATACCCCCTGAAGGAGGGCATCTCAAGGGAGGAGCTCCGAACCACCCTCGGAGACTTTATCGATCCCAAGCTTTTCAGCAAAGCCATGAAAGATCTGGGGGACGAAGGGAAGGTCGTTGCGGCAAAGGAGAATGTCCGAATCGAGGGCCACGCGGTCAATCTGAAAGAGGATGAGGTACAGCTCAGGGAAGAGATTACCGGTATTTATCAAAACGCGGCACTGACGCCCCCTTCGACAAAAGAAATCATGGAAAAATTTTCCGGAAAAAGGAAGGCGGTAGTCGATATCCTGAGTTTCATGCTGAGCACGAACGTCCTCATCAAGCTCAATGAGGACATGTATTTCCACCGGGAGGCACTCGACCGGCTGAGGGAAGACTACCGGAAGCTCCTCATGAAAGACGGCAAGGCCTCACCCGCCACCTTCAAGGATATGACGGGCCTGTCGCGCAAGTTTATAATCCCACTCATGGAATATTTTGATAAAACAAAGTTGACCATCCGGGTGGAAAACCACCGTATGCTGAGAGAGAGAACAACGTGAAGGCGCCCACGGAAAATATCGATGTAAGCTTCTACAGCGAGGGGGAGGTCTCCCGTATCCTTGAACCGGTTGTCAGGGAGGAACCTGTGGAAATATTCCTGAACAACCGAAGGGTCGCGACCATCGCCTGCACGGGAATCTACCTCGAGGAACTGGCGGCCGGATTCCTCCGGTCGATCGGTGCTATCGGTGCTCCAAACGATATAGAAACAATCACGACAAACCCTGAAAAATCGAGAGTTGACGTCCTGACAACGGGCGAAACCCTTTCGGAGCCCACCTCTTCGGGACTGTTCGTCCTGTCCAGCGGCGCGAGGACAAAGGGATGGGAAAAGGGGAAAGGCCTTATTACATCCGAGACTTCCATATCCGCGAAGAAGGCAATCAACTTCATGGAAGAACTGCTGTCCTCATCCCCGCTCCACAAGATGACTCACGGTACCCACTGTTCGGCCCTCGCCGACACGCAGAAGATTATTGTTTCAAGGGACGACATCGGGCGGCATAACACCATCGACATGCTTGGCGGATACACTTTCCTCAATGGTATCGACTGCTCCGATAAGATCATCGTCAAAACGGGAAGGGTCTCCTCGGAGATCGCGGAGAAGGTGTGGACACTGGGCATCCCCATCATGATTTCCCATTCGGTTCCAACCTCCGAGGCGGTCGGCATCTTAAAGGACGCAGGCATCACTCTCATAGGCCACGTGAGAGGCGGTACATTCAAGGTATATTCCAACGAAAGGCGGGTACAGTTTTGAACACCAAAAACATCTATGTAAAGGATATACGTGCGGGGGACCGGGTCAGCGACCTGTTCCTCGTCACGGAAAAGAATATGGCCATATCCCAGAAAGGGAACCCCTACCTGAATCTAAAGCTCAGAGACAAGACGGGCGAGATCGAAGGAAGGGTATGGGACAGGGCGGTCGAGATAAACGGGACATTCCGGATGGGCGACATAATCCTCATCCAATCCCAGGCGGTAAGCTTTAGAAATATAGTACAACTCTCCATAGTAAAGCTCTCCGTTGTCGATGGCCCGGCGGTCACCCCCGCCGACTACCTACCGTCATCTGTCTCCGACATTCCCGAAATGTTTGAGGCGCTCATGGATATTATACACAAGATACAAAATCCGCACCTGAAAGCCTTGCTGGAGCTCATATTCAGCGACGAAGAGACAGCGGAGGCCTTCCAAAAGGCACCGGCCGCGAAGGGCTTTCATCACGCGTACATAGGGGGGCTCCTTGAACACTCGCTCTCCGTGACACGGCTTCTCGATCTGGTGACACGGCATTACCCGCAGGTGAACAGGGATCTTGCCATGGCGGGGGGGATACTGCATGACATAGGAAAGATTCACGAGCTCTCCTTCGACGGCGCGATGGACTACACCGATGAGGGAAGGCTTGTCGGTCACATTGTCCTGGCGGTCGAGTTTGTCAACACAAAGATTGCCGAGATCGAGAATTTTCCAAGGTCTCTGGCCCTCGAGCTTCGACACATACTTCTCAGTCATCACGGGGTCTTGGAATTCGGATCTCCGAAACGTCCCAAGACGGTGGAGGCCCTTATCGTAAACTTTATCGATGATCTGGACGCAAAGACAAACGCGTTCAGCGAATTTATGAAAATTCCGGGGAACGAGTCAAACTGGACGCCCTACCACCGGCTCCTTGAGAGGTTTATCTACAAGGGGCAGGAACCAAAAAACGAAGGGCAGTAAGGCGGGAAATAGGGTGGGGCTAATACACCCGCGCGCCGAATATGGCGGTCCCGACCCTGACGATGGTCGCGCCCTCCTCCACGGCGACCCGGTAATCGCCCGACATTCCCATTGAGAGCTCGCGCATCCCGATGCCTGGGATCTCCTCTGCGACAATCCTATCCCGCAGCTCCCGCAGGGCCGCAAAGTATGGCCGGGCATCTTCAGGATCATCGCACCAGGGAGGCATCGTCATGAGTCCCCGGATCGAAAGATTATCAAGGCGCGCGATCTCCCTGACCAGAGCGGGCGCATCATCCGAACGAACACCTCTCTTGCTCTCCTCGCCGCTGACATTCACTTCAATAAGGATACTCGTTACCCGTCCCGCCGCCGCGGATCGTTTATCAAGCTCCGCAGCCAGTCCCATCCGGTCGACGGAGTGGACCATGTCAAAGAGCCTTACCGCGTATTTTGCCTTGTTGGACTGTAGGTGGCCGATCATATGCCACTTGACGGTTACATCCATCGTCTCGATCTTTCTCTTAGCCTCCTGGATGTAATTTTCCCCCATGATATCCACACCTGCCTCGATTGCCTCCAGGATCCGGTCATCATCCACCGTCTTGGTCACGGCCATCAGCCTGACCGCGGAAGGCTCCCTCCCCGACCTCAGGGCCGCCTTGGCAATTTCTTCCCTTATTTTTTGTATATTATCCCCTACTGCCGACATCATGACTCCCCTTCTGCAAAACGCTAACCCGTCAGTACCGTTAGAAAATCTCTAAAAGACCAAACCGGGGTTAGCTTGAGCACTCCAATATAGCCCTAATTTTTTCTACAGGGTTCCTGCATTTTGGTCACCTCAAGCAAAGTCAGCAATTTCGAACCACGTGGCCTTTAATGACAACTCAAAGTAACATCTTGTTATAATTACTAAACTATAGTTATTTAAGGTAACGTTGTTAAGAAATGACTTAATTCTAATGTTATACCGGGTTCGCACGCAGAGGACTGCCCGTAACTTGCTGAGGAGTTATAGGAACGTCAAAGGCTTGTTCAATTATACCGTAATCTGTAAAGATCTCCTTGATAGGTTTGGGCTTGCTAAGCAGGAAGCCTTGCATACAGTCACAACCGCTCTCTTTTAGGAGGTCCATTTGCCTTTGTGTTTCAACCCCTTCTGCAACAACGCTCAAATTAAGGATGTGACCCATGGCGATAATAGCGGTTACGATTGCTTTCGCATCGGGGCTGTCTTCTATGTCACTTACAAAACTTCGGTCAACTTTAAGCCTGTCAATGGTGAAGTGCTTTAAATCGGCAAGAGAAGAATATCCTGTACCGAAATCGTCAATCGAAAGCGTTACGCCCATTTTTTTGAGGTTCTTAAAAATACTGATTGCAAAGTTGGGCTGTTGCATAACGGCACTCTCGGTAAGTTCAATTTCCAGGAAATGCGGGTCGAGGCCCGATCTATTCAGGGCAGAGGTAACTGAAAATAAAAAATGGGCGGTTTCCAGCTGTCTGCGGGAAACATTTATTGCTACACGCGTGTTTTTGAGCCCTTTATCCTGCCAATCTTTGCATTGCACACATGCCGCATTCAGAACCCACTCACCTATCGGGATGATCAACCCTGTTTCCTCCGCAAGGGGTATGAAATGATTCGGGGCAAGTAACCCGAATTCTGGAGAGTTCCAGCGTATTAATGCCTCCATGCAGCAGGTGGAACCTGTTTTTATGTCCATTTGAGGCTGATAGTATAGCTCAAATTCGCTTCTGTCTAAGGCCCGGCGCAATTTTGATTCAAGCTCCATGTGTTTGGTGGCCTTTTCGCCCATTGCTACCGTGAACAGCTGAAAATTATTGCGACCGTATTCTTTTGCCTGGTACATGGCGGTATCCGCATTTTTTAATAATTCTCCCCAGGTCTTGCCGTCGTCGGGGTAATTTGCAATTCCAATACTAGCGGTAATCATTATTTCATGGCCATCCAGATTGTAAGGCGTTGATAATACATGAAGGATTTTTTTTGCTATCCGAGATACGTCTCCGGATTTGTAAATTTCTTCAAGTAAGACTGTAAATTCGTCTCCACCGAGTCGTGCGATTGTATCAGACTTTCTGAGGCATGATTTAAGACGCCCGGCCACATCTTTAAGCAGTAAGTCGCCCATGTGGTGGCCTAAAGAGTCATTGATAACCTTGAACCGGTCGAGGTCAATAAAAATAATAGAAAATTGGCGGCCGTAGCGCTCGGCCATATCAAGAGCATGGTCAATATCGTTATGAAAGCCAAGACGGTTTGGTAGACCTGTCAGGATGTCGGTGACGGCTACCTTTGCCATCTCCTCATTCTGTTTTTTTAGTAATTTATTTGCCTTGTTCAACTCCTGAGAACTTATGTCGATTGTTCTCTCAAGCAGGCGCACCTCTTTTTCCTGAAAATCATAGGACTGGTCAATAGCCCTTATGAATTCCTGAAAATGTTCTTTTTTGCAGAATTGGTCATTTTCAAAAGATTCAGCAAGGTGCTTCTTAATCTGCCTGAGGAGCAAACGATTCATTTTTATTTCTCCCTAATTGTAGTTAATGTCATCGTTTGATTATGCAAGTAGCAGTGTTTCACTATTTTATTATATGGGGCCAATTCTCCATAAGAGTAGAAGCCCGTCATCCAGGTGCTGTCGCTTAATTGTTCCTGTACTGCTTCAAGTTCTTCAGCCGTCATCTGATCCATAAGTAGTTTACGGCCGACACAGCTTATAACTACTGCAAGCCCGCGGTTACTCCCGGGAAGCTTAGCTTCTTTTGCCGCTTCGCCGGCGCTGTTGATTAGGTCATCGATATTACCTTTCATAAGTAGGGAGATCGACCCTTCGGGCACATCACCGGCAAATGTAAGACTTTGTTTTTCTTCGTCGATCCCAAGAAGTGTACGTATAAGCATATGATCTTTCTCTTTTTTTCTTATGCTTAGGGGGAAGCGTAATCCGCTTGCGGGAAGTTCTTCCGAAAAGTCTCCAAGATATTTTTTGTAGAGCGCTAAAGCAGGTTGTTCATCAATTTCGTAAACGATGTTTCCCTCTGATTTGGTTATTATTCGATCAACCCCGAATTCCGCCCATCCTGCAAAACATCCGTATCCTGCTTCGAGGTTTTCACCATATAATCCGATTAAGGCTAAGTTCTTGGGTTTACCAGGCCCGTTAGCCATAACATATGTTTTCTTAAATCGTCCCTGATCCCCAGCCAAGCCTCCGGTTATGGCGATGTT
>JAQULO010000021.1 GCA_028718565.1 Syntrophales bacterium | reverse complement strand
AGACAGAGGGATAGAATTAATGCGGTCCATATCATTGTTTTCATGATTTCCCCTCCATGGATTAGAAGTTGAAAGAACACTTGGCCGCATAAAGAACGGAATCTCTTTCAAGACCCTGTGGATTTTCGAACTGGAACATATTGGCGGCCCCGTCAATAAAGTGGGTCTCCAGTTTTATCGTGATATATTCGGAAAGGTCAAAGCGAGCGCTGACGGTCCAGTCTTTTTGCCAGCCAACAAAATTCGGTTGACCAAAGGCTGCAGCAAATAAATTCCCGTCCTTGTCGTTTCTGTCGTAATAGAAGACGGAATAATAGGTTCCCATTTCGAACCAGTCGCAGAATCGGTAGGAAACGGACCCGTAGTACATTTCATTATGCGTTTCCATGCTGACAACCGTTACATCGTTATAGCTGAGATCCGAATCATAATTGAACTGCTTGTATTCGGCCGCCAGTTTCAAATTGTTCCAGACATATTCAACGGACAGAACGGGCATGCTTCTGACCACGAGAGCCAAGTTCCCCTTTATGGTCATCCCGGGTATCCCGGATTCGTAATAGCTGCCGTGATCCACCTCCGATATAAAATTGGAGACGCCGAACCGCAGTCCATTAATGGGGGCGTTCCACCGAAGGGCCGTGGCTAATCCCCATTTCATATCCGAATAGTGCCCGGTTCCCGAAGACCCGCTTCCGAGAGGATCCAGCGAAATGAATAAATTCGTGAGGAGAGGCGAATTTTTATCCGGAACAAATGTGCCTAAAAGAGCCTCATACTCGATATCCCCAAAACTTCCGAAATTAATATCGCCGTATACGGCGCCGCCCTGGTACGCACCCAGCAGGTCCCGATAGGTTTCATCATAAACGGCCTGGGGCAGAAGTATATTGGTGCGTACAAAGTCGACGTCCCGGGTCTGGTTATACAATCCCATGGGGAGTTGTACTTTGCCCACACGGATGCCGAAGATGTCATTAAAACGATAATCCGCGTAACCCCAATCCAGGTAAATGTCATTGTTTCTCGTCTCTCCCAGATCTCTGGACATGAGCTGAAGCGCGATGCGAAACTTCTCTGCCGGTTCGATGGAAAAATTTATGGCGGTTTCATTGAATTCGAAGGTGCCGTCTTCGGTTTGTGCCAGGTAATTGTTGTCGCTGCTCTTTAAATATCCCTGGCTTACGAACCCGTGGATAACCACCTTCCCCAGGACATAGGCAAAAGCGTCGGCCGCATTCAACAGCATCAGCCCGGCAAAAACAACAATTAATACCCTTTTTTTCTTCATCATGATCCCCCCCTCATGTACGTGGGTTGCAATTAAAAAGCATGAATCGATTAAAGAAAATCTTATTGATCAGGGCTCCGCTTTAACTATCCGGTTGCGCCCTTTTTCCTTCGCCGTGTACATGGCCCGATCGGCTTTTGAAATGAGTTGCGAAAGTTCAGAATCCTCACGGGGGACCACGCTGCCTATGCCCCCGCTGACCGTAACGTGGTCGGCCGTCTGTGATTTTTCATGAGGAAGATTCAACGCCTCAACAGTGGACCGCATGGCCTCGGCGACACTGCACGCACCGCTCATATCCGTGTTCGGCAGGACCACCGCAAATTCTTCTCCGCCATAACGGGAAACGAAATCCGCATGTCTTTCCAGGGTGTCCTTTAACGCTCCGGCCACCTTTTTCAAGCAATCGTCGCCCTGCTGATGTCCATACGTGTCGTTATAGAATTTAAAAAAATCAATGTCAAACAGGATAACGGAAAACGGAATTTTTCCGCGAATTGCCCGGCCCCATTCCTGCACGCTGAAGTCATCAAAATAACGTCTGTTAGGGATACCGGTGAGCCCGTCCAGGAAAGCCATCTGTTCCAGCTGTTTGTTCTTTTCCTCCAGATCAGCCCTCAACCGGAGATTCTGTATTTTCAATCGATTTTGTTCCATCACCCTTTCAACGGACATAAGAATCGTATCCTGAATATTTTCATCTTTTATCAGGTAATCATTCGCCCCCATTTTCATGGCTTCTATGGCAATTTTAATCTTATTGGTGGCTGTGAGGATAATGATGGGGACATCTTGTTCGGCATGGCGAAGCGAACTGATCAGGTCAAGACCATTTACTCCCGGCATGTTCATATCGGAAACGATCAGGTCGATGCCAGAATCCTTATGATATTGATCAAGCGCGTCGGCGCCGTTTTCCGCAGAGACAACGCGATAATCGCCGGATTCAAGAATTTGGCTCAGCATCTCCCTGACAAAAGCGTCATCGTCAACAATCAGTATCTTGGTTTTTTGGGGATCCATAGGCAATTCCAGCTTTTAAAAAACAACTCCCCCATAACTTATTGAAAACCGTTCGGGCAATCGGTCATCCGACAATATTCCTTACCGTATCAAGGAGACTTGTCTGATCAAAATCACCCTTTATGATGTACGCATCCGCGCCGACCTCCAAGCCTCTTCTCTTGTCTCCTTCTTTGTCTCTGGAGGATACCAGGATGATTGGGATATCTTTGTTTTTTTCGCTGTTTCTCAATTTTTCGGTTAACGAAAACCCATCCAGCCGGGGCATTTCAATGTCCGTTATCACAAGATCAAAATCAAATTCCTGTGCATTTTTAAGGGCTTCAACGCCATCACCGGCAATGGTGACATTATATCCATATGACTCGAGAATACTTTTTTCAATTTCCCGCGTGCTGATGGAATCATCTACAACAAGTATATGGATTGTCTTTTTATCCGGTTTGGGCCTGTTCATCAACATTTCTTCAATTTTAACTTCTTTCACGACATCCATGATTTTTGGAATATGCAAAACGTTTTCAATCTTATTTTGACTCGAAATCGTAACGCCAGATATCCATTGGGCCGTTCTTAAATGCGAGGGCAAGGGTTTTACGGTCCGATATTCCTCCGCCAGCAAAGAATTAACAAGTAACCCCAGATACTCGCCGCCGGTCGTAACAATGAAGATGAGCAAATCGTTTTCACGCCGTGGCCCATTTGTCTTAAGTCGCAGCAGATCGGCCAATGCAACAACCGGAATAACCTGATCCTTCCGCCTCACGGCTTTTTCACCCACCACATCGATAAGGTCCTCTTCGCCTACGGTGATAATCTCATCGATAAAATTGGAAGGAACAGCAAATGCCATATCGCCCACGCCCACTGATAAAACATGCATTATCGCCATTGTTAAGGGAAGCCGGATAAAAAAGGTCGTGCCATGGTCCTGTTTTGTTTCAATCCGGATCGCCCCTTTGAGATCTTCACGGATATTTTTTTGCACCACATCCATCCCGACTCCCCTGCCGGATAAATCCGTGATCATATCGCTGGTGCTGAAACCAGGCTGAAATATCAGGTTGATGATTTCGGAATGAGGGAGAATGTCAATCTGTTCCTTATCCAACAGGTTTTTTTTGATCGCTTTTTCCTTTATTTTGTCGACCGAAATACCGGCTCCGTCATCACTTAATTCGATCAACACGTTTTCGCCTTCATATCCTGCTTTCAGTTTTATCTCGCCGACTTCCGGTTTTCCTTTTTGTTTCCGGATCACCGGGTCTTCAATTCCATGATCAATGCTGTTTCTGATCATATGGAGCAACGGATCACCCAGCTTTTCAATCATCTTTTTGTCAAGCTCCGTCTCGCCTCCTTCAATTAAAAAATCGATTTCTTTGCCGAATTCTCTTGAGATATCCCGGACTGTTCTCTGAAAAGCGTTAAACAGCGTTGAAAGTGGAAGCATTCTTAACTGTAACGACATGTCCTGAAATTCCTCGATTAAATGTTCCAGGACCCCGGCATGTTCTTTTACCCCTGGCATGGCTTGCTGGATGCCGTAAAATAAATCAGTAACGGCGGTGTTTATCGGTTTTTTTTGGAAATAACCGGTTGGAGTTCCCTCTGTTTTAATCAAAGGCAACAAATCCATGCTGATTGCCGATAATTTTTCAAATTCTTTGATTAAATACATTAAACGGTGGTGGCCGGACGCAATCTCACCGATAAGTTTTATCAGCCTGTCGAGTCTGTCGCCGCTGATCCGGATGGAGTCCGGAATAGCCGACTGTTTATCCGATATCCGCTGTTTTTCGGACTTCGGAAACGGCGCTTTCATGATTTCGCCGGGTTGGATTTCCCGTGACACCTTCCCGTCCGCGGCCCGTTCCAGTTCTTCACCAAGTTTTTCGGGAATCTCAGCGAGTGCCTCGCCGGATGCCGCTTTTTCGACCATTTCGGAAATTGTGTCAATGCATCTGAACAAAAGGTCCGAAAAGGGTCCGGATTTTTGAATCTTCTCCTGCCGCAACGCATCTAGGGCACTTTCAAGTTTGTGGGCAAGCTCCGATATCGGGATGAAACTCATCATCCTGGAAGCGCCCTTAAGCGTATGGGCCGAGCGAAAAACCGCGTCAAGGGCATCTTTATCAGAACTTTTCTCCAGAATCAGAAGCCCGTCATTTATTTTAACGACGTGTTCCCGTGCCTCCTCAATAAACCGGACGAGAAATTTTGTCTTGTCAAACGTCACCAGTCCCCCTTGCCTTCATGCGCCTATGAGTTCTTTAATGTTCTTTTCACAGAAATATTTAACCTGTTGGGGTGTAATCATGGCAAAAGAAAGCACAAGCCCATAATTTTGAAAACCGCCCTGCTCCGTTATTCTTATCACGCTTTCATACTCTCTGCATGCCTGTTTCAGATTCCCATCAGCCTGATATATTTGGGCCAGGTGAAAGTGTGGGAGCCAAATGGAAGGGTCTATATAAATCGCTTCCTTAAATCTTCTGGCAGCTTCCGGCAAATCATTCTCCAAGCCGGCAATAAGTCCCAAAAGCAGATACCCGGCAAGACACAACCTGTCCACTTCGATCATTTTTAAACAAACCTCTTTTGCTTTCGTTACCTCCTGAAGATTGAGCAATACTTGGGCCTTAAGGACATAGGCCTGTAAAAAAGCCGGGGTTGATTCGATAATCGCTTCAATAATGCTGATTGCCCTATCGTATTCCTTCTCATTTGCACAAGCCAGGGCATCACGATAGCGGTTATCGATATCTTTCATCGACTCGGCATCGGCGGTTGTAATGCCCTGCCTTGACGGTTTGCTTTGAATTTTTGCCAATGCATCCGAAAAAGAAAAGACTTTTTCAACGAGTCCCGTTCCGGGAGACAGCTCGATTTTGCGGGTAAATGCAGTATCCTGCAACATGCACCAATCCGCCTCCTGCTTAAGGTCAAGACGTATCTTCCCCACTTTATTGCCGGGGCCGTCAATATTTTTTTGATAAAGAAATATCCCATCCATCTCAACAAATGAGAGATCATCGGCGATGTGGTGCATTGTCTCGGTTGAACTCATGATCAGGTAGCCATCGGAACTCAAAAGATTCTTTAACTTTGAAAAAACCTTTTTCCGCTGTTCGGCTTCAAAATAAATGGAAACATTTCGATAAAAAATAATGTCCGAAACATTTATAAATTCCGGGTAATTATCGTTTATCAGGTTAACATTTAAAAATGAAACGCTCTCCTTAACAACGGTTTTTATGCTGTGTCCCTGCTTCCCGAGGTCGTCGAAATATTTTTTTTTCAAGTCCGGATCGAGGGCTCTGAAAAATGATCTCCCATAAACCCCTCTTTTCGCGGCTTCTATGGCATTGTTGTCAATATCGATCCCCGTAACCGAGATAAAGTGATTGGCGGCCTGGCCATATTCTTCCAAAAGCGCAATAACAATTGAATAGGGTTCCGCGCCGTATGAGCAGCCCGCGCTTAAAATTCGTATTTTTTCTCCCTTTTTCTTCCTTGAAAGCAGATCGGGCATGATCCGCTCAGTGAGCACCTTTATCTGATCGGGTTCTCTGAAAAAATATGTCTCCTTTATCGTAAGGTACCCGACAAGATTAACAAATTCTTTCGGGTCGGAACAAATAAGCGAAAAATATTTTTCCCAAGAGTTGATGCCTTTCCTTTGCATTATTTCCCGGATAGCGCCTTTGAGATCGAGGGCTGGCCCGTCATCCACAATCAGACCGGATCTTGTTTTGATAAGAGCTATAAAGGGGGTGTAATCGATATTCATCATGCACGATTTTACATATCAGGGAGCCTCCCCCCCCACAAGCGACAGAATTTTTTCACTGATTTCTTCTATCGGCAGCACACTGTCAATACACCCATTGTCTATGGCGGCTTTGGGCATTCCGAATATAGCCGCTGTTTTTTTGTCTTGGGCGATTGTCTGACCGCCGACCGCTTTGATACTTTTTAGCCCCAGCATTCCGTCACTGCCCATTCCGCTCAACACAACGCCAATGCTCCCTGGACCAAAAACATCGGCAACAGATGCCAAAAGAAGATCGCATGAAGGAAAATATACGTCCCCCGGCCGCTTTTCTTTTAACGCAACTCTTCCCGAATGATCAACCGTCATGTGCTTTATCGACGGCGATATATAGACGGTTCCAGGAAGAATTGGTTCGTTCTGTTCCGCCCGCTTGACCTCTATTTTTGATTCCCTGTTCAGCCATTCAACCAGCCCTGAAATGAAATCATCAGGAATGTGCTGGGCAACAACAACGGAGGATCCAAAACTCTCGGGCAGACCGGCCAGGAGAATCGAGAGCGCCTTGGGCCCACCTGCGGATGAGGCAATGGCGATGATCTTTTGCATCTTTTTTTGTTTTTCCTTGAATAATTTCAGAAAAATTTTTCAGCCGCGTCCGCGGAAAACTGGCGGCTTTAATCTTGCTTGAATTTAAAATAACCGGCCAAATCTTTTAAGCTTCCGGATAATCCCGTCAGAACTTTGCTGATGTTGCCGATTAACTCTATGGACCCGGACAGCTGTTTGGACGCCTGATTAATCTCCCGTAACCCGGTTAACACATTCCCGGTTGCCGTTTTTGTCTGCTGTGTGGCCAGGGAAATTTGTTTTGCGGCATCTGCAGTGGCCTGCGCGCCTTCGACGATGCTTGCCAGTTTTGCTACTGTTTCCGTTGAATGCTCCAATCCTTTTTCAATAGCCTTGGAACCTTTTTCGGAAGAGACAATCATATGGTTTACGGCTTCCTGAATTTCCTTTATTTTTCTGGATGTTTCGCCGGTGGAAGCCATCACGTTGTCAGCCAGCCTTCTGATTTCCACCGCCACGACACCGAATCGCTTTCCCGACTCACCGGCACTCGATGCCTCAATCGCTGCGTTAAAGGCGATAAGTTTTGTCTGATCGGCGATGTTGTTGATGATTTCCATGACTTTTGTAATTTCTTCCGTTTTCTTCCCGAGCTCGACCACATCACTGATATTCTTCTTATTGGTTTCATTTATTTCGACCATATTGGCCGTCATGTTCTCTACAAATAGAGCACCCTCTTTTGTTTTTTTCAGGGCGTCGCCTGAAATAGCCGCAACAGAGTTCGAGTGACCCGCCACTTCAGTGGAAGATGCAGCCAGTTCTTCCATGGTCGCCGTTATTTCTGATACTGAGGCAGACTGCTCCGCCGCAATGGATCCCTGTTCTTCAACGGCTGATAAGATGTCGCTTGCGGATGAGTCGGCCTTTGTAATCGTGTCTGAAACCAGATGAAGAACTTCCGTCAGGTTTTTAACCATTTTATTCAAGGCCCGGAGAAGATGCCCGATCTCATCATCCGACTTCACATCAATGTGCGTTGAAAGATTCCCTTCCGCTATCGTTTCGACGATTCCGACGGTCTCTTCAATGGGGTGAACCACCGATTTTTTAATGATCGCGATTATCAGTACGGATGCGCCGACCACCACAAGAAAAAATATAATGAGACTACGCCACAGGACTTTTTGCATTGACGTGCCTATCGTTGTAAGCTGTTCATTAAGGTCCCCTGAAAAAGTATCTGATAGCAACGCCAGTTCTTTACTAACTGTTTTGATCTCTTCCGCCATATCGAGCATCTTAACTTCAGAAGCATCCCCGCTGTTGGCATCTTTTCCGGTACTCTGGGAAACTGAAGCACCATATACAGATTGTGCCGTCTTGGTAAAATGCTTTACCTGCTCCCTTAGTTCTTTTATTCTACTTGCTTTCCCCGCACTGATCCCTTTCAACTGAACAATATTCGACAGCGACTGTTGAACCGCCTCCGATATCTCCCCCGCGGTTTTAATAAAGGAAAGTTCACCAAATAAAACCGTTTGGTTGTATTGCACAACCTGCTCATCAAATCCCTCCATGGCTGACCGGCTAAAATTTGCCGCGGGCAGGAGATATTCAGAAACATATTGGATATCCGAGACTATTTTCCGGTTGGACTGAAACGAGTATGCAACAGTAATGAAATAGCCGAAGCATAATATTCCCAAGCTTAACCAAATTTTATTCGCGATGCTGATCGATTTCCACATATCTCATCCCCCGGTTAATTGTTTGACGCTTTTTTGTTTGGTTGGCAAAGTTCGTAAATTTGGAGACGGCGACAAATCCACCTGTATTTCATTTGCGTCCACCAGCATGATTATTTCAGAATTTCTGAAGGCAACGCCCCAAATCGCTCTCGGCCCGTTCGAACCGACGATTAACGGCGGCAGCGGTTGAATCGATTCCACGGTAATTGCAGTAATGTCAATGGGCGTTTCTATGATTATGCCCGGGTTATGCTCTTTTCCTCTGATGATCAGAATCTTGGGCGCTTGATAGACAACGGTCTCTCCTTTGAAATTGAGTTGTTCATGAAATCGGGGCGCTCTTCTCCTCCGTTTTTCTGCCTGACCGGCATCCATAATTTCCGAAATCTGTTCCATGTCGATTCCAAAACAAATCTCTTTGATTCTAAACACAAGAAACTTTATTTCTTCAAAATCAGACATATCAATATTATCTTGCTTTTTTTCAGCCTGCCTTGTCATGTGGCGATCTTTGCAAATATCTTCCCAATGTCTAAAAGCGTAACATTTTTCTCATTATACCGCACTTCTCCGACTACAAATTCTTTAACAGACGTATCTAAAGTTGATATCGGCGGTTTGATGCCGCTTTTGGGAATATCGAACACATCCTCAACGGTATCGACTAGAATACCTGATCGAAAGTGCTCCCCGGCAGCGATCACAATGCGCGATTTAGGTGTGGGTTCCGTTTCAGGCAAATTCAGAAAAATGTGAAGATTCAATACGGATTCAATGTCGCCCCGAACACTGATAATTCCCAAAATGTAATCCCGGCATCCAGGAACATAGGTGATCTCTTCGTAGGACAAAATAGCTTTGACAGTAGAACCGTGGAATGCAAAATATTTGTCATTTAAGGAAAAAAGCACTAACCCGACCTTCTCTTCTTCAACATCGACATTTTTTTTGCTTTCCCTCCGTTTTTTAGCCTCTTCCAAAACAACTTCGTTCTTTTTTTTGCCTGCAAAGGTCATGATTTCATCTCGTGTTAAGTTCCGTAAGGGTTCAATTTGTCTCATGCGGGAGCGGAAGCCGGTCCGTTGCCTGTTCAGAATATCCGCTGCACCGCCCACACCGCCGATTTTTCCACCTGTCTTCAGAAATACGTACTGTTAAAAGGGCTATGGGACAAAGAAAACAATATACGACGGAAAATTCTCCGTAGCCTATCGATAGGGACAAAAAACTCGGAAAGGCGTGGGGCAAGGCGGAAAAAAGAAGCCGCGACCAGGTGATTAAAAGAACATCAACGGTTTTCTTCCGAACGTATTCGAGTTCCGGTCTGTTCTTTTACTCTCTGATTAAAAAATCTGGATAATTTTGAGGCACTAATACTTTCAATAGTCCCTCAAACAAATCTTTATTCTTATATCTCATATTGCATCTGGAAATGCAAACATAGCGCTCAACCGCTCACGGGTACCCGTCTAAAAAGCTTTCCGGCCCCATCTGACTGTTGTGTGGCACAACAGGATTTAGAACTTTTCCGGCAAAGACGCCTCGCCATCGGCCTGTGTATCTGGAGACTCTACGGGGAAGTCCGCCTTAGCCCCCGTCTTGTCAAAAGACGGGGCTTTATCGTCTCAAAATACTCCTAGTCCTCACCACCTGATCGAGACTTACGATCTTCCCGCTATGATCGAAGATGATAAAGTGGCTGCTGGTTGTTCCCTGATCCACAGCGCCAATATATTGCGCCATTTCCATACACCTTCTCGAATCAGATGTGTTTCATGAGCCATGCATCCAGATCGTCCAGGACATGCTCCCTTTGCTCTTTGGTCTCGTTGTATATCTCGTGGTAGAGGTTCTTGTAGATGTAAAGTGTCTTATCGGCGATGGGTATACCTTCAAAAAACCGTTTCGGTGCGTCCACACCGGTCAGGTGATCGTCCCCCGCGAGTTGCATCAGGAAAGGCTCCTTCAGCTCGTGGGCCGATCGGTTCGCAGCCTCCACGGCCAGGATAAATTCGGCAAACCAGCGGGCGGTGACCCTGCCATGAACCAGGGAATCATCCAGATACGCACGGACCACCTCTTCATCGTGGCTGAGCTTCGATGCGTCAAGACTATTAGCAAGGCTAAGGGTAGGCCAAAGGGCTGACAGAATTCTGCCGACAAAAGCTTTGACAGCGGGGAGATCCTCCGGCAACCCGAGTGCGGGTGTCGATACGATTAAGCCGTCGGTCACTTCCGGAAAGCGGGCGGCAAACCTCAGGGCGATAAGTCCCCCCAGGCTGTGCCCCAGAAGAAAGATCTTTGAACCTTCGGCAAGTGTGTCCCGGGAAAGTGCGACCAGGGTATGGAGATCATCGACGTACTGGTAGAAGGAGGATACATGACCCCGGGGGCCGCCGCTCTGTCCATGCCCCCTGTGGTCCGGTGCCCATATGCTTATTCCCTGGGGGAGGAGTCGGCTGACAATATTGCCATAACGCCCGGAATGTTCCCCCAACCCGTGTGCGATTACCATCCGCGCCTTCTCGGCCTCGGCCTGGTATTTCCTGTAGAAGATATGGAGCCCGTCCACGCCTTCAAAGCTTCCGTAATCAGCTGAAAGTCCAGCCATGGGCACGGTACCTCCTATACCTGAGAACATGATCCAGATTCCATGAAAACAACCCGGGTCATCTACCAATTGAACTGCGTACTCAGCCTCTGAGCAGAATCTCCTCCATCCTGCCCAGCGCTTCCCCCAGCTTCTCGGGCATGGATCCTCCGGCCTGTGCCATATCCGGGCGACCGCCGCCCTTTCCTCCAACAATCGGCGCTATCTCCCCGACGATCTTCCCCGCATTGTAGCGGTCCGTAAGGTCCTTCGTCACCACACACAGGAGCATGGCCTTGTCCCCCACGCGGCTTCCCAAGAGGATGATTCCGGAGGGGATCTTGTCCCTCAGCTTGTCTCCAAAGTCACGGAGGATTCGAACATCCGGCGTATCAACCAGGGTCGCGAGCATCTTGATGCCTTTTATTTCCTTGACCTTGCCAAGAAGGTCGGATGAATCCTTCGCCGCCAGTTTCCCCTTGAGGGTCTCGATATCTCTCTCAAGATCTCTCTGGGTTTTCAGCAGTTTTTCCAACCGGTTAGTCAGCTCCAGGGGAACCGCCTTGACGAGTCGTGCCGAGGTTTTCAGTTCCTTCTCCACCGCCTCGGCGTATTTGACTGCCTCTCCACCGGTCACCGCTTCGATCCTTCTCACGCCGGCGGCTATCGATGATTCACCGACTACCTTCAGAAATCCTATGTCCCCGGTCCTTAGAACATGGGTCCCTCCACACAACTCCATGCTGTAGTCCCCCATCCGGACAACGCGGACGGTCTCACCGTATCTCTCGTCAAAAACGGCCGTCGCGCCTGTCTTAATAGCCTCTTCCCGCCCGAGGACCCGGGTATCGACCGGCGTGTTGCTTCTGATGTAGGCATTGGCAATATGTTCGATCTCTTCGATCTCCTCGTCTTCGATCTTCGCGAAATGGGTGAAGTCGAAACGGAGCCTCTCGGAATTGACAAGGGAACCAGACTGTTTGACATGGTCCCCCAACACCCGCTTCAGTGCAGCCTGGAGGACATGCGTCCCTGAGTGATTTGCCTCGATGGCTCGACGTATCCCCTCGTCCGTCTTCAGATGAACGGTGTCTCCGATGCTGAATGCACCTTTCTTGACCTTCCCGATGTGGGTGAATAGGTCATCCAGGGGTTTCTGGGTATCCGACACATCAAAGAGCGCCGAACCTCCTTCAATAGTCCCAACATCTCCGACCTGTCCCCCGACCTCGCCATAGAAGGGGGTCTTCTCAACAAATATCTCGCCACCCTCCCCCTCAGCAAGGGCATCAACCTGTTTATCATCCTTCAGGATGGCGACTATCCGCGCCGTGGTCTCGGTATTTCCCTCATATCCGACAAACTCCGTTTTTATTCCATCAATGGAAAGTTTTCGGTATATACCGGCAACTTCCTCCTCGCCGCTACCCTTCCAGGCCTCCCGCGCCTTGCTGCGCTGGTTTTCCATGGCGTCATCAAACCCCTTCATGTCCAGCGTCAGGTCCTGAGACCGGGCGACCTCGGCGGTCAGATCGGTCGGGAATCCGAAGGTATCATAGAGCCGGAAGACCATATCCCCGGGAATGACCGTCCCCTTTTTCTTTTTGAGGGAAACGATCTCATCGCTGAGGATTTTCAGCCCCGTATCGAGAGTTTCCATGAAGCGCTGCTCTTCATTGACAACAACCTTTCTTACGAAGGATTCCTTGTCCACCAGTTCCGGATAGCAGTCCTTCATCTTTTCAATCACGACCGGCACCAGGTCATGGAGAAAAGGCTTGTCCAGGCCCAGGAGCTTGCCGAAACGGGCAGCACGTCGCAGGATCCTCCTCAGGACGTACCCCCTCCCTTCATTACTGGGGAGTATGCCGTCACTGACGAGGAAGGTGACGGCGCGGCAGTGATCGGCAATCACCCGTATAGCGATGTCGTCATCTTCATTCTCCTTATATTTCCTGGCCGACACATTCTCGATATGCCCAATAATCTCATGAAAGAGATCGCAGTCGTAGTTGCTGGTCACCCCCTGCATCACAGCTGCCAGCCGCTCAAGGCCCATTCCCGTATCGATATTTGGTTTGGGCAGGAGGGTCAGGGTCCCGGACGCGTCACGATCGAACTGCGTGAAGACGAGGTTCCAAACCTCGACGTACCGCCCGCATTCACATTCGATATCGCAGCCAGGCTTCCCGCAGCCGACTTCCTCTCCCTGGTCGAAGTAGATTTCAGAACAGGGGCCGCAGGGACCGGTATCACCCATGGTCCAGAAATTATCCTTTTCACCCAGGCGGAAGATTCTCTCAGCGGGAAGATTCATTTTTTTATTCCATATCTCGAATGCCTCGTCGTCGTCCTTGTAGACGCTCACCCATAGTTTGTCCGCAGGGATGCCCATGACCGCCGTCAGGAACTCCCATCCCCAGGAGATGGCCTCGTCCTTGAAATAATCACCGAATGAAAAGTTCCCCAGCATCTCAAAGAAGGTGTGGTGCCTAGCCGTATATCCGACGTTTTCCAGGTCGTTGTGTTTGCCCCCGGCCCTGACACACTTCTGTGAAGAGGCGGCCCTCCGGTAGCCCCGGTCCTCCAGCCCCAGGAACAGATTCTTAAAGGGCACCATCCCGGCATTCGTAAAGAGAAGTGTCGGGTCTTCCTTCGGAATAAGCGAAGAGCTGGGCACAATCGCGTGTCCCCGCTCTCTAAAATACGCAAGAAACTTCTCTCTGATCTCACTGCCCGTCATTATCGCATATCTCCTTCGTCTCCTCTATGCCCTAGCGGGGGTCATCCACACCGTCATTATATGTGTCTCCCATCTCCCTGAGCACGTCCAGTATCAGCCCCACGGGAAATCCTCTTCCCACGAGGGTTTGCGTCAATCGTCTCTTCCCCTTATATGAAAAAACTTCGCATGCAGGCTCCCGGCGAAGTCTCTTTTCAACAAGCTCTTGTATGGCGCGCCGCTCGTCCTTTTCCTCCCGCGCCCCGGCGATGGCCTCCTGCATCAGGTCACGCGAGATCCCCTTCTCTCGAAGGCTTTCCTCTATCTTTCTGTTGCCCCAGAGTCTACGGGCGGCAAGGCTCTTTGCCCACTGCCCCGCAAAATTCCTATCGCCCAGATACCCAAGATCGCTGAGCCTGTCAACAACCTTTTTGATCACGGTATCATCGAAGCCCTTTTCCGTAAGCTTGGATCGTACCTCCTCCACACTTCTTCCCCTGTATGTAAGATATCGTAGCGCCTTTTGGCGCGCCTTCTCATACAAAGGATCATCATCCACTATTCTTTTTCCTCTGCCTCTGCCCTGTCCTTCTTTAGTCCGAACTTGTCTGAAACCTCCTCCAGTATCTTGGCCATAATATCGGGATTTTCCTTCAGGAAGACCTTGACGTTTTCCCTTCCCTGTCCTATCCGTTCCCCCCCGTACGAATACCAGGCACCCGCCTTTTCAACGATCCCGTTGTCGGATGCCAGGTCGAGGAGATCACCCGCCTTCGATATTCCCTCTCCGAAGATGATATCAAATTCAGCCTCCCTGAAGGGGGGGGCAAGCTTGTTCTTTACCACCTTGACCTTGGTTCTGTTTCCTATGACATCCTGGCCCTGTTTTATGGCCGAGATCCTTCGGATGTCCAGACGCATGCTCGAATAGAACTTGAGTGCGTTCCCCCCGGTCGTTGTCTCCGGGTTACCGAAGAATACTCCTATTTTCATACGCATCTGATTGATAAAGATGACAGTCGTCATGGTCTTGCCGATGGTACCGGTCAGCTTTCTGAGCGCTTGAGACATCAGCCTCGCCTGAAGCCCCATCTGCGCATCTCCCATATCTCCCTCGAGTTCCGAACGGGGCACCAGGGCCGCGACGGAATCTATAACAAGGACATCAATGGCGCCGCTTCGCACCAGCACCTCGGCAATCTCCAGCGCCTGTTCCCCCGTGTCCGGCTGGGATATGAGGAGGTCATCCGTATTCACGCCGATCTTGCGGGCATAGCTCACGTCAAGTGCATGTTCCGCATCTACAAAAGCCGCAAGACCGCCCCTCTTCTGGGCCTCTGCAACGATGTGAAGCGCAAGCGTGGTTTTTCCCCCCGACTCGGGGCCGAATATCTCGATAACTCTTCCCCGGGGGACACCGCCAACACCGAGGGCAATATCAAGGCTGATAGAACCGGTCGATATGGCAGGGACATCGGATATGAACTCGTCTCCGCCCAGCCTCATGATGGAACCCTTTCCGAACTGCTTCTCGATCTGTGTTATAGCCAGATCCACAGCCTTTTCCCTATCCGCATCAGACTTCATAGCGACCTCCCCTTATCGGTATAATGTACCGCCCGTCAAAAAATGTTATTAAAAATCCAAAATTAAGAGCTTAAAAATCAACCTGTCGTGTGTCCTCCGAAAGGGAACCGGGCGAGTTTCGTATATACCGCGCCGCCGGGCTTCAGCTCACTTCCGAAGAGTATGAGATCCCGCGCATCAAACCGATGTTCGCTCAGATCCTCCGCCATCTCAGGCAGATCTCCGGTCCCGGGGATTATTCCGCCGTGCGCCCTGGCCCTCCCCAATGTAAGATGCGCCTTAAATGACCTCTTTTCTACAGGGAACCCGCACGCCTCCAGATCCCTTTCAATCGCCGCCTGGAGGGCCTCTAGCCTGCCGGTCTCTCCGCCGACGCCGAGCCACAAAACCCTCGGCCTCTTAAGATCGGGAAACCCTCCCGGAGAGCCCAGGGTCAGTTTCATGGGGACAACATCTCTGGAGTTCTTTCCTACAATCTCCGAGACACGATCCACATCGTCCGGAAAGAGATCGCCAAAAAACTTCACCGTGAGGTGCATCCCTTCCGCCCTGGTCCACCGTATTCCCCGCATCGCGGGGCGCATTCCCTCTTTGCCGCCCTCTATAAGGTCGCGTATGTCCCGTGGGAGTTCAATCGCCAGAAACGCCCGTATGGCCTTTGTGTCCCCCATGACAACCCTTTTCAACATGAGAATCGGCAGGATTCCTTGTAATGCACCGGTGCCGTTATGCCAATATATCCCCTCCGGTCAGGGCCCGTCTCAACATATCCAAGGCTATCTGTGCCGATATCTCTTTTATTCTCCTGCGCTTCCATCTGAACTGGTACCGGCGGCAGATGGTTCCCTCTCCGGAGGACAGCGCAACAAAGACCGTCCCCACGGGTTTTTCTTCCGTTCCGCCCGCCGGACCCGCAATGCCGGTTGTGGCAAGCCCTATATCGGTACCCCCAAGCCGCCGCACACCCTCGGCCATCAGGACAGCAGTCTCTTCGCTCACAGCACCATGTTTATCTATGATGGAGGCAGGCACCCCGAGAAGGTCCACCTTTGAGGCATTGCTGTACACAACCACACCCCGCTCCAGGAACAGCGAACTGCCCGGCACATCGGTCAGGCGATCGATGATAAGGCCTCCGGTACAGGACTCCGCCACCGCGAGGGTCAGCCCCCTGTCGGTGAGAAGCGCAGCCACCACCCCTTCCATGGTATCGTCGTCATATCCGAATATATAGTGGCCGAGTCTGTTCGTGATTTTCTTCTCGGCACGTGTGAGGTTTTCTTCCACCCTGGCCGCATCTTCGCCCCTGGATGTAACCACCACGCTAATCTGTGGAAATCGGGGGTAGAATCCTATGCTCACTCCGGGAATATTGAGATTCTCTCTGGCAAGTTCCTGATCTATCTTTGATTCGGAAAGCCTGAAGATATTGATTGCCCGTTTGGCAACCCGTTCACGGGACCCGAGCTTCTCTCTGAAGAGGGGGATTACACCCTCCAAAAGCATATTCCGTGCCTCGACAGGGACTCCCGGCATGACTGTGACCGGTATCCCGCTCCTTTCCAGGAAGAATCCACAGGCTGTCCCTGCAGGATTATCTATAACAACAGCACCATCGGGAAAGAGGGCCTGTTTAGCGTTATTCTCTGTCCACGGGATATGTATCTTGGCAAACCGTTCCTTGAGCTGTTTTAAAACCGTGTCATCGGTATATAAACCAAGGCCGAACGCCTTGGCAACGCACGCAGTTGTTATATCATCCGCCGTCGGACCAAGCCCTCCCATGACAACAAGCGCATCGGAGATTCCCAGAAGGTAGTCAAGTCCTCCTCTGATGGCACTGACATCATCACCGACTGTCATGACGGCCGACACGCGCCACCACTGGACGTACAGCTCGCGTGCCGCAAAAGAGGAATTGGTGTCCTGCGTCATGCCGCTCGTCAGTTCGTCCCCTATGACCAGTATCCCGACATTCATTCCATTCACCTACATCACAAACCGGACAAGCAGTAGCAGTACAACATTAGAGTACACGCCGGCAACTATGTCATCGCCCACAACACCATATCCCCCCGGTAACTTTTGCTCGCAGAGACGTATGGGAAAGGGCTTTATAATATCGAAGGCCCGAAAGAGTATAAACCCCGAGAACACGTGCCAGGCCGTCGGCGCAACCAGAAACATGGTGACCTGGAATCCCACGATTTCATCGATAACGATCAGGGATGGGTCTTTTTTGTTGTATATCCTCTCCGCCTCCCATGAAACATAAACCGCAAAGAGTGAAAGGACAACAACCGACAGTAGGTACAGCGGCCAGGGAAAGCGGGAAAAGACCATATACACCAGCACGCCGACAAGGGTGCCTGCCGTACCGGGAGCGAAGGGCGAAAGGCCGCTCCCCAGACCCGTTGCCGCAACCCTTATGAACCGTTCATGCATGACACCCACGCCCCGCTTGTTTTGCTGGGTACAGGAGTACAACGGGTGGTATTCTTTGTCAATGAATAACTGGGGTTTAGCACGCTGTGAATTCGAACCCCATAGAATTCCAGGGTCCGATATCCACACAGTGCCTGAAAACTATTTTTGAAGGGGACATTGAAGAATTACAGGAAGCTGCACAAAATTACGGACAACCAACAGATTAAGAAAGGTTGGATGTTGCGATCCGCCCCCTTTAGTTCACCAACTTGCCATCCTTGAACGTGCCTTTTTCTTCCCTTCCGTCGGGATATATCAGGGTTCCTTCTCCACTCATGGTGTTTTTCTGGAACTGCCCGATATATCTTCTTCCATCGGGAAAGGTCATCGTTCCCTCACCCTGAATGTTGTTGAGTTCTATTTGCCCGGAATATTTTCGGCCATCGGGGAAGGCAATGATTCCCTGACCGTGAGGTCTGCCACCATTGAAGTCCCCTTCATAGATAACACCGTTGGAATTTGTCATGACGCCCCTGCCGTGCATAATGCCATCCTTGAACTGACCGACATATCTGGTGCCGCTATAGTAGGTCAGTTCACCCTGTCCTTCCCGCATCCCCTCTTTGACTTCTCCTACATATTCCTTGCCCATCGGGAGACCTGTACTCCACTTTTTTCCAGCCTCTGTCCAACTCTTCTCTTGGAATGTTTTGCCCTCTGGATATAAGAAGGTCCCCTTCCCGTGAGGCTTTCCGTCTCTGAATTCACCTACGTACTTGGTTCCATCGGCCTCGGTCAGCGTCCCTTGGCCATGGGGCTTCCCGTCCTTTAATTCTCCCACATAGGGACTCACGCTTTCCGCTTCCTGCCCCTTTTCGATCGATTGGGCCTCTTTCTTTTGATCGGTGCCCGCCTTTTCATTTGAGCAGGCAGACAAAAGAAAAACTAGTTGAAAACAGAACAGAAAAAAGACCGCATGGCGTAGCATTTTCATCTTTTGTTATACTCCAATCTTTTATATTCGTTCTTTCAGTCTAACTTGCCGGTTGTCAAAACCGTCACCGCCCCTGTGAGCCTACCTCATACGCAAAAGAAATACCACCCCAAAAGCTATTTTTGTCTTTCATCGAGCACAACAGCCTCAGCTGAATACCAATATACCAGAATCACAGGTTTTGCCGATATAGATAAGGAGATGACAGCGGCGTGTGAAAAGCATTCACGATCTGTTTGTAATAACGCATTCGATGAGGAGAGAGCCGAGTTCATCAATGACAACGCCTCGGAGTTCCTGGAAAACAACAGCAGGTTTGACATCATCACCCACCATTCTACGATGCACCCGAAGGCTGACATCGAAACGGATCGGGATTTTTTCCTGGACAATCTCTTCAGAAAGACCGGGGAGGGACTGACCCACCCGAAATGACTACGGCCCAGATCCGCTCGGGCTACGACGAGGAAACACTGAAGACGGCCAGGCACTCCCGACAGAGCCCTTTTCAAATGTCAGGGTTACAGAAAGATACATCCCTTCATCCTGCACGTCCTGGGTATTTGCCTCGGGCATCAGCGGCTAAACAAGGGGGGCTCAGACCTCGTCGTACTCCAGTTTTATACTGTCAAGCTCCACCATGTCGTGGTGTTCCGCCCTGCCGTAGAAATTGATCACATCACTGACCGGACCATATATCGTTCCCGTAGCCTTTACCTCATATTCATGCAGGGGCGCGTAGGCTTCCACGCCTTTCCCCTCAGGCGACACCGTCTCTTTGGGCTTATGATCTTTTACCCGGAGCCCCTTCGGAGGGTCCCCGAACAGGGCCATCAGTTCATCCCCAAGTTCCTTAGTATATGCCCGGTAACGAAATCCAAAGGACGCCAGGCTGATCTTCTTCTCGGAGATTATCTTCAGCGCGAGTTCATCCTTTCGCTTCTCCAGAGCCTTCTCCAGGAGTTTGTGGAATCCGACGCCGATGATAAGGTGGACACGGTTCCCCTTGACGCCGATAAGGCGCATCATCTGACCGAACTTTCCCTCATTTTCCACATGATGATCCTCGCCGAAGATCGCCTCACCCTGGATGCCTCTCCCCTCAAGAAATCCAACTACAAAACCCCTGACAAGGTCGAGTGATCCCTCCACCACCACTTCACAGTATTCTTTGTTCATGCCGAATACGCCTTTCTCTCCACACCTTTTTCCTCCCCGCTAAAAGAATATAAAGGTAACGAGGATGAATACGGGGACAAGGATAGGAATCGAGTATTTTATCATGTATCCGAAGAAACTGGGCATGTTGATCCCCGCCTCTTCCGCTATCGACTTGACCATAAAATTCGGGGCATTGCCTATATACGTATTCGCCCCCATGAAGACCGCCCCCGCGGAGATGGCCTTCAGGTACAGGATAAACTCAGGATTGGCCGTTGCCGCCTTCACCGCGAGCGCGGCTGGCACGGCTGATTCCACAATGCCCAGTTTCCCGAGGGCCAGGTTGAAAAAGGTGAGATATGTGGGTGCGTTGTCAAGGAACGATGACAGCGCGCCGGTAACCCAGAAGTAGTGATACGATTCCCGCACGGCGGAGACGAGACCTGACAGGGCCCCCTCATTCCCCGCCTTTAGTATCGCCAGCGCCGGGATGATCGTCATAAAGATGCCGGCAAACAGCTTGGCTACCTCCATAATGGGGAACCAACTGAAATCATTGGCCTCTCTCAAGGCCTTGGAGGTAAACATCAGGGAAAGGGCTCCCATCGTTATGATACCAAGATCCCTCAGGACTCCCTGATACTCCAGATGCACTCCCAGAACGTTAAAGTGCCCCGGTTTCCAGTACCCGCTCATCAGCACGAGACAGACGATCCCCAGGAGGAATATAAAGTTGACAACTCCCTCTATCTTGAAGGGAATCTTCTCTTCCTCGGGGCCGCTCTCTACCTGCCCCTTCTCGTTCCGGTAGTAAAAGGTGTCAAGGATAAAAAACAGCGCCAGCAGTATCCCCGAAGCGGTCAACATGTGCGGGAGTACGTTCGTTGTCACCCAGAAGAATGGGACATTATGGAGAAACCCGAGGAAAAGGGGGGGATCGCCCAGTGGGGTGAGAGAACCGCCGATATTCGCCACGAGGAAAATAAAGAAACAAACGACATGTGTTTTTTTCAGACGATCCTTGTTAGCCCTGAGAACCGGGCGTATCATGACCATGGCCGCCCCCGTCGTGCCCACGCATGACGCCAGTATCGTGCCTATCAGCAGCATGACGGTATTGAGGGCAGGGGTGCCTTTCAGTGAGCCCCTGACAACGATCCCTCCGGCTACTGTAAACAGCCCCCACAGGAGTATGATGAAAGGGATATAGTCTATCAGATATATATGTAGTATGTAGTAAACCGCCACCTGGTGATAGAAGAAGAGAAAGGGTACGGCAAAAAGCAGTGACCAGAAAACCGAAATTTTTCCGAAGTGGTTATGCCAGAAATGTGGCATCAAAAGCGGACACAGGGCTATGGACAGGAGTATCCCTGCAAAGGGAAGCGCCGTCCAGACGGGAAGTTCCGTCCCGATATCGTGTCCGCCATGGGCTGCGGCCTCAGCCGCAACGGCGGGATCAACGAAAACAAGGGTGAGCACCGCGTACACCAAAACACATATCAGGATGCCCAACAAACCCTCCCCTGCACTCCTCATGAGCTACCTCCTCCGCCCCCTGCAAGAAAACAAGCCAAGCGAGATGACCCCCTTGGCTTGAATATCTGAATATCCTTGAGCACATCGGATACACAGGAAATTACACAGAAAAACCATCTACACCTTCTCTGAGACCTTAATCCTCGTTTCAGCCATGTCCAGAGATTTCTTAATCTTCCCGTAATCGGGGTTCTCCTTGTCCATCCCGGCCAGTCTGGCCTCCGCCGATTCTTTATCCCTCTTGGCCTCTTCCACTATTATGGAACTGGCCGCCTCGATGGATTCAACAAGGACGGTTGCCTTGAGACCCGTTACTTCTGCGTACCCCTCACCTACAAGGTAATACGTCTTCTTATGATCTTTCGTATAGTTGAGCTCACCGATCCTTATAGAACTCAGGAACGGCACGTGACCGACCAACACCCCGAACTCACCCTCGCCCCCCGGCAACGTCACCTCTTCGACGACATCGCTGAACGCGAGCCTCTCGGGCGTCACTATCTCCAACATCAGTTCATCAGCCATCTAACAATCCCTCCGGCCTATTCTTCCGCGAGTCGGGCAGCCTTTTCCTTGACCTCTTCTATGCCGCCGACCATGTAAAATGCCTGCTCGGGGAGGTCATCATGAATCCCGTCCAGGATTTCCCTGAATGCCTTGACCGTATCTGCGACCGATACGAACTTGCCCTCTACACCGGTGAACTGGGCGGCCACAAAGAAGGGCTGCGAGAGGAACCTCTGAATCTTCCTTGCCCTGCTGACCGTCAATCTGTCTTCCTCGGAGAGCTCGTCCATACCGAGGATCGCAATAATATCCTGGAGGTCCTTATACTTCTGGAGGATGATCTGTACCTCTCGTGAAGTCTGATAATGATCTTCACCGATGACATTCGGATCCAGGATACGCGACGTTGAATCGAGGGGATCAACAGCAGGATAAATACCAAGCTCGGCAATGGGACGGGAAAGAACAACCGTTCCGTCAAGGTGGGCAAATGTGGTCGCCGGTGCCGGGTCGGTCAGATCATCCGCGGGCACGTATACGCACTGGACCGCTGTGATCGAGCCCTTGTTTGTCGACGTGATCCGCTCCTGGAGTTCTCCGAGGTCCGTCGCCAGCGTGGGCTGATACCCGACTGCGGAGGGCATCCGGCCCAGGAGGGCCGACACCTCGGAACCCGCCTGCGTAAATCTGAAGATATTATCGATGAAGAGGAGCACATCCTGTCCCTCTTCATCCCTGAAGTACTCAGCCGCTGTCAGCGCCGTTAGCGCCACCCTGGCCCGTGCTCCCGGAGGTTCCGTCATCTGGCCGTACACCAGGGCCGCCTTGCTGAGAACCCCGGACTCCTTCATCTCTAGATACAGGTCATTTCCTTCACGTGTCCGCTCGCCGACACCGCCGAACACGGAGATACCGCCGTGGTGCATGGCGATGTTATGGATCATCTCCATCATAACGACCGTCTTTCCAACGCCGGCGCCACCGAACATTCCCATCTTCCCGCCCCGGGGAAAGGGGACAAGGAGATCGATAACCTTGACACCGGTTTCAAGAACGTGTACCGATGTATCCTGCTCCAGGAACGAGGGGGACTCACGATGAATGGGCATGGTCTTCTCGGAGCTTATCGGCCCTAAGCCATCAACCGGTTTCCCGATAACATTGACGATCCTCCCCAGACAGGCTTCTCCGACAGGGACCGTAATAGGGGCTCCCGTATCCTTGGCAGTCATACCCCTCACGAGGCCATCCGTGATCTCCATGGCGATACATCTGACCACGTTGTCACCGAGATGCTGGGCGACTTCCACAACAAGATTATCCTCTTCATCATCGATGGTCGGATTCGTAATCGTGAGGGCATTCATGATGCTGGGGAGATTCCCCTCTTCAAACTCAACATCGATTACGGGACCAATTACCTGCACAATCCTTCCTGTATTCATTCCCATCTCCTTCACTATTTTATCCTTCTATGTCAGGCTACCCCTTTGCCGATAGTGCCTCTGTACCACCCACAATATCCATCAATTCCGCGGTAATGGCTGCCTGCCTCGCGCTGTTGAACTTCTGCGTGAGGCTCTGTATCATCTCTTCACAATTGCTCGTCGCGTTATCCATAGAGACCATCCTGGCACCGTGCTCTCCTGCCGATGTCTCCAGCAGCCCCTTATAAATCAGTACTCTCAAATACATGGGTACGATATGGGCCAGGAGCTCTTCCTCGGAGGGTTCGTAGACGTAATCAGCGGCCGCTTCGGTTTCATCTTCATCTGCGCCGATGGAGGCCGCGGGGAGCAATCGGACCATGACAGGCCTCTGCGAGGCGACGCTTCGGAATTCATTGTAACAGAGATACAGCTCATCGTATTCTCCCGCGATAAAGGGAGGAATCGCATCTTTCGCAATGCGTGCAGCCAGACTGATATCGAAACGACTTAACTCTTCTACGTATTGGCCGTCTATCTTTACCTTCTTTCTGAAAAAATCCCGTCCCTTCTTGCCTACGGTGATCAACGACACGTCCTTCCCTTCAGCCTTTTTCCCCCTTGTAAACTTCTCGACTTCCTTGATCACGTTCGTATTAAATCCACCGCACAGGCCCCTGTCCGATGTCATCATGATCACCCTGATCCTGCCGGGATCACGCACAGCAAGCAGGGGATTCGTGGTTGATACAACTCTTCCGGCCAGACTGCCAAACACTTCCATCAGCTTGCCCGCATATGGCCTGAAATTTTCCATCTTCATCTGGGCCGCCTTCAACTTCGACGCCGCCACCATGTTCATAGCCCTAGTGATTTGCCTGGTCTTATCGACGGCTACAGACTGTCTTTTGATTTCCTTTAACGATGCGCCCATTAAAAAGTACTCCCCTATGCTCTGTCCGGATTACTGCCAGAATGCCTGTTTCCCTATTAGGAGGCAAACACGGAATCAAACTCCGCTAAGACGCCCTTTATCTTGTTGTCCAGTTCCGGATTGAGTTCCTGTTTTTCATCTATCTCTTTCATCACATCCGCATATTTGCTTTCCAAAAAGCCCAGGAGCTGTTTCTCATAGCTTTTAATCTTATCCACAGGGTACTTGTCGACAAATCCTCTGACGCCCGCGTACAGCACCATCACTTCCTGCGCCAGCGACATAGGTTGATACTGGGGCTGTTTCAGGATCTCAACGAGCCTGACCCCCCGCTCCAACTGAGCCTGGGTCGCCTTGTCGAGGTCACTCCCGAACTGCGCGAAGGAGGCCAGTTCCCGGTACTGTGCCAGGTCAAGTTTCAGGGTACCGGCGACCTGTTTCATCGCCTTCACCTGCGCCGCACCGCCGACCCGGGAGACGGAAATACCGACGTTGATCGCCGGCCTCACGCCCGCATAGAACAGATCCGGCTCGAGGAAGACCTGACCGTCGGTGATGGAGATAACATTCGTGGGAATAAACGCGGAAACGTCACCGGCCTGGGTCTCAATGATGGGAAGCGCCGTAAGGGAACCACCGCCCAACTCCTTGCTCACCCTGGCAGCACGCTCCAGCAGCCGTGAATGGTTATAAAAAATGTCTCCGGGGTACGCCTCACGTCCCGGGGGCCGTCTCAGGAGAAGCGATATCTGCCGGTAAGCTACGGCCTGCTTGGAGAGATCGTCGTAGATGATCAGGGCATCCTGCCCATTGTCCCTGAAGTACTCGCCGATGCTGCACCCCGCAAACGCGGCTATGTACTGCAGTGTTCCCGGATCGCTGGCACAGGCCGAAACGACACAGGTGTAATCCATGGCATCATGCTTTCTCAGCGCCTCGACCACCTGTGCAACGGTTGATTTCTTCTGCCCTATCGCAACATAGATACACTTGATACCGGTATTCCTCTGTCTGATGATGGCATCGATACAGATCGCCGTTTTCCCTATCTGGCGGTCTCCGATGATCAACTCACGCTGCCCTCTTCCGATGGGCGTCATGGCATCGACTGATTTCAGTCCCGTGTAGACCGGCTGGTTGACCGGCTGCCTCTTGATCACTCCGGGCGCGACAACCTCGATCCTGCTGTAGGTATCCGTCTCTATGGGACCCTTCCCATCCAGGGGCACCCCTGTGGCGTCAATAACGCGCCCGAGAAGAGCCTCTCCCACCGGGATCTGCGCTATTTTGCCCGTCCTCTTGACCACATCACCTTCCTTGATATGTATATCTGAGCCCAGGATGGCGACACCAACGTTGTCTCTCTCAAGGTTGAGTACCATTCCCAGTATACCACCGGGGAATTCGAGGAGCTCCATGGCCATGGCATTTTCCACACCGTAAACCCTGGCAATACCGTCACCGACCGACAGGACGGTCCCTATTTCACTGACATCCAGTTTTTTCTCATAATCCTTGATCTGCTTGGAAATTACCTGTGTTATTTCCTCTGCCCTGATTGCATCCATCCCTTACATCTCCTCCCTTATGAGTTCCCTTATACTGTTCAGTTGAGCCCGAACGCTGCCATCGTACAGGGTATCGCCCACCCCTATAACGATACCACCCAGCAGTGATGGATCCTCGTCAATAACCATTTCAACGTTCTTTCCGGTCAGGCCTTTCATCTGTTTCTTGATCCTCGCGGACAGCTTATTTGACAGAGGGAATGCCGTTTTTACGTCAACCCTTACATTGTTCAAGACATTATCCATATCTCTTCGATAACACTCTTTAATCTGCCCAAGGGCATCTATCCTTCTCTTATCCACCAGCAGCTTCAGAAAATTCGACGTAATGCCCGACACCTTAGCTTTATTAAGGATGTTCCCCATAACAGCCGCCTTGTCGGAGCTGTCGAATACGGGATTGGCAAAGAACTCCGCCAGATCCGCACTCCCCTCCATCAGGGAAGAAAATCCTTTCAACTCCTCGTATATGGCCTCTATCGCATCTTCCTCACGCGCTATATCAAACAGGGCCTTTGCATACCTCTTCGCAATATCGCTTCCAATCAATTTCGGCTCACCATCCTATCTAAAAAATCACTAACCATATTCTCGTGATCTTTTTCTTCGATGTTTTTCTTTAAGATCTCTTCCGCCATCTTAACGGAAAGCTCCGTGGCCTCGTTCCTGAGCTGATGGAGGGCCCTCTTGAATTCCTGTTCAATCCTGGCCTCCGAGTCTTCCCTCATCTTATCGGCGGTTCGTTTCGCCTCTTCTATAATCTTTTCTTTTTCCGCAAGCCCCTGCGCCTTGATCATATCGGCGATGCCCGCTATCTCCGCCGTGGCCTTGTCCAGCCTGGCAGAATGTTCCTCCAGTTTCTTTTGAGCTTCCTCCTTTGCCGCCACCGCCTCGTCCAGAGAATTCTTGATGGACGCACGATTGCCGACGAAGAAATTCACGATAGCCTTGGCTGAAAACTTGTAAATAAGACCGGCCAGTATGACAAAATTGAGAATCCTCCACCACAGGTCGCCCACACCGCCCTCGTGAGCTTCTCCCCCCCCCGATGCATAAGCGAACAGGGGAACGAGAGTAAAAACCAAAACAGCAAAAAGAAGTCGTTTCATTGAACACCCCTTCCCAGAACCTTCTCAGAAATCTCAGCAGCTATCATCTTTGTTTGCTCCCGAAGGGAAACCCTGGCTTCGTCTGTTTCCTTCTGTAGCCGGGCCTTGAAGCCTTCGAGCTTCTTTGAGATCTCATCCCGTACCTTGCCGATTGTCTCTTTGCCCTGCTCCGTGCCCTCTTCCTTGACCGCATCTCTCTGGATCGCAGCCTCTGCCCTCGCCTGGCGTATCCTCTCCTCGTACTGGGCCATCTTGCGCTCGATCGTCTCGTCGAGGGAGCGTACCTCCTCTTGCGACTCTCCAATCTTCTTATTTCTTTTTTCGATAGTTTTTAAGACAGGCTTAAAAAGGAGGAAGTTCAGTATAAGAATCAACACGAGGAAATTGACCATTTGGATTAAAACTGTATAATTCAGTTCCACCATTACCACTCACCATACCTTGAGTTAAGTATTTAAAAATCTTGTGCCCCAAAAGCCCTTGGAACAGCTGCAACTCAGGCGCTCACCCGCTCGCCCCTACCAGAAACCGGGGAGTACTAACCATAACTCAAGTGCCTTGTCAAGTTTTTTTTGACCGGCGGTCACGTACCAATACCGTGGCACATACGTATAGAAGGGGAATTAGAGCTTTATGATGTTTTCCAATAGGATAGGCTTCGTTATTCCGCTGCGCCATCC
>JAQULO010000020.1 GCA_028718565.1 Syntrophales bacterium | reverse complement strand
CTGAAATCGACGGTTTCATCCTTCCCCTGGCAGTTAAAGGTGTAGTAAGGATCGATGCCGAAGACCTTGAGCGCCTTGCGCAGAAAGGCTGTCTCAAACTTTCTGCTGTTGTAGTAGGTGAAGACCTGCTGATTGTATATATTGATCCCCAGCTTTTTTATCTTTTTCACGGCATCCAGGACCTCCGGGCACAGTTCGGTCGGATGTTCGAAGTGGGTCACAAGAGCGACCTCCCGCTTCCCCCACTCATGGTATTTTTCAAGGATGGCAAGCAGCCCGTCATCGAACCGCTGGGGGAGAGTTGCCAACGTCCTGGTTCCGATGCGTATCCGGTCGATGTGATCTATCGCCGCGATCTCTCCGATGAGCCAGTCAAGGTATGTGTTGCCCAGTGTAAGGGGATCGCCGCCGGTTATCAGGATTTCCGAGAGATTTTTATCCTCCCCGGCCCATCGTATCATTTCGACCACCTTGTCCCGTGGCATGAGAGGGTTGTCGTCCATATCCTTTATCTCCCAGTTTCTCTGGCAGTATACACATATCTGGGGACATGAATTAAAGGGTTTCATAATGATAATCTGTGGATACCGGCGTGTTACCCCGTCCATCGGGCTGGTCCACCGCTCGCCCATGAAATCCTCCCCCCCGGCCCGCTGGTGTGCGAGGAGGTTGTCGCAATACCGGGGACTCTGGATCACCTGCGCGCGGATGGCCCGATCATGAAACGACTGCCCCTCTTCATTAAAAAGGGACAGATAATGGGGCGTTATTTCAAAGGGAATATGATGCTCCTTCACCATCCGCAACCCTTCCCGTTCCTCATCATTCAGTGTAACGAGGGAAGAGAGGGTTTCAACATCTCTGATGATGTGTTTCATGTGCCACATATAATTGTGCCAGTCTTCTTTCGTGGCCCCAAAATAGCGCAGGATCTTCTTTTTCAGCCCCTTTCGCCTGTTTACCAGTTTAGGGTCAAGGCCTGTTTTATACCGCTTGAGAGATCTTCTCATCGTTGCCGCGTAGGCGTCCAGCTGGGCCGAGCGTTCGATGGAAGCGGGCCGCTCATCCTGTGGTTCCAGAAATTCATGATAGTGAGAATGTTTGCCGTATTGACCCCTGATCCCCCTCAACAGAGCGAGGTACTCCATCAAAAACCCTTCGCTCACCCTGTCACGGGCCCCTTTTTCACCCCGTGCCAGATCATAGAACAGTTGCAGAGGGGAGGTCTGGGTCAGATGCTCATTTTCGCTTCTCATCGTATTGGAAAGGACCCGGATACATTCCTGGGCCGCTCTCTTCTCCACCGGATTGAGCTTTGCAAAGGGTGTGTAGGATTTCATGTTGTACAGATCTCTTCTGAAGCGATCCAGATAATCAAACAGCAGGTGCCGCGCCTCTTCCACGTGCTTTGCATCACACAGAATTTTTTTAAGTCTGGGTTCCGCTTTCCATATCCTCCCGAGCAGCTCTTCTTTTGATAAATCGATTAATCTTTTCATGCATATTCCCTCTCTTTTCAACATGTCCCTACCGGATTGCTACTACAGTCAGGGCGGCTACAGGTAAAAGGGCGCGTATCCGGAAGGATACCCCTGATTGACGCCTGTGTATAGGTACCACATCTGCCTGCACTTTTCCAGGACCTGGGCCGGGGGATTGACTACGGGAGGCACTTCTCCTTCACCGGAAGCGGCATAGTCCGCCCGTGAATTTCACCGATTGCGACGGAGAGTACGATTCCCCGGAAGGGGGTAATTTATTTGCAGGACATTGTCAGCGCTTTCCGGCATCATAAAATATTACAATATTGTGACTTTTTCTGCTTACCGGCACCATATCGTATGACTATGAAAATTCTTATATCATATACACGGCAAGCATATCAACTGCTTACAGCACCACACCCCGCTGGCACCGGAATTGCTTTGCTCCGGAATGTTGTACTTTGAGAAACAACTGGTGGAGGTGGAAGGTATGAATACAGGAGATACGGCGTGGGTGATGGTCTGTGCCGCACTGGTCTTTATTATGACCCCGGGTGTGGCCTTTTTTTATGGGGGGATGGCGAGGAGGAAAAATGTCCTCTCCATTCTGACGCAGTGTTTTGCCATTATCTGTTTAGTGAGTCTGCAGTGGGTCTTGTTTGGCTATTCTCTCTCCTTTGGCCCCGATACGGGCTACGGCATTATCGGAGGGTTGGACTGGATCGGCCTCAAGGGCGTCGGCCAGGATCCCAGTTCCGTGTACGCCGGTACGATACCGCATTTGGTCTTTATGATATTCCAGGCAATGTTTGCCATTATCACCCCGGCACTGATGGTGGGCGCATTCGCCGGGCGGATGAAGTTTTCGGCGCTTGTCATATTCACGCTGCTGTGGACGACATTCGTCTATGATCCCATAGCGCACTGGGTCTGGGGATCCGGCGGCTGGCTGGGGGGGATCGGGGCTCTCGACTTTGCGGGCGGCATCGTCGTCCATGTCAGCTCGGGTATTTCCGCGCTGGTTGTGGCCATTCTGATCGGAAAGAGAATTGGGTATGAGAAGCAATCCTTCGCGCCTCACAACCTGCCTATAACCTTTCTGGGCGGCGCGCTCCTGTGGCTCGGCTGGTTCGGGTTCAACGCTGGGAGCGCCATCGAGGCGGGAGGGCTTGCCGCAAATGCGTTTGTCACTACAAATACCGCGGCGGCAGCAGCGGGGATAGCGTGGGCTCTCATGGAGTGGAAGATGGATGGGGCGCCGACGGTCCTCGGTATCGTCAGCGGCGTCGTCGCCGGGCTTGTCGCCATCACACCGGCCTGCGGATTTGTCAGCGTTCTCTCTTCAATGCCGATCGGACTGATCGCGGGCATCATCTGCTATCTTGCGGTCACCAAGCTCAAGCCCCTGCTCGGGTACGATGACGCACTCGATGTCTTCGGTGTCCACGGTATCGGCGGCATATGGGGAACACTCGCAACAGGACTCTTCGCGGCAGTAGCGATCAACAGCGGCGGGGCGGACGGCCTTCTCCTGGGCAACACGAAGCTATTCTTTGCCCAGATGGTCTACCTTGCCGTGTGCATAACCTACGCCCTGGTGGTCACCTGGGTCCTGTACAAAATCGTCGATGCACTGGTTGGAATGAGGGTTGACAAGCAGAGCGAGCTGATCGGTCTCGACCTGACTCAGCATAACGAATCGGCGTATACCGTGTTGGAATAGGAGGCACTGACCATGAAATACATTATTGCAATTATCCAGCCCCATAAACTGGAGGAGGTAAAAAGGGCACTCGAAGGGGAAGACATTCATCTGATGACCGTATCCAACGTCCTCGGTCAGGGAAGACAAAAGGGACGCACTCAGGTGTACAGGGGAGCAAAAGAGAGCGGGGGGCTCCTCAAAAAAGTCAAGCTTGAGATTGCGGTGAACGAGGACTTCGTCGAACGCGCCATCGGCACCATTACGAAGGCGGCACAAACGGGAGAGATCGGAGCCGGGAAGATCTTCGTCCTCGATCTTAACGAGGTTGTGCGGGTGGGGTCCGGCGAGCGCGGCAGCGTGGCGATCAACTGAAATAACAACAATATCTAGGCTCCCGGATGGAAAGGGATGCGTTCCAGGGGTGGAAATAGAGCAGAAGGTGGAGGAAAAACTTGTTTTCCTCCACCTTCTGCTCTCCACTCCCGGGCGTCAAAGTATGGCTTTGATTTCCCGCAGCATCCGTACCGGGAAGAAAAACCCAAAACGTGTTAAAACCGCGAGACTTCTTCCGCCAAATTGTTTATATAGAGGCAGGGTGTTGTCGCATGCATCACACCGGGCTTAATCTCATAGGGAAGGCGGCATGGTCAATAACGAACAGGCGGTGACAACTATATTCCTCCTGGGTTTTTTCCTCATCTACGGCGGGGCTCACCTCTACCTCTTCCTGGGAGCGAAGGCGTCTCTCGCCCTTGGAACCAGGACTGGCATATTCGTTGCGCTCTTCATGATCATTATGGTCCTTGCACCCATCATCGTCCATATGTCGGAACGAAGCGGCCTTCAATCTCTCGCACATTTCTTTTCCTGGACAGGATACCTGTGGATGGGCCTTGCGTTCCTGCTGTTTTGCCTCTCCCTCCTCTTCGACTGTTACCGCATCTTGGCGCACCTGGGCGCATACATCTTTTCTTTTGATCCCTCCCCCGTAATCCCTCCCGCCCGGCACTGTTTCATCACGCTGCTCTCCCTGGCGGCCGCCCTGGTACTGTACGGCTCCAGCGAGGCCTTACGTATCCGCACCGAGACAATTACCATACGGACGGCCAAGATACCCGCGGAGATCGGAAGAGTCCGGATCGTCCAGATATCCGATCTGCACCTCGGTCTTATCGTCCGGGAAAAGAGGCTGGAACGCATCCTAAAGGAGATCAGGGTCGCCGCTCCCGACATACTTGTCTCTACGGGGGACCTGGTCGACGGGGAGACAAACAACCTGTCGACGCTCGCGGATCTCTTCCGGGAGATAGACCCTTCATACGGGAAATTTTCCGTTACAGGTAACCATGAATTCTACGCCGGGCTCACCCAGGCACTCGCCTTTACGAGGAAGGCGGGCTTTACGGCCCTGAGAGGCGAGAGAGCAAACGTGGGAGGCTTTATGACGGTCGCAGGCGTCGATGATCCCACCGGCAAGATTTACCGGGCCCTTGAAGATGCCCCGGAAAAAGAATTACTGGTGGGGTGTCCCGGCGACTGCTTTACCATCCTCCTCAAGCATCAGCCTGTTGTGCTCAAAGGATCGCCGGCACTCTTTGACCTCCAGCTCTCCGGACATACCCACAAGGGACAGATATTCCCCTTCACCCTTCTCACCCGCCTGGCCTTCGCCTTCAACAGCGGCCTGTACCAACTCGCGGACGGGGCGATGCTTTACGTCAGCAGGGGATCGGGGACGTGGGGGCCTCCGATGCGTCTCATGGCGCCCCCTGAAATAACGGTCATAGACCTGATCCATGACGGGGCGTGATGTTGTCCCGAAACCGGCATAAGGGAACGGAAGTTTTGGTTATTGTAAAACCTTGAAAAATAATATAGTAGGAACCCGATCAATTGAGCATAAGGATGGCGCAAGCATGGGCAAGCTTTTCGGAACAGACGGAATACGGGGCGTGGCGAACCAATTCCCCATGACGTCGGAAATGGCCCTGCGGATAGGGATGGCAACTGCCCATCTCTTCAAACGCCGGGGGCACAACCCAAGGATTATCATAGGAAAAGACACCCGTGTTTCGGGATATATGCTGGAGCATGCCCTTGTCTCCGGGATCTGTTCCATGGGCGTGGACGCGTACATGGTTGGCCCCATGCCAACCCCTGGAGTCGCCTTCCTTACCAGCAACATGCGGGCCGATGCGGGTATCGTTATATCCGCCTCTCACAACCCCTTCCAGGACAATGGAATCAAGATATTCTCCAGCGACGGATACAAACTCCCCGACGAAAAGGAATCGGAGATCGAGGAGATGGCCCTAGCAAACAACATGAACGCCCTTCACCCTTCACCCAAGAATCTGGGGAAGGCGTATAACCTGGAGGGCGCCCGGGGCCGGTATATCGTTTTCTTGAAAAACAGCTTTCCAAAGGAATATACGCTTGAGGGAACCTCTGTAGTGCTGGATGCATCCAACGGCGCCACCCACCGGATCGCACCGAAACCCTTCTTTGAAATGGGCGCGGAGGTTCACACCATCTTCGCCGAACCCAACGGGGAAAATATCAACGAAGGGTGTGGTTCCCAGCATCCCGAGAAACTGGCCGAAGAGGTCGTCACACGGGGGGCGGATGTCGGATTTGCCTTCGACGGAGACGGGGACCGGGTCATTGCGGTCGATGAAAGGGGAGGAATCCTCACGGGAGACCGGATCATCGCTATATGCGCCGGTATGATGAAAAAAGAGGGAACCCTTACCAACAATCTGGTGATTGATACGGTGATGAGCAATATCGGATTCAGTCTCGCGCTCAAAAAGCTCGGCATAGAGAAGGCGACCGCTCCCGTCGGAGACCGGTACGTCCTTGAGATGATGAAGGAGAAGGGGGCCTCGATAGGTGGTGAGGATTCGGGGCATGTAATTTTCCTCAACCACCATACGACCGGCGATGGAATTCTGTCAGCATTGCAGCTTCTGGCGGCAATGAAAGGCGAAAAAAAACCTCTCTCCGAACTTGGCAAGATAATGACAGTGTTTCCCCAGAAGCTTATCAATGTGGACGTGTCCTCAAAGCCGGAGATATCGAAGATTCCCGAATTGGTTAGTGTAATTGAAGAGGTGGAGAAAAAACTCGGCGACAGGGGGAGGGTCCTCGTCCGTTACTCCGGCACACAGAATATGTGCCGCGTCATGGTCGAAGGGCCGACGGACGAGGAAACCGAGAGGTACTGTAATCAGATTGCCGACGTGGTGAAGAAAAAGCTGGTGTAGAAAAGCCGGGTTTATGGGGGCATAGAACGGGGCACAAGAGAAGCAGCTATGGTTCACAGGATAGAAGTAGGATTCAGACAGGGCATCAGGGATGTCCTGGGAGAAAAGACCGGACGAAAGATAACCGAGCATCTCGGGATCGATGTCACTGCGGTCAAGACCATTGAGGTGTATACCATAGATGGGGATATTGCCGAGGGTGAGCTGGCGGCGGTGGCGAGTGGTCCCCTTTCCGACCCCATCATTCAGGAGTATGCGATAGACAGGGGGATTGCGACCGGGTTCGATTGGCTGATCGAGGTGGGCTTCAGGCCCGGCGTCACGGACAATGTGGGAAAGACAGCGCGGGAGGCGATTGAACTGCTCCTCGGCACACAGGGGTCCGTGGATGTGTACACCTCGCGGCAGTATGCCCTGAAGGGGGATCTCGGCAGGAGTGACGCCGAACGAATAGCGTCGGGGCTCCTGGCCAACGAACTCATTCAGCACTACGAGATCATAAGCAAAAAGGAGTGGATTTCCGCTCAAGGGGTTCCTCCCTACATCCCCCGTGTCATCATCAAGGATGATCCGACAATCGAAGAGATCGACCTCGCTGTGAGCAACGAGGAACTTCAGAAGATCAGCAATACCCGGGTGCTTGCCCTGGCGGTCGATGAGATGAAGATAATCCGGGATCACCTGCTGGGCGAGACCGTCTTGCACGGACGACGGAAGGCCGGTCTCAGCGAAAAGGTAACTGATGTCGAGATGGAGTGTCTCGCGCAGACCTGGTCCGAGCACTGCAAGCACAAGATCTTCAACAGCCTGATCACCTACGAGGATGAAAACGGCGCACTGACGACCATCGATTCCCTCTTTTCAAGCTGTATCAAAAAGGCGACGCAGAAAATCAGAGAGGCGCTGGGGGAAGATGACTGGTGCCTGTCGGTTTTTGTGGATAATGCCGGGATCATCCGGTTCAATGACGAATACAACCTCGTCTTCAAGGTGGAAACGCACAATTCCCCCTCGGCGCTTGATCCGTACGGCGGTGCCCTTACCGGCATCGTGGGGGTCAACCGTGACCCGTTCGGGACGGGGAAGGGATCGAAGCTCATCTTCAATACGGATGTCTTCTGCTTCGCCTCCCCCTTTCACAACAAGCCCCTCCCCCCGCGGGTCCTCCACCCAAGACGGATCTACGACGGCGTGCGGGAAGGCGTGGAGCACGGGGGGAACAAGAGCGGCATTCCCACGGTCAACGGCTGCCTGGTATTCGACGAACGGTACCTGGGCAAACCGCTCGTTTACTGCGGAACGGGAGGGATCATGCCCGCCCGCATCCATGGAGAGGCGACCCATAACAAGACGATTCTTCCGGGAGATATCATCATTATGACCGGGGGGCGGATCGGGAAGGACGGGATTCACGGGGCGACCTTCTCGTCGGAGGAGCTCAATGAGGATTCCCCGGTCACCGCAGTTCAGATCGGAGACCCCATAACCCAGAAAAAGATGACGGATTTTCTCCTGATCGCGCGGGACAGAAATCTCTACCGGGCGATAACGGACAACGGCGCTGGCGGGCTCTCATCGTCGGTCGGCGAGATGGCCACCCTCTGCGGGGGGTGTGAAATCGATCTCAAGAAGGCCCCTCTGAAATACGCGGGCTTGAAACCGTGGGAGATTCTGATATCAGAGGCGCAAGAGCGAATGACCCTCGCCGTGACCCCTGAAAAATGTAAAGCCTTTCTGGCCCTCGCCGCAAAGATGAACGTCGAGGCCACGCGCCTTGGCACCTTTACCGATTCTGGAATGTTTCATGTCAGATACGGGGAGAAAACCGTGGCCTACCTCGATATGGAGTTTCTCCACGACGGGGTCCCCAGGATGCAGTTGAACGCACGATGGACGCCACCCCGGCATGAGGAGCCGGCCTTCCCCGAACCTAAAGATATGGGGAGCGCCCTCAAAGAGCTGCTCTCGCGCCTGAATATCTGTAGCAAGGAATCGGTCGTCAGACAGTATGACCACGAGGTGCAGGGTGGGAGCGTCGTCAAGCCGATGGTCGGCGTCGTAAACGACGGACCAAGCGACGCTGCGGTCATACGGCCTCTCCTCGATTCCTTCGAAGGGGTCGTCGTGGCGAACGGCATCTGCCCCCGCTACAGCGATATCGATACCTACCACATGGCCGCCTGCGCAATAGACGAAGCGGTGAGAAACACCATCGCCGTGGGGGGCTCTCTCGAACGGATGGCCGGCATCGACAATTTCTGCTGGTGCGATCCGGTGGAATCGGAGAAGACCCCGGACGGCCGGTATAAACTGGCGCAGCTCGTACGAGCAAACCGGGCGCTCTACGATTATACCACTGCATACGGGGTCCCCTGTATCTCCGGAAAAGACAGTATGAAGAACGACTATATCATCGGAAAGACGAAGATATCGATACCCCCGACGCTTCTCTTTTCCACCATGGGGAAGATTAAGGATGTCAGGAAGGCGGTCACCATGGACGCCAAGCAGACGGGAGACCTGGTGTATGTGCTCGGGGAGACCCGCGAAGAGCTGGGGGGCTCCGAGTGGTTCGCCCTCCACGGGCTTGTCGGCAATGCCGTCCCGAAGGTGAATGCACAGAAGGCAAAAAAGCTCTACCAGTCGTTGAGCAGGGCTATAGACCGGCGTCTCGTTGCATCCTGTCACGACTGTTCCGACGGCGGCCTCGGGATTGCCCTCGCCGAAACGGCGTTTGCCGGGGGTCTCGGAATGGACGTATCCCTTTCGCTTGTTCCCCGGAAAGGGATCAGAAGGGATGATTACCTCCTGTTTTCCGAATCGCAGAGCAGGTTTGTAGTAACCGTCTCCCCGGAGGCGCAGGAAGCGTTCGAAGGCAGTATGGCGGGCAGCACCTTTGCCTGTATCGGCAAGGTAATATCGGGGGGGACCCTAAGGGTTGCCGGAATACATGGAGAAACCATCCTGGAAGAGGCCATCAGTTCCCTGAAAGAGGCGTGGCAAAAGCCCCTGGATTTTTAGAAAAGCAAGAGCGGCACATGACAAAAAAGGTAAAGACAATCGTGCTCACGGGAAACGGCACGAATTGCGAGATGGAGATGGCCCATGCCTGTCGGCTTGCGGGTTCTGCCGTCGTCGATATCGTTCACATCAGCGAACTGCTCTACGGAGAAAAGCGCCTGGGCGATTATCACTTCTTGAACCTCCCCGGCGGATTTCTGGATGGCGATGATCTGGGGTCCGCAAAGGCGGGTGCGAACCGGATCGTCCACGCGAATATCAGAAAGAAAAAAGAAAAGCTGTACAAACAGTTAATAAACTTTATTAAAGATGGCAAACTCATCCTGGGTGTGTGCAACGGCTTTCAACTCATGGTCAAACTGGGCCTGCTCCCGGCGTTCGAGGGAGACTATGCCACCCCGACGGTTACGCTGACATTCAATGAGTCCGGACGCTTTGAAGCCCGGTGGGTCTATCTGAAGGTCAACGGGGATTCACCCTGCGTCTTTACAAAGGGTCTGGAGGGGCTATACCTCCCCGTCAGGCATGGCGAGGGAAAGATTGTTACGAAAAGTCCCGCGATACTGAAAAGACTCCACACGAATAATCAGATCGTCGTGCAGTACAGCGATGAGACGTATGAGAGAACTGTTATGGATTACCCCGACAACCCCAACGGCTCTGTGGCTGCCGTTGCGGGAATATGCGACGAAACGGGTCGGATATTCGGTCTCATGCCTCACCCGGAAGCCTATCTCCACTATACCAATCATCCGCGCTGGACGAGGGAGGACCTGCCGGAAGACGGAGCAGGCCTTTCGGTTTTCAGGAATGCTGTCGATTTTATAAAAAAGGCTTTTTAAAATTTCGTTCCCGACCCTGACGCGACCGGATCAGGCAGAGCAGTATCTGAAGGTGTGCCTCGTGGTATCTTCCGGAGGAGCATGACTGCACCCAGGGTTTTATGTGTACCGAGTGGTGAAGGACATGCCCCCCGCACATAATGGTGCGACTCATGCCGGGCAATTTTACAAGAATGTAGTCTGTACTGTATTCTGATTGCAGATCATGGGGGAACAACTTAAACCAGGGGTACAAACCGGAATGATAAAATGGATCGATAAAACAGTATTCCTGGTATCAATATTGCTCTAAGGGGGGTGTTTGTGATATGGCCCTCTTGCTGATTTTGACGCGATATAGACTCAAGAGGAGACATCTGCTACCGTGAATGAAACCGGGGATCAGGCCATTGTCTTTACAAAGATGTCCGGACATGGAAATGATTTTATCGTCATAGACGCCCATACCCGGCATGCCACCACAGACTGGAGTGGGCGGGCCCGCGGGTGGTGCAAGCGCCGGACCTCCATCGGGGCCGACGGCCTTCTGATAATTGAACCGAGCTCAGTTGCCGATTTCAGGCTGCGGATATTCAACGCCGACGGGAGCGAGGCGGAGATGTGTGGAAACGGCGCGCGATGCGTGGCCGCATTTGCCGTGCAGAGGGGAATCGCAGGGTCCCGGATGGTTATGGAAACGCTGGCCGGGCTGATCGGCGCCTCCGTACAAGACGATGTGGTCGCCATTCAACTGACGAACCCGTCCTCTTTAAAAGATGAAGGCTTCCTGAACATGGACGGCCGGAATATTTCCTTCTACTTCATAAACTCAGGGGTTCCGCACACCATCATATTCAGAGAGCAGGTCGCCGCAATGCCGACGGCTGAAGTAGCGAAGGAGGGGCATACGGTCAGGTTTCACCCGGCATTTGCGCCGGGGGGAACCAATGTCGATTTTGTGGAGGTCATCGAACCGGGCCGGATACGCGTGCGCACCTACGAGCGGGGCGTTGAGGAAGAAACTCTCGCGTGCGGGACCGGAGCTGTGGCATCCTCCATCATAAGCAGCAGGTTTAAAGACGCGGGAGCCCCTCCGATCCAGGTTGAGATGCCGGGAGGACCCCTCACCGTTGATTTCAAAAAGAAGGGCGATTCCTTTGAGGATGTGTGGCTCAAGGGAAAGGTCGTGTTTGTATATGAAGGAAACATCCCCCTGTAACAACAGGAGATAACATTGCTCGAAGAGAGGAAGAGTATGGTGCCTTGCGTACCACAAACGACATGCGATCCGGATCGCCTCAGAGACGCGTGCGGGATCTTTGGAATCTTTGGAGACCCGGAGGCCGCTAAGAAGACATACCTTGGGCTTTATGCGCTACAGCACCGGGGGCAGGAAAGCGCCGGAATCGCCGCTTCGAATGGGAAGGCGATCTCCCTCCATAAGGGGATGGGGCTGGTACGAACGGTCTTTTCTCACCCCGACATCATGACCGGTCTGTCGGGGGCGTCCGCTCTTGGGCACAACCGCTACTCCACCACAGGGGGGTCCGGGCTGATAAACGCGCAGCCCATACTGATACAATTCAAGAAAGGCCAGATCGCCGCGGCCCATAACGGAAACCTGATCAATGCCTTGGATCTCCGGAAACGAATGGAGGGCATGGGATCGATATTCCAGACTACATCGGACAGTGAGGCAGTCCTCCACCTGATCGCGCGATCCGATAAGGACACCATCGAGGGTATGGTCATCGATGCACTGCAACGGCTTGAGGGAGCGTACTGCTTTCTCTTCCTCACGCCCTCGGAGTTGATCGCGGCGCGCGACCCTTACGGGTTCAGACCCCTGTGCATCGGCACACTGGGCGATGCCACCGTCGTCGCCTCGGAGTCATGCGCCCTGGATATCATAGGCGCGCAATATGTCCGGAGCGTTGAACCGGGAGAGGTCGTCAGTATCGATGCAAATGGGGTGACCTCTCACAGTCTCCCTGATGCCCCCCGGAAAGCCTTCTGCATCTTCGAGTATATCTATTTTTCCCGGCCGGACAGCATCATATTCGGGCAAAAGGTCGACAAATTCAGGAGGCGACTGGGGAAGAAGCTGGCGGAGGAATCACCCTGCAACGCGGATATCGTTATGAGTGTGCCCGACTCCGCCAACACAGCGGCACTGGGATACGCCCAGCGATCGGGGATACGGTTCGAGATAGGGTTAATACGGAATCACTATATCGGAAGAACCTTTATTGACCCGTATCAGGACAAGAGGGACCGCGACGTACGGATAAAGTTCAACCCCGTGAACGGCGTACTGGAAGGCAGACGCGTCGTGGTTGTCGATGACTCAATCGTACGGGGGACAACGATGAGGCAACTGGTCCGCCTGATCCGGGCAGCAGGGGCAACAGAGGTGCACGTCAGAGTCGCGTCACCCCCGGTGCGGTGGCCCTGTTTTTACGGGATCGATATCCCGAGCAACAAGGAGTTGATAGCAGCCACTCACTCCATAGAAGAGACATGCCGCTATATAGAGGCCGATTCTCTCGAGTACCTCTCGGCAAAAGAGATGCTGGGCTCTGTTCCGGACGGCAAGCTTCAATGCACGGCATGCTTTACCGGCGATTATCCAACGGCAGTCCCGGAAGGGTTCAACAAAGAGCAATTCTCCATCGAAAGGTAGGATGAGCTCTTCATGGCACATGCTATTCGGCAGGACTGCCAGGAGTTGGGGTTATAATTGCGGTAACGCGCTTCTTCAGAAATGAACCTTGTATGAGCGTATTTTAGAGATCAGAAGGATAAGAGGTTATGACATACACAGAACGATCGGGATGTGGCACCCTGGCCCCGTCCGATGTAGGGAGTGCGGTACAACTGGCGGGGTGGGTGGACGCCCTGAGGGATCATGGAGATGTGCTTTTTATCCATCTGCGCGACCGAAGCGGTATCATACAGGTCGTGTTCAGTCCAAAATTCATGTCTCCTGAGGACTGCACTCTGGCCGACTCACTGAGAAACGAGTTTTGTATCTGCGTCACCGGGCGTGTTATAAGACGCGAGCATAACACTGAAAACCCCAATATTGGGACAGGTGTCATAGAGGTTGTCGCCGATACTCTTGTTGTGTTAAATAGGTCAAGGGCACTCCCCTTTTCTATATCGGAGAAGGCAATGGTCTCCGGAGCAGCGGTCGGGGGCGTGGAGACGGTCGGAGAGGACCTGCGTCTTAAATACCGCTATCTTGACCTTCGCCGTCCCACCATACAGGGCAACATCATCAAGAGGCACAAAATCAACAAATGCGTGCGTGACTACCTGGACCAGCAGGGGTTTATAGAGGTGGAGACCCCCATGTTGACAAAGAGCACCCCCGAGGGCGCTCGTGATTACCTGGTCCCCAGCCGCGTTCACCCAAAGAAATTTTACGCGCTCCCCCAGTCCCCCCAACTTTTTAAACAACTTCTCATGGTCAGCGGCCTTGAACGGTACTACCAGCTGGCCCGGTGTTTCAGGGATGAGGACCTGCGGCCGAACCGTCAGCCGGAATTCACGCAACTGGACATGGAGGCTTCGTTCATCGATGAAGAATTCATCTACCATACTACTGAAGAACTGATTGTCCGGATGTTTGCCGTGGGCGGCATCGCTCTGTCCGCCCCTTTCCCTCGGATGACCTGGCAGGAGGCGATCGACACCACCGGATCGGACAGTCCTGATATCCGTTTCGGTCTCCGTCTGGTCGAGCTCACCGATGTCCTGACCAACACCTCATACGGAATACTGCAACAGGTCATCAAGCGTGGCGGCATCATCAAGGGGATCAATATCAAGGGACAATCGGATAGGTTGAGCAAGAATGTCCTGCAGAACGAGTACGCCAAAAAGATCGTGCCCTCCTTCGGGGCCAAGGGGATGACCTGGATGCGAATGACCGGCGGCAGGCTGGAGTCCAATATCGTGCAGTTCTTCAGTGATGAAGAGCAGCAGGCGATCATAACCCGCCTCGGGGCGCATGACGGAGATGTCCTTGTAATTATTGCCGATGCCTCGCATGCACGGGTCAACAAAGTACTGGGGATGCTCCGTCTTCACATGGCCGAGCGGCTCGACCTGATCCCCCGTGAGGTACACTGTCCTGTATGGGTCACCGATTTCCCCCTCTTCGAGGTACATGGCAAGAACGTTACCTCAACCCATCACCCCTTCACGGCGCCGGATAGAACAGACTTTGATCCCAATGACAAGGGTGCGCTTGCCGCCCTCAAGTCCCGCTCCTACGATATCGTGATCAACGGCGAGGAGATCGGCGGTGGGAGTATTCGAATCAACAACATTGATGTACAGCATAAGATATTTCAGGCACTGGGCCTTGCGGAAGATGAGATAAAAGACAAGTTCGGATTTTTCCTGCGATCTCTCCGGTACGGGGCGCCCCCCCACGGTGGTCTTGCCATCGGTATGGACAGGGTTGTCTCCATGATACTGGGAACATCATCAATCCGCGACGTGATCGCTTTCCCGAAGAACAGGAGCGCTTTCTGTCCCCTGACGGAGGCACCGTCTGCGGTATCAGACAAGCAGCTAGCTGAGGCAGGCCTGCTCGAAGCGGTCGGGGTCGGGTGGGTGGATGGCAAGAAGGTGGTAAAATTTACCCCATAATTTGTTAGTCTTAAGGGTTGATATACAATGAAGGCATTACTTGCATTGGAAGACGGCCGCATCTTTGAGGGGGTATCCTTCGGCGCCGCGGGAGAATGCGCCGGCGAGGTGGTCTTCAACACCGGCATGACGGGGTATCAGGAAGTTCTGTCCGACCCATCCTACAAGGGGCAGATCGTTACGATGACCTATCCCCTGATCGGCAACTACGGCGTCAACGAAGCGGATGCGGAGTCGCGGGGCCTATGGCTCGAGGGCTTTGTCGTCAAAGAGCTCTGCGAAACCCCCAGCAACTGGCGTTCGGAGAAGGATCTGGGCACCTACCTGCTGGAACACGGCGTTATCGGGCTTCAAGGTGTCGACACGCGCGCCCTGACCAAACACATAAGAGAGGCAGGCGCGATGATGGCGGTCATCTCAACCATCGATCTCGACCCCGCCTCGCTCGTCGCGAAGGCCCGGAGGTCTCCGGGACTTTCGGGGATAGATCTTGTAGAGAGCGTGACCTGTGAGGAGCCCTTCACCTTTGCGGATCAGGATGGACCTAACGTCGTGGTCCTGGATTGTGGCGTCAAATACAGCACATTGAGGCAGCTTCGCGAGGAGGGATGCACCGTGACGGTAGTCCCCGCCCATACCACCGTAGATGAGATACTGGCGTACAAGCCAGCCGGGGTTTTGCTGTCAAACGGCCCCGGCGATCCTGCGGCGGTGACATACGCTATCGATACCGTTCGTGAAATCCTGAAACTCGGCACAATGCCCCTCTTCGGCATATGCCTGGGGCAGCAGATCCTCGGCCTGGCACTCGGAGGGAAGACATTCAAGATGAAGTTCGGTCACCACGGGTCGAATCAACCGGTCAAGGACCTGCTGACCGGGAAGATCGACATAACCGTTCAGAACCACGGATTCTGTATTGATCCCGATTCGCTTGACACAGACGTGGAGATTACGCATATCAACCTGAATGATCATTCCCTGGAGGGGATACGGCACAAAAGGCTGCCTGTCTTTTCGGTACAGTTTCACCCGGAGGCGGGGCCGGGGCCGCATGACGCGCGGCACCTCTTCAAACGGTTTATAAAAACGATGAAGGACTGATCAGAGGATATCCCATGGAAGAAACGGTTGCGGTTTTTGATTTCGGCTCGCAGTATGCGCAGCTCATCGCGCGGCGGATACGTGAACTGGGTGTGTACTGCGAGATAGTGCGGCACGACACCTCTCAGGATGAACTGCGGCAATTAAACCCCGCGGCAATCATTCTCTCCGGAGGTCCCTCATCCGTCTTTGAATCGGGGCACCCCCGGATGGACCGGCGTGTGCTGGATATGGGAATCCCCGTTCTGGGTATATGCTACGGGATGCAACTCCTGGCGCGGATCATGGACGGTACTGTGGAGAAGGGAAAACGGGGGGGGGAGTATGGCCCCGCCCGGATAGAAATCCAGCTCCCGATCGGGATCTTCGCCGGTCTGCCTTCAGGCATCGATGTCTGGATGAGCCATGGTGACCATGTGACGAAGGAACCAAAAGGACTCAGTGTGTTGGCAGGCACCTCGGCCTGTCCGATAGCCGCGATGGCCGACATCGACAAAAAGATATACGGAATACAGTTTCACCCCGAAGTCGTGCACACCCCGCAGGGACTCGACATCATCAGAAATTTTCTGTTCAACGTCGCCTCCTGCAAGGGCGGGTGGACGATGGGCCGGTTCATCGAGGAATCGGTTGCGAGAATAGCTGCCCTTGTCGGAGATGATACGGTGATCTGCGGTCTTTCAGGCGGCGTGGATTCCTCGGTTGCGGCGGCGCTGATACACCGCGCCATCGGAGACCGGATGAAGGCCATCTTTGTCGATAACGGCCTCCTTCGTGAGGGAGAGGTGGAGGAAGTCCGTACTATGTTCACTAGGGAATATCCTCTAGATGTCCGGATCATTGACGCCGCCGAGCGATTCATCGCCGATCTGAAGGGGGTCGTCGATCCCGAGACCAAAAGGAAAGTTATCGGGAAGACCTTCATCGACGTTTTCTCCGACGCAGCTGCAGACGTTCAGGGGGCAAAATTCCTGGCGCAGGGCACCCTCTACCCGGATATCATCGAAAGCAGGTCGGCATTTGGGGGTCCCTCTTCAACGATAAAGAGCCACCACAACGTCGGGGGTCTTCCGGCAGACCTCAATTTCGAGCTGATCGAACCGTTGAAGGAACTGTTCAAGGACGAGGTGCGCCTCCTTGGAAAAGAGCTGGGACTACCTGACAAGCTCCTCACCCGTCAGCCTTTCCCCGGACCAGGGCTGGGGGTGCGTCTCATAGGCGAGATCACCCGAGAAGACCTGACCATACTGAGGAAAGCGGATATGGTCGCCCGGGAGGAGATAGAGCGCTATGACAAAAACCACGATATATGGCAGTTTTTCGCCGTTCTGCTGCCGGTCAAGAGCGTCGGTGTAATGGGGGATGAGCGGACTTACGCCAATGTGGTGGCGATTCGGGCAGTGACCAGTCTTGACGCGATGACGGCGGACTGGGCAAGGATCCCCTACGATGTCTTGGGGCGTATATCCTCTCGGATAATCAACGAAGTGGCGGGGGTGAACCGCGTCGTGTACGACATCAGTTCAAAACCGCCCAGCACCATTGAATGGGAGTGACGTAACACGCTATGCCCAAACGCACAGATTTAAAAAAGATACTTATTATCGGGTCCGGCCCTATCGTCATAGGGCAGGCCTGTGAATTCGACTATTCCGGGACCCAGGCGTGCAAGGCACTGGTCGAGGAGGGGTACGAGATTATCCTTCTCAACTCCAATCCCGCCACCATTATGACAGACCCCGAGATGGCACACCATACCTACATCGAACCGATAACCGCCGATGTCATCGAGAAGATCGTGGAACGGCATCGGCCCCAGGCCGTCCTTGCCACCATAGGCGGGCAGACCGCCCTGAACACCGCAGTGGAGGCGGCCGAGCGGGGGATCTTCGATAAGTATCAGGTGGAGATGATCGGCGCGGATCTGGAGGCGATCAAGAGGGCGGAAGACAGAGACGCCTTCAAAGAGGCGATGACCCAGATCGGGCTGGATACCCCCCGGAGCGCCGTGTCGCGCACGATGGAGGAGGCCTGGGAGATAGCCCGGGAGATCGGATTCCCCCTTGTCATACGCCCGAGCTTTACCCTCGGAGGGACCGGCGGCGCAGTTGCCTATAATGCGGAGGAGTTCGAAAACTTTGCCTCAATCGGCATGGAACAAAGCATGATCGGCCAGGTACTCATAGAAGAATCCGTTCTGGGCTGGAAGGAGTTTGAACTTGAGGTCATGCGCGACCAGAAAGATAACGTGGTGATCATCTGCTCGATAGAGAACCTCGACCCCATGGGGGTGCACACGGGAGACTCCATCACGGTTGCCCCCGCTCAGACCCTGACCGACAGAGAATACCAGGAACTGCGCAACGCCTCCATTGCGGTTATACGAAAGATAGGGGTCGCCACCGGGGGGTCCAACATCCAGTTCGCGGTTCATCCCGGGACCGGCCGCATCGTGGTCATAGAGATGAACCCCCGTGTCTCCCGTTCTTCGGCACTCGCGTCCAAAGCAACGGGATTCCCCATAGCCAAGATCGCGGCCAAGCTTGCCGTCGGCTACAGCCTTGACGAGATCCCGAACGACATCACCAAAAAAACGCCGGCATCCTTCGAACCCACCATCGACTACTGCGTCGTCAAGATCCCGCGCTTCGCCTTTGAAAAATTCCCGGGAGTGGAAGACACGCTGACAATATCGATGAAATCGGTGGGAGAAACGATGGCGATCGGCCGTACCTTCAAGGAGGCACTCCAGAAGGGGCTCCGCGGCCTGGAAATCGGCCTGCCCGGCCTTGACTATGTTTGTGAGCAGAAGGTTGACAAACAGCATCTGGAGGCAGGCCTCGCACGCCCGACCCCGGACAGACTGTTCTATGTCAAAGTCGCCCTCAAGGAGGGGGCTTCTGTTGAACATATCGCTGAGGTCACTTCCATCGACCCCTGGTTCTTGAACAACATCAAGGAACTGGTCGATATGGAGCGGTCCCTCGAATCATACGTCGGCCGGGGGGATATCCCCACCACCGTTCTGCGGGCGGCAAAGGAGATGGGGTTTTCCGACCGTCAGATGGGAAACATCATCGGGATCGATGAGTCTCAGGCACGGACCCTGAGAGAGAAGAAGGGCATCAGACCGGTCTACAAACTGGTCGACACGTGCGCCGCGGAATTCGAGGCATCCACCCCCTACTACTATTCGACATACGAAGAGGAGGACGAGAGCCGGGGCGGAAGCACTAAAAAGATCATGATCATCGGCGGAGGGCCCAACCGTATCGGTCAGGGGATCGAGTTTGACTACTGCTGCGTCCATGCATCGATGGCCCTCAGGGAAATGGGATATGAGACGATCATGGTCAATTCCAACCCTGAAACCGTGTCCACCGATTACGATATATCCGATCGGCTCTATTTCGAACCGCTGACACTGGAAGACGTGCTGAACATCGTGGAGGCGGAAAAGCCGGAGGGGGTGATCGTCCAACTGGGGGGGCAGACCCCGCTCAATCTCGCCATTCCCCTCCAGCGTCACGGAGTTAAGATCCTGGGCACATCCCCGGAGGCCATAGACCGCGCGGAGGATCGTAAACTCTTCAAGGAGATGGCGGACAAGCTGGATGTCAGACAGCCGGAGAGCGGCACGGCCGTTTCCTTCGAAGAGGTGGAGCGGATCGTGGAGAGGATAGGGTATCCCGTACTGATACGGCCTTCCTACGTCCTTGGCGGCCGGGCCATGGTGGTCGTGTGGAGCCAGGCAGACCTGGAAGGCTTTGCCAGAGAGGCATTCCTGGCATCCCCCGGTCATCCCATACTGATCGACAAATTTCTCGAGGACGCGATTGAGGTGGATGTCGATGCCGTATCCGACGGCGTTGATGTCGTGATCGGCGGTGTTATGGAACATATCGAACACGCGGGGATTCATTCGGGGGACAGCGCCATGGTGCTTCCGGCCTATTCCCTGGACGAGGCCATCATTTCCGAGATCAAGGACAAGACCCGGCGCATGGCGCTGGAGCTTGACGTAAGGGGTCTTCTCAATATCCAATACGCGGTCAAGGGTACCGACATCTACGTCCTGGAGGTCAACCCCCGTGCGTCACGAACCGTGCCCTTTATATCGAAGGCGACCGGGGTGCCCCTGGCAAAAATAGCGACCCGGATCATGGCTGGTCAAACGCTCAAAGACCAGGGGATCACCACCGACCCGAAGCCCAGATATTTTTCGGTCAAGGAGTCCGTCCTCCCCTTCAACCGCTTCCTGGGAGGAGACATACTGCTCGGTCCCGAGATGAAATCCACCGGCGAGGTCATGGGCATCGATCCGGACCTTGGCACTGCCTTCGCAAAAAGCCAGATAGCCGCCAAACAGATACTCCCCCTATCGGGAAAGATCTTTATAAGCGTCAAGGATTACGACAAAAAGGACATTATCGCTATCGGAAAGCAGTTTCTGGATATGGGGTTTGAGATACTGTCAACGCCCGGTACGGCAAAGGCGCTGATGGAACATGACATCCCCGTGACAGAACTGAAGCGGATAGACGAGGGGAGACCGAACCTCCTGGATTACATCAAAAATAAGGATGTCGGACTCCTGATCAATACGCCGAGTGGGCCAAAACCGAGGCGCGATGAGGTAATGCTTCGCAACGCCGCGGTTTCTCACGGCATACCCGTCGTGACCACCATCTCCGGAGCCGTAGCCGTGATAGGCGGGATTCAGGCTCTGGGGAGGGGCTCATTTGCCATCCGGTCCCTTCAGGAAATCTATTCTGTATAGTGCAGTGCCTTCTCTACGCAAGGCAGAAGGGTTCTATCATATTGAAAGAAAGGGTTTTTACAATGGAGTCATTGGAAAGGATAAGTACAGGGTTTGAAGGCCTCGACGAGATCATAGATTATCTGCGTCTCGGGGATAATGTCGTATGGCGGGTCAACGACATCAAGGATTATGAGAACTGTGCCCGGCTGTTCGTTCAGCGGGCGCTCCAAGACAAAAGGAAGATTGTCTATATGCGCTTTTCCGACAGGGCGCCGATACTTAAGCCACACCCCGACGTACTGGTCCGGACCCTGGATACCAGCAGCGGATTCGAATCCTTCTTCACAGATGTTTACAACATCGTCACACGGGAAGGGGATGGGGCATTCTACGTCTTCGACTGTCTCTCCGATCTTTTGTCGGTATGGGCCAGCGATCTCATGATAGCGAACTTTTTCATGAGTTCGTGCCCCTATCTGTTCGAGCTGAACACCGTGGCATACTTCGCGATTATCAGAGACAGCCATTCCTTCCAGACAACTGCCCGAATCCGCGAAACAACACAGCTTTTTCTGGATATCTATAACGACGGGGGAACACTGTACGTCCATCCCCTGAAGGTATGGAAGCGCTATTCCACCACCATGTTCATGCCGCACATACGGGAGGGGAAGCGGTTCGTCCCCGTCACCGACAGCACAGAGGCCGCCGAACTTTCCCACATCATGTCGCGGAACGCAAAGGACCGGGCCAAGAGAAATCTCGATTACTGGGATCTCCTGTTTCTGCAGGCCGAAGAGCTCCTGGAGAAGCCCTGGGAATCGGAGGCACGGCAGAAGATGGTGGACAAACTGTGCAGCATCATGATCACCCGGGACCCGCGGATGTCGATCCTCGTGAAGGACAATTTTTCCCTTGAGGACATGCTGATCATCAAGAACCGGCTCATCGGAACGGGCTTTGTCGGTGGAAAGACCACAGGGATGCTCCTTGCCCGGAAGATCCTCCTCAAAGATCAGTCCTTCGACTGGAAGGCACAACTGGAGCCCCACGACTCCTTCTACATCGGTTCGGACGTCTTTTACACCTATCTGGTTCAGAACGGCTGGTGGAAGCCGCTCATGGAACAGCAAGCGGCAGGGGAAAACTATTTCGAGGCGGCCAAGGCCCTGGGAGACAAGATACGGACGGGAACCCTCCCGGAGGAAATACGGGAACAGTTCCTCGAGATCATAGAATACTTCGGGCAATCATCCTTCATTGTCCGCTCCAGCAGCCTTCTCGAGGATGCCTTCGGGAACGCCTTCGCCGGCAAGTACGAGAGTTGCTTCTGTGTGAACCAGGGCTCTCCCGAGGAACGCCTTGCCCAGTTCGAAGAGGCCGTGAAAAGGGTGTATGCCAGCACGCTGAATGAAAACGCGCTCAGCTACCGCCTTCAGAAAGGCCTACAGCACGCGGATGAACAGATGGCGCTCCTGGTCCAGCGGGTCTCCGGGACCCGTCGCGGAACCTATTTCTTCCCGGATATAGCCGGGGTCGGCCTCTCCTACAACACCTTTGTCTGGAAAAAGGAGATGGACCCGCAGGCCGGCCTGCTCCGGCTGGTCTTCGGACTCGGGACGCGGGCGGTCAATCGCGTAGAGGGGGATTATCCGAGGATCGCGGCCCTGGATCTACCCCTTCTGAAACCGTACGCGGGGATGGATGATTCCAGAAAATTTTCCCAGAGGGAGGTCGACCTGCTCGACATAGGGTCAAACTCCATCGAAACCGTCGAGCTGCGCAAGCTGATGGGCGAGAAACTGGACCTGCCGATGGATCGTATAGCCGTCAGGGACCATGAGATGGCCCGGGAGATGAAAGATCTCGGCCTCACCGAGCAGGAGGCGTGGATCATCACCTTCGACGACCTGCTCTCCACAACCCCCTTTGCCGAGGTGATGCACGCGATGCTCAAAAAGCTGGAGATCGTGTACAATTATCCGGTGGACATAGAGTTTACCGTCAATTTTACGAAGGATGACGCGTTCGAGATCAACCTGCTGCAGTGCCGGCCCCTTCAGACCATCGGGGAAGAAAAGATCGTTGAATTTCCCCGTAATATCAAGCCGAAACAGACCTTCTTCAGCTCAGAGGCGAACTTTATCGGCGGGAGCATCTCCCAGAATATCAGGCGCATTATCTATATCGATCCTCCGGGGTACAGCGATCTTCCCCTCCAGGAGAAGTACGAAATAGCACGCCTGGTCGGGAGATTGAACCGACTGATCACCAGCAAAAAAGGCTTCCCCGTGATGCTTCTGGGCCCGGGCAGATGGGGATCAACAACTCCGTCACTGGGGATACCGGTTAACTTCTCGGAGATAAACAACATCACGGCACTGGGAGAGGTGGCGTACGTTCACGGCAACCTCATGCCGGAGCTCTCCTTCGGCTCCCATTTTTTCCTGGACCTTGTGGAAATGAGCATCTTCTACCTCGCCCTCTTCCCGGATGAGAAAAAAGTCACCTTCAATAAAGGTCTTCTGGACACCCTTCCCAATATCCTCACGGAGCTTGTTCTTGGTTCTGGAGCCTATCAGGATATCGTCACGGTCTGCGACTTCAGGGAACAAGAGATGCAGCTAGTGGCGGATATCATATCGCAACGCGTAATCTGCTTTTCCCAATCATAAATTGTAATAGGAAACAGAAAAAGAGCGTGATATAAGGTAGCGTCTGATCGACCGGCATTGTCGGCCGGTCAGATTCGTTGTGGCGTACAGCACATATCAAGGAAGGATTCTGACATGAATAAGATATTTTCTTTTACCGGTGCGGGAAAGATAGTGTTCGGCAACGGGTCATTTGAACAACTGGCCGAGCAGATAGGGACGCTGGGCGGGAGCAAACCGCTGATCGTCCTCGACAGAAACCTCTCTATCACGGGGCTGAAGGAGAAGGTCTCAGACTACTTCAAAAAGGCCGGCATGGGTATCGTCATCTTTGACAAGGTGGAGGGAGAGCCCCCCCTTGAGCTGGCCGATGAAGGCGCGAAAGCTGCTGCGGCCGGAAAGTGCGACATCGTCGTGGGGATCGGCGGCGGGAGCACCATGGATGTGGCAAAGGCCGTGGCGGTTCTCACCTCCAACAAGGGAAAGGCCAAAGACTACCTGGGGCTGAACAATGTTCCGGGGCCGGGACTGCCCACCATCATGGTCCCGACAACCGCCGGCACGGGGAGCGAAGTCACCTTTACCTCCGTCTTCATACGGAAGGACCTGAACAAGAAGGAGGGGATGAACAGCCCCTACCTCTATCCCGATATCGCCCTCCTCGATCCTGAACTGACCCTGAGCATCCCGTCGCATGTGACCGCTACCACCGGGGTCGACGCCCTGTGTCATGCTATCGAATCATATACCTCTATCACGGCAAGCCCCATGAGCGAGATGGTGTCGCTGGAGGCGATCGAGCTGATTTCCTCGAGCCTGCGGACCTGCGTCCACAACGGGACGGACCTGGAGGCGCGGGGGCAGATGCTCCTGGGAAGTCTGTACGCCGGTCTGGGCCTGGCCAATGCCGGGGTCACCGCCGTGCACTCCCTCTCCTACCCGCTGGGGGGTATGTACTCAGTCCCCCACGGTCTTGCGAACACGATTCTCCTCCCGGCGGTCATGAATTTCAACCTTCCGGGGGCGCTGGAAAAGTTTGCTATAATCGCCGAGGTTATGGGTGTGCCCATCGAGGGTCTCTCCCTGAACGAGGCCGCAGGGATGGCCGTCGGCGCGGTGGAGGATCTGATCGATGACTGCGGAATCTATGAAACGTTAGAGGCGCTGGGCATAGCGGAGGAAGACTTCCCGAAGCTGGCAAAGGCGGCCATGACGGTGGCCAGACCGCTGGCGAACAACCCTCGAAAGATCACCGAAGCTGACGCCATCGAAATATACAACGACGCATACTAAACCGGAGGAAACCGAACATCATGGCAGGCAATGAACTGATAGGAAAAGAAGAAGCAAAAGAGGTGATGGATATCCTGGAGACAGGCGTCTTCATGCGATACGGCTTTGATCAGGAGCGCAAGGGAGTCTTCAAGGTCAAGGAGTTCGAAAAGGCATTCGCCGACTATCTGGGCGTCGGGCATACCCTGGGCGTGACATCCGGGTCTGCGGCACTGAAGGTCGCCCTGACTGCTCTGGATGTGGGACCGGGGGATGAGGTGATTGTCCCCGCGTTCGACTTTATCGCCACCTATGAGGCGGTACTGGAGGTTGGGGCCATCCCGATCATGACGGACATCGACGATTCGCTGAACCTCGACCCCGACGACATCGAGGCAAAGATAACCCCCTCTACGAAATGCGTAATCCCCATCCACATGTGCGGGGCGGCCGCACGGATCGACAGGATCATCGAGGTTGCGAAAAAACACAACCTCCTCGTCCTCGAGGACAACGCGCAGGCCTGCGGCGGCACCTACCAGGGGAAGAAGCTGGGAACATTGGGCGACATGGGGATCCTGAGCTTCGACTACTACAAGACCATGACTACCGGCGAAGGAGGTATGGTCCTGACGAACAGCAAGGCCCTCTACGACCGTTCTGACTGGTACCATGACCACGGCCATGACCACAATCCCAACGTGGGCAGGGGGGACGAAGGGCGCTCCATCCTTGGCTTCAACTTCCGCATGAATGAATTCCAGGGCGCGGTCGGACTGGCCCAGCTCAGAAAACTGGACTACATCATCGCAGAGCAGCGCAAGAACAAGGCCGCCCTGAAGAAGGCCCTGGGCGCGGTGAGCGGGATCGGTTTCAGAAAACTGTTCGATCCCGACGGCGATACCGCTACGTTCCTGGGGTTCAATCTTTTGGATGAAAAAACCACGAAACGCTTCCAGAAGCTCCTCGCCGAAAAGGGCGTGGGCACGATATACTACCGCGATAACACGTGGCACTACGCCCCGAGGTGGGAACATCTGATCGCGCGGGCAACCGCCAATTCAAAGCAGTTCCCATTCACCAACCCGATGTACAAGGGGAAAGTCCGGTACAGCGTGGAGGACATCCCCCACGCCGAAGAGATCATGAGCCGAACCCTATTCATGATCATACCGGTAAGGATGTCTCAAGAGAAAATGGCGCAGACCATCGAGGCGATAGCGGAGGCGGGCAAAAAACTGTAAGGGCGAAGACACCATTATGCCGAAGGTCATATGCATTATACCCGCGCGCTACGGTTCATCGCGCTTCGAGGGGAAACCGCTGGCGGATATCTGCGGTAAGCCCATGATACAGCACGTCTATGAGAAGGCCGCCGGGGTCGATCTGGTGTCGTACGTCGCGGTGGCCACGGATGATGAGCGCATCTTCGAGCGGGTGAAGGGCTTCGGGGGGAATGCCGTCATGACCTCCCCGCGCCACCGGTCCGGGACGGACAGGATCGCGCAGGCCGTGGATGACCTTGGTCTGGATGATACGGACATCGTCGTAAACATCCAGGGCGACCAACCCCTATTCGTCCCCACGCAGGTGGAAGAGGTGGCCAGGCCCCTCCTGGACGACCCCTCACTGAACTTTTCCACCCTTATATACAGAATACGGCGGAAGGAAGAGGTGCGCCACCCCAACGCCGTCAAGGTCGCCTTCGACAGGGACCACTACGCCCTCTACTTCTCCCGAGCGACAATCCCCTATGACCGCGACAAGAAAGAACCGATCCCCTATTACAAACACCACGGGATATACGGCTACCGCCGGTCATTTCTGAGAATCTTCACCGCCCTTGAGGTTGGCTTTCTGGAAAAGACCGAGGCACTCGAACAGCTCAGGGCGCTGGAGAACGGATACAGGATAAAGGTCGTCGAAACCCTCCACGACTCCGTCGAAGTAGACACCCCGGAGGAACTCGAACGGGTCAGAGCAATCATCGCCGGCGAAGGCGACTGATCTGTCATCTTTAACCTCCACCCCGATTGAGGAGTGAAAAATGAGGTTCAAATTGGCGCATACGGATATTAGTGTCCGTGATCTTTCCAAAAGTTTGGCTTTTTACAAGGAAGCTCTGGGGTTACGTGAAGTGCGCACGTACGAGCAGCCTGACGGTGAAGTCAGGCTCGTTTATCTCTCGGATGAGGCCAACAAATACCAGATTGAACTCACCTGGTTGAAAGATCGAAAAGAAGCATATAACCACGGAGATAATGACCTGCACCTCGCATTTGTCACCGACGACTATGAAGCCGCATACAGCAAGCACAAGGAAATGGGCTGTATCTACTATGAAAACAAGGGGATGGGAATATATTTTATTGCGGATCCCGATGGGTACTGGCTTGAGATAGTCCCCGACAAAGGATAAGAGGGGTTTATATTGGGGAACTATCGTAACGCTGGGTTTTAACGAAAACAAATCTGTCCCGGATTTTTCAGAGGTGCCCCTGGTACCCGGTAACCTCACTTACAATCCGGGTTCAGTCGGCCAGCCGATTATCAACTGGTCAAATAACGATTCCCGGTCAACTATGCAAAGGCTTACACTAAGCTATAGTTCAACTTCACCACAGAGGGTCTCCTTTTGTTACACCATGACGGTGCCGGCCTCTGCCGGAACCCTTCTCTTCCCCGAACTTCCCGACACACTGGCAGCTTTTCGTCCCGGGGCATACAATAATCTTTCTCTGGAGACCGTGAAGTTCGACAGCCTGACTAGCTATGCTGACTGCCTGGATGCTATTGCCAATTATAACGGACGCTTCTATGAGGAAGAGGCGTTGAGCAGCTACAGCTACACAAGAATTTTACGTCTGCCGTGGCAGTGTAATATATTTTGTGTAAATTTAAAAAGGTGTAGAAAAAGGCGCTTTTCCTTTAAAAAAGGGTTTATCCCAAAACCTAAATAAAAAGGAGAAAGCGCCATGAAACTGGAAGTGAGTGT
>JAQULO010000019.1 GCA_028718565.1 Syntrophales bacterium | reverse complement strand
CTATGCCTTAAATTGAGAAAGAACAATACAACGCAACAAAATTAACTCCGAAACGCTGTAAGCAAAATATCGCTGCCCTTTTATTCGTAATACAAACAACCCAAAACCGGCGTTTCCGGATGGACACAAACTAGAATTCGTCGCGGTCGTAGGCCGGGTTTTCAAAGCAGGTAAATTCCTTCAGGAAGGTCATGTTCGCCACACCGACGGGACCGTTTCTCTGCTTTCCGATGATGATCTCCGCCTTTCCCTTTTCCGGGTTGTCTTCCGACTTGTTGTACACCTCATCCCGGTATATGAACATTATCACGTCGGCATCCTGTTCGATTGCCCCGGATTCCCTCAGGTCGGCAAGCTGAGGACGTTTATCGGTTCTTGATTCAACCTGCCGGTTCAACTGCGACAGCGCCAAGACCGGGACGTTGAGCTCCTTGGCCAGAGACTTGAGTGAGCGACTTATTTCGGATATCTCCTGTTCCCTCGGCGCGGAGGTGTCCCGGCCCCTCATCAGTTGCAGGTAATCAAGGATAATCAGATCCAGCCCCGATTCCGCCTTCAACCTCCTCGCCTTTGCCTTGATCTCGAGAACGGAGATCGCGGGTGTATCATCGATAAAGATGGGGGCCTCTGAAAGCCTGCCGGCGGCGGTCACTAGTTTCGGCCAGTCCATCTCCCCGATAAACCCCCTTCGTATCTTCTGTGAGTCCACCTTTCCGTCCGAAGAAAGCATGCGGAGGGCCAACTGCTCCTTCGACATCTCCAGGGAAAATATGGCTACCGGCACCTTGTCCTCGATTGCCGCATGCTGCGCGATATTGATGGCAAAGGCCGTTTTCCCCATACTGGGCCGACCGGCCACTATGATCAGATCGGAATTCTGGAGACCGGAGGTAATCTCATCAACTCGCTGAAATCCCGTCGAAATACCGGTGATGAGGGTCTTTTTAGCGTAAAGTCTCTCTATGTTTTCAAACGTGTCCTTTACGATCTCTTTTATGGGAGAAAAGGCGGGTTTTATCTTATTTTCCGATATCTCAAAAACCGCATGTTCCGCCTCGTCAAGAATGGTGTCTATGTCGGAACCCGCGCCATAACTCTTATTCAATATATCGGTCGCGGCACCTATCAATCCGCGCAGTATGGCTTTTTCCTTGACGATTTTAGCATAGTAGGCAATGTTGGCCGCGGAGGGAACCCCATCGACAAGGGATGCCAGATACACCTCCCCCCCCACGCCTTCAATGTGCCCCCTGTCACGCAGCATGCTGCTCAGGGTAATCAGGTCGCTCGGCTCATTCCTCTCGTACAGGTCAAGAATTGCAGAAAATATCTTCCGATGGGCCTCACTGTAGAAATCGCTCATACCCATTATTTCCAGGACATGGTTCAGGGCATTATTGTCCAGGAGGATACCACCAAGGATTGACTGCTCCGCGTCCAGATTTTGCGGCGGCAGCTTATGGGACGAATAGTCGACGTCCTTCATCCTATACCTCACCGGTAACAACAACCTTGATATCAGCAGACATCCCGGGATGCACCTTGATCTTCACGGAAAATTCCCCGAGACCCTTTATCGGCTCTTCAAGAATGATATCCTTCTTATCAATCTCTATCCCCTGATCGCTCAGGGCGTCTCGTATATCCTTCGAGGTGACGGAACCGAACAGTTTATCCTGCTGCCCCACTTTTCTGGATATGTGACAGGTAACGCCATCGAGCCCTTCAACCAGGGCCTGGGTTGCCTTCTTCTGCTTATTCGCCCTTCTCGCCGCAGCTTCCCTTTCACGCTCCAGGTCTTGCATGTTTTTGCCGCTGGCCTCCTTGGCCAATCCTCGGGGAATCAGGAAATTCCTCGCATACCCGTCGGAGGCATCGACAAGAGCACCTGCCTTTCCCACGGATGCAACATCCTTTATCAAGATAACCTTCATAGACATTCTCCCATCAGAACCTTCCCGTCTTGAGTTTTACAGAGTACCCGCATGCTCGCCAACCGTACCATTTGACCACACCCCGCTGGTATGCTCCGCTATTGGAGCATGATTTGATCGATCTGCACTTCACCAATAGATCAACTCGATTTCTTGTCAAGTTTTCTGAAATCGACCCACGTGTCAATCAGCCCCAATCCGGCTACGATCAACAGCAAGAACTGTTGAACAAATACCAATAGATATCCAAAGGCCCTTAACAACACCGGCACGTTTTTGGTCTGAAAGAAAAAGCTCATTATAGCCAGGCCTTGCAGCGTGTATATAAAGAGGAGGACGATCAGTACGTTCAGGCCCATGATGCGAAAGACCTCCAGCGGAATCATGATGAAGACGCCGGCGATTACAACAAACCAGACCGCTTTATCTGGGGTCCTCCACAGTGAAAGATCACCGAAGGAAGGGTACCACATTCCCTTTTTTTTGAATAGCCATTTTCCCTCCAGTATATTAACCCACACCAGGAAAAGGGTGGCCACAAGGGCAATGGAGGGAAACAATCCGACAAGGAGGTGAGTTATCTGGTCGGCATTTTTTCTTATGAATTCGATGTGTTGTATTGGAATTCCAGCGCGGGAGTACATATCGATGCTCTCCTGCACCACCACGGATATGTGGTTTACGATCACGCTCCATGGCATGCTTCCGGAGATAAGGCTCAGACAGATGAGAAGCGCGAGGCCCAGCGACAGGAGAACACCCACACAATAGATGACCGTCTTCTCTATTGAGAAGTCTTTTCGTAACACCTCTGAGAGAACAATCCCCAGAAAGCCTAACAGGAAAAAATATACAAGGCCCGTCTGAAAGCCCAGCCCCCTGAGCACAGCCAAGGCAACGGCCAGAGAGAGGGCAAAGACTAGGATGCCGGAGAGTCTGCCCAGCCTGGAATAGTAGTACAAGACCGGCACCGGCACGAATGCCGCTCCGAATAAGCCAAGCACCGAAATCACGGCTACCGTAATGAAAACAACAGAGGTGATCGCAACAGCAAGGGAAAAGCCTTTATAGGGGACACCCTCCCCCGGCAGACGGAACATGCCTCACCTGTTAGCCCAAAACAGTGGAAGATGCCTGCCCGGAGGGCAGACATCTCGGAATTCATTGAAGATCAACTCAGATGAAATTAATTGTCGGCAGTTACATAGGGCAAGAGAGCCAGGGTTCTGGCCCTTTTGATCGCCACTGCCAATGATCTCTGATGTCTCGCGCAGGTCCCGGTAATCCTTCTCGGCATGATCTTTCCTTTTTCCGTCAGGAAACCCCTCAGGGCAGCCGGGTTCTTATAATCAATCTTTATATTCGAATCCGCACAAAATCTGCATACCTTTCTCTTGTGGAAAAACTTTGCCTTGGGGCGCGGGCGCCTAGTACTATTGTCAGGTGTATATGCCATTTCTTATTCCTCCTTTGCCCTTTCCTCGTCCGTCTCAACAGGTGGGGTCTCCTGCGCACCTTCTTCATCGCCGGCTCTGGGATTTTGACTGTCAGGATCTTCAAACGCCCCGACCTCTTCACGGGCAGGTTCAGAAATGGCCTCTTCTCTCTTTTGCTCCGCTTCCTTCTTTTGCTCCTCTTCCTTCTTACGGGCGCCGGCTATCTCCTGCTCGATCTCCTCCATATCAACCTTGTCGCTCAGTTTCACCGTCTGAAACCGCAATATGTTTTCCTCAATCCTAAAGTTTCTCTCCACCTCGGAGACAACCTTGTACTGAGCAACAAAATCAATCCTTACATAAACACCATCACGCCTCTTCTCAATAGGGTAGGCAAGCCTCCGTTTCCCCCAGTTCTCAGCCTTGATGACGGTACCGTCCATGCCTCCAATAATTCCGGCATAACGGTCAATCAGGCTGCTCGTTGCATCCGACTCCAAGTCTGCTCTTACAATGAATATTGTTTCGTACCTTCTCAACATACACCCTCCTCTCGGCTCTATAGCCCGGATACCGGATCCGGGCAAGGAGTCCCTCGTTAAATTCAGTCCCCATTTCTTGAAAATTCCAATTCTTAAGGATGGACACCGCTCGTAAAAATCTCAGCCTTACTATACTATACTTCTGTAGAAATCAAGCTATTTCTCGCGGAACCGCCTGTAAGGCGGAGGGGGATAGGGGCGGCTTCCCGCCAAAGCCAAGGACCCTCTTCAGTTCTTTACGCCCACGCACCAACACCCCCTTTCTTGGAGGTCCCGGCTTCCGACTTCCGATCCGGGGACAGTTGTGCGTCCTTGCGGGTTAATTGACCACGGCAGACGCTGCATTTTGCATATTCTCGCCCTTAAATCAACGAGTTTTACACCTCGATCAAGGGTGCGCAGAAAACTTCATATTCCTTGAAAAGAGTAAAGAAATAATGTATGGTCCTCCCGCGGTTTTGGGGATTTGTTGAGACGTGATGAAGGTTCCACCCTGATCCTCACTCGAATCCCCGATGAACCAGCGTTGACGGTTCAGTGGAAAATCTCTACATTCCGGCAGTTAGAACAAATATAGAAACATTTACATAGCATGTTAAAAATAAAAAGGGTTGCTCCTGCGGTCTAAGTAGCGGATATATAAACCAGGATTTCCGTGAAGCGATCACTGCCACCCGTACAGCGAAGGAGTTCAAAATGGATCAGAAGCTTTCTTTAACAATCAATGGGAAGGCGATAGAGGCATCTCCGGGACAGACCATCCTTGAAGTAGCCAGGGAGAACGGCATACACATCCCCACTCTCTGCTACTACAAAGGGACCACCAACGTGGGGGCCTGCAGGGTGTGTGTCGTGGAAGTGGAGAATGCGCGGTCGTTGGTGGCATCATGCTGCATGCCAATCAGCCACGGGATGGTCGTCATGACCAACACGGAGAGGGTCTTAACCGCCAGGAAGCTGGTCGTAGAACTCCTCTGGTCATCCGGAGATCACAACTGTCTCCAATGCGAAAAGAACGGGAATTGCGAACTTCAGGACCTCGTGTACGAACTGGGCATCGAAAAGCCTGGCTTTGAGATTGCCCCCTTGGAGTATTCGATAGAAGACACAAACTCGATGATACAGAGGGATCTCAACAAGTGCATCCTCTGCGGCAGGTGCGTCCGTGTCTGCAATGAGATACAGGTTCATGAGGTACTCGACTTCTCGATGCGCGGATCGCGTGCGAAGGTCGGGCCTGCTTTTGACGAGAGCTATATCGATTCGAACTGTGTATTCTGCGGCTCATGTGTGGACGCCTGCCCCGTCGGTGCCCTTACATTCAAACAAGCACGTTTCAAGGGACGCCCGTGGGAAATTGAGAAGGTTCATACCACCTGCCCCTATTGTGGCGTGGGATGTCAAATGGACCTGAATGTGGCCGATGGAAAGGTTATCAAGGTCACAACCGACAGGGAGTACGGCAGGCCCAATCAGGGGATGCTCTGTTCGAAGGGCCGGTTCGGGATGGACTTCATCGACAGTCCCGACCGCCTGAAGACGCCCCTCATCCGCAAGAATGGCGAGCTACAGGAGGCGAGCTGGGAAGAGACCTACGATTATGTCGCGAAAAAACTTGCCTCCATAAGGAAGAAGAGCGGCCCCGACAGCATCGCAGGATTGTCCTCGGCGCGGGTCACCAATGAAGAGAACTACCTATTCCAGAAATTCATGAGAGCGGTGATCGGAACAAACAATGTCGATCACTGCGCCCGTCTCTGACACTCCGTCACGGTAGCCGGTCTGGCTGCCACGTTCGGATCAGGAGCAATGACAAATTCTATAGAGGAGATAGAGTTCTCAGACGCTATCCTCGCCATAGGAACCAACACGACGGAAAATCACCCGGTGATAGGCTCATGCGTGAAGAGGGCCATCCGCCAACATGGCGCTAAGCTGATCGTGATCGATCCCCGGAAAATAGGCCTCGTGGACTACGCCGACATCTGGCTACGCCCCAAACCAGGCACGAATGTAGCCATTCTCAGTGGCTTGATGAACGTGATCATTGAGGAAGGTCTGTACGCCAAGGAATATGTAGCGGAGCGCACCGAGGGGTTTGAGGCGATGAAGGAAGCCCTGGCGAAATATACCCCCGAATTTGTCTCAGAAATTACCGGGGTTGCAGCCGAGGACATCAGGACGGCCGCCCGACTGTACGCTGAAGCGAAGAGTGCTTCCATCCTGTATGCCATGGGAGTCACCCAGCATTCACACGGCACCGACAATGTGAAGTCCTGCGCGAACCTGGCAATGCTGTGCGGCAACGTCGGTATCGAAGGGGGCGGGGTCAACCCCCTCAGGGGCCAGAACAACGTCCAGGGTGCCTGCGACATGGGTGCGCTTCCCAATGTCCTCCCGGCATATCAGCAGGTAGCAAACGATGAGGCCAGGGCAAAGTTCGAACGGGCTTGGAGCGCTTCATTGCCCGCAAAGCCGGGACTGACGATCATTGAGATTATGGATGCGGCTCACAGGGGAGATATCAAGGGGCTTTATATCATGGGAGAAAATCCGATGATCTCGGATCCCGACCTTACCCACGTTGAGGCAGCGCTGAAAAACCTTGATCTCCTCATCGTGCAGGATATCTTCCTGACCGAAACGGGGGGGCTCGCCGATGTGGTACTCCCTTCCGCCTGTTTCGCCGAAAAGGACGGAACCTTCACCAATACTGAGAGAAGGGTCCAACGCGTACGAAAGGCCGTCGACGCACCAGGCGGGGCGAAGGCCGACTGGCAGATCATCTCCGAACTGTCGACGAAGATGGGCTACGCGATGAGCTATGCCTCCGCTGAAGCGATCATGGATGAAATCAACGCCGTGACGCCCAGCTACGCGGGGATCACGTATGGGCGCATAGAGAAGGAGGGCCTCCAGTGGCCCTGCCCCAATGCAGAGCATCCGGGGACAAAATACCTGCACAGGGATAAATTCTCAAGAGGGTTGGGCCTCTTTACCGCAATCGAGTACCGTCCGCCTGAGGAGGTGCCGGATGAAGAGTATCCGTTCTTCCTCACAACAGGGCGCGTCCTCTATCATTTTCACACTGCAACCATGACCCGGAGGAGCGAGGGCCTCGTTGAAAGATGTCCGGAGAGTCTGGCGGAGGTCAACCCCAAGGATGCCGAGAAGCTGGGGATCAAAGATGGGGACTTCGTAACCGTCACGTCGAGGCGCGGCTCTCTCAAGGTAAAGGCCAGCGTGATTGAGACCCCGCCCGAGGGCACGATATTCATGAATTTCCATTTCGGTGAAGCCGCCGTAAATCTTCTGACCAACCCTGCGCTTGACCCTGTGGGCAAGATTCCAGAATACAAGGTCTGCGCGGTGAAGGTTGAAGCTGCATAATGGTGTTTATACTATAACTTTTGCATAAGGAGGCATAATCATGGCACGATGGAAGTACAAGACAAGTATCGTTGATCTGGACTCTGTCATCCCACCCGAGGCCATCTCCTGCAATGATACGGGGACCTGTATCGTTGATGGGATACCGGGTGGTCAGGATCAGTTTAAAGGGATCCTCGACAAAGAGGGGGAGAGTGAGTGGGAACTGGTACAGTGCCAGACCCATGCCGGAAAGCTCCTCTGCATATGGAAGAAGGAGGTCAAGGAGGCCTTCGCAAGTTAGGACACGACCCCTTTTGGTATATATCGTATCCACGCGTCATGGCGTCGACCCGGGAGTGTGAGGGGGTGCCGTGGTGTGTTTTGATACGATCGTGTTGTCACAAAAGCTGAAAGACGGTCCGCAGGGGGCGGACCGGTAAATCAAAAATTTATAAATGGAGGAGGTATTATTTTATGGCTTTTAACCCCCCGGCAAAAATGGTCGCTCTCGTTGGTAATGCGGGAGTTGCCAAGGCAAAACTTTCAATTTTTAACCTGCTACTCCGAGGATTTATGGCGGGTGCATACATCGCCATCGGAGGGGCGCTGTGCACCGTATGTATAACGGGCGTAGCAACACCCGGAATCGCCAAACTCGTTGGCGGCTCCGTGTTCCCCGTCGGCCTGATCGCCATCGTCCTGACCGGCATGGAACTCTTTACAGGTGACTGTATGATCGTCCCCATGGCCGCGATGATGAGGAAGATCACGTGGGGCGCCGTTATGAGAAACTGGGTGTGGGTGTATATCGGGAATCTCGTCGGATCACTGGCATATGCGTATGTCATGACCGTAGGTCCCTTCGTGGACGGGCAGGCCAACGGCACAATGGCAGTTAACGCATTCGGCATAACTGCGGTCAGCATCGCGGCTGGAAAGGTCCTTGGATACAAGGCCGTCGGCGCCGCGGGTCTCTGGTCCTGCTTCATAAAGGCTATCGGATGTAACTTTCTGGTCAACATCGCCATCCTTCTCGCCATTACGGCAGACGATGTGGTCGGGAAATTCTTCGGTATCTGGTTTCCGATTATGGCTTTCGTTTCGTCCGGTTTCGAACATTGTGTGGCCAATATGTATTTTCTTCCTTCGGGAAAGTTCCTGATGGACTGGTACCCGGACGTTATAGCGACGAAGGGTGGGCTTCTCCTTGCAAACGGAGGACTTTCCTGGTCCGACATATGGCTCTGGAATCTCATCCCGGTAACGGTAGGAAATATCATCGGCGGCTTCCTTTTCATCGGGGTTACGTACTTCCTGATGTTTAGAAAGGATCTGCCCGCGGAGTAAAGGAGACAGATGTCAGCACTAGCATGGGTGGCGTTCATCATATGTGCGGGGGCGGTAGCCCTCCACTACGCCTCAACAGGTGATTCGCACTTTCTGCTGTATGCCATTCCTGGTCTGATACTGCTCTTGGTCATCCCCATGGTGTTGGCGTGGATGAGCCGCAGGAGCTTCGCGCAGGCAGATGAGCAATTCAGCACAAAGGCGAGCACCTGTAAGATAGGAAAGATAGGCCCGGCAATGGTTGGGGATATCGTACGGATATCGGGTGAGGTTCAGAAAATAAGCTTCGTGTGGCTCAATAGACCTCACTTTCACATTAAAGACAAGACGGCGCAGATACGGGTCATCATGTTCACCGCACCAGCAAATAAGGTGGTTGTGGGAGACAGGGTGGAGGCGGTTGGGATCGTGATGAAATACCCGCTTACGAAAGCAAGGCTCGTTATATCGGCCGTCAGTGTCAAAAGGATTGGAGACTAAGGAGAATATCATGGACGGAAGAGAAGGACGATGTGCATTTGGGTTTCTTTTGTTTGGGATAGCCCCCCTCCTGGCCACAGCGGGAGGAGCGGGGCTGGGAATGGTTGTTTTCGCCGCAGGATTGCTGATCGCGACCTCCGCAGCATTTGCCTAAGGAAAAGATCAACGGGGGGAGTGGCGGTGCAATCCATCGCTACCCCCCCTGCTTCTTTTTAAAGGTCTTCAGGGCCTCCTCAATCTCCACCTTCCCCACTTTACCCCTCCAGGCCCTCGTATTGTCGAGAAGGTATTCAGATGTCCTGTCCGTCATGCAATCGGGACACAGGTGCACCATCTTCATGCTCGCGATATGTCGAACGACAGACAACCCCTCGGACAACTCCCCACACAGGAAACACCTGTCAGGCGTATCATGCTCGTGACGTTCATAGTAGCCTTCATCGTAACACTTCATAATACGTCCCGTGAATACATCGTTCAGACCGGAATAGAGTTTGACCGTACCATAGAAACTGTTTCTTCTCAACATCACCGTGGAAATCTAAGGATGAAGGTAGCCCCCCTGCCCTCTTCGGACGAGACAGATATCTTGCCGTTGTGAGCATCCATTATTCTCTTGCAAAAGTTAAGCCCCAAGCCGGAGCCCTCCAACTGTTCTCCTTTCTCCTTTACCCTGTAAAAGGGTTCAAAGATAAAGGGGTGTTCCCTTTTGGGAATGCCTCGCCCCGTGTCGGACACGGTGGCACTGACATAGTGATCATCATATCCGATACGCACGGATATCCTGCCTCCGGCCGGGGTATACTTCGTTGCGTTCCCGATAATATTTACAAAGACCCTGACAAGGCTCTCCTCATCCCCGGTTATCATGGGGAGGTCTTTAGGAATGTCTCTCTCCAGTGTAATCTCTCTCTTTTCACACAGGGGGGCAATATCTTCTATACTTCGCATAACGACTGCGGAGAGGTCGAGGATCCCTTTTTCACGTATCAGGGTTCCCGCCTCTATCTGGCGTATATCCAGCCAGTGCTCCACAAGATCCTCCAGATTCCGGATACGTTTTTCACACCGACCTATAATGTCGTTAGCTTCGCTGTTCAGACAATCTCCCGCCACCACCTTGAGTGCTTCAATGGACTGACGAATAGTAATAAGGGGAGAACGCATCTCATGACTGACAAAGGTAACAAAGTCCTTTGTCATGTTCTCATGAGCGTCTCTCAGCATTCTCGCTTCTACTTTAAGATTGTGGTGTTCAAGACCTCTCTTCGTGACAGCTCTCAACTGATCGGGGGTAAAGGGTTTGGGAAGATAATCATATGCCCCTCTCTTCATAGACTCCACCGCAGATAAGATGGACGCATAGCCGGTGATAACGACCAGCACGATATGGGGAATATCCTCCAACAGGATGTCGATTACCTCCAGACCCGACATGCCGGGCAGATTCAGGTCTACGAAGACCAGATCGGGACGCTTTTCCCTGGCAATCCTGATCCCCTCCGGCCCGTCTTCCGTAGTAATTACAGCGTAGCCGGACTTTTCAAGGGCCTGTCGGCATCCGTCCCGAATAGTCTCCTCATCATCAATGATAAGGACAAGTCCTTCTTGGGTTTCGTTTAACATGGGCGTCTACCCTAACAGTTCTTTTACGTGTTGTATGAGATCATCGGCCTTGACGGGTTTGTGCAATATCATGTCCACCTTCGGAAATTCTTCTGAAGGTTCAAAGGACTGGTACGGACCCTGGAGATCAACCCCGCTCAGAATAATCAGCGGCATATCCTTCCCTCTGTCCATGGAACGGACCTCGGCTACCACATCAAATCCCTCTCCCCACGTCTCCATCATCATATCGACAATCGCCAGATCGGGAGATACGGATTTGATCATATCAACTCCGCTCTTGCCATTCTCCGCCGTAAACACCGCATATCCGCTCTTTTCAAGTATCAATTTGGTCGCCATCAGAAAATCCCTGTCGTCATCTATCAGAAGCACCTTTTTCTTTGTGGTCATGACCGGTTACCCCCTTTATTGATTTTACCTTCTACAAGTGCAAGTTCAATGCCACATAAGTAACCTGCTGTAATATCATTGTAAAGCTGTTCTGCCCCATAAAAGAGATTTTTTACAAGGTGCAAAACTCCCCATGCATGGGGAGGATGACCCCACCCTAAAAGCAGAACGCCCCCGAACACGGGCAAACCATTGGCGGCGCTGCTGCAGATTTATTGCAAAGGGGGTGGTTTGCGGATGTCGAACCCCATATCATCCCGGGGATCACCGCATCCAAGGATATTGTCGAATCCTCTCGCTGTTCCTGCCATAGTCGCAGCTTCTTCTTAAGTATTCGACTATTGTGTCACTTATGGTTTAAAATGGAAGGAGCCCTTCAGGAATAAATCCTAATCAAACACAAAGCCCTTTTCCCTGAATAGTCTGATACAGGCATTTGCTGCTTCAGTGTCATATAGGATACCTTTATTTTTTTCTATCTCATTGATGGCAACGGTAATTCCTTTTGCCGGTCTATAGGGACGATGCGAGGTAATGGCCTCCACGACATCAGCAACGGCCAGGATACGCGCCTCAAGGAGGATGTCATTGCCCCTCAGCCCTTTAGGATAGCCCGACCCATCAATCCTTTCATGGTGCTGAAGGACAGCCTGAGCTATAGCGCAGGGTAATTCCGCCTCTTTGAGTATGTTATATCCTGATTGAGGGTGAGTTTTGATCATCGCAAACTCGATATCGCTAAGCGTCGTAGGTTTGCTGAGTATCTCTGCCGGCATCGATATCTTGCCGATATCATGTACGATACCTGCCGTGCAGATGTTGTAAACAACGTGACTCTGTAGACCCATTTCCTCCGCTACGGCTCGTGCAAGGCACGATACCCTTCTCTGGTGACCAGCGGTATAAAGATCTCGAGCCTCGACGGTTAAAGACATCGCATTTATGGTACCGGCCAGTGTCTTTGTAAGTTTTTCCAGGGCGATATTCCGTTCTTCTTCGGCATTCTTGCGGGCGGTCATATCGTGAAGCGATACAAGATAAGATGGTCTCCCGCACCATTCTATTTTCACCCTGTCTATTTCGGCCACAGCCGTCCCGTGCCCGGATGGACGAAAAATGTCAATCTCGGTCCGCTCTTCTCCAATCAATGGAAATCCGAATTGGGAACCCAACAGTTCTTTTTCCGGCATACAGAAGAGGGCCTCTGCCGCAGGATTAACAAAACGTATTCCTCCTTCCATATCCACAATAACCATACTGTTCACATTGTGCTCGATTATCTTTAAAAAATTTGCCTCGCTTTTTCTTATAAGTTTGTCCGTTTTTCTGTGTGCGAGTATCGCCCCGATACTTGTGCCCATCGCTTCGAGAAATTTAACCGTCTCCGGGGTAAAACAATCGGGGCGTTTATCATTCAGCTGCAAGATACCTACAATCTCTTCCCCAAACCTCAGCGGAATGAAAGCGACGGATTCACCCCCTTCGGCACGACAAAGGTTTTGAGTCCTGGCCTCGGGGTCTTTGTCCTGATTGGAAGCCGGAAGTATCGTCCTGTTGTTCGACCAGAAGCTACCTGCTTCCGCGAAGAAAGAAAAAGCAGTGTCCATCCGCCCGTACATGATCTTTTCACACATCCACTCAAAGGAGGAGTTACCCTCTGTACCATGGGCACAGAGACAATCCCATGCTTCCCTGAAACCCTTATCCACCCCATCTGTTTCGTCGCAGGTATATCCTTCACCTTCTTTCAGACGGATTCTGACCGATTCAATACCTGTAAAGTCCTTTACGAGAAGGCAGATACGGCGTACAGAATCCGTAGCCTCATCCGGACTGTTTAGTTCCAGCAGGATCTTATTGAACAGCTCCTGGCACCTCTGAGTCTGCTTATGTTCGGGAATGTCTCCTGCTATCCGCGCATACCACGGGTTTCCATTGTCATCATTTTTTTCCACCACGATTGTAGTTTCTACAGACATCGTTTCACCATCCTTTGTGATCCACGGTCAATATGACAGTACAACCAATCGCATTTCTCTCGACAAATTATGAAGGGACAATCTCATCGCATTGTTCCTGAGGGACTTTTTCACCTGACTTTTTTCAATCCATTTCCCTCTCTGCTATCTCTAAAAATTTCTCCGCAAGCTCAGGGTCAAACTGTGTGCCCGCCGACTTTTTTATCTCAGCCGCTGCCTCTTCATGAGTCAAGGCTTTACTGTAAGGGCGATCATGGGTCATGGAATCATAGGCAGCGGCTATGGCAACGAGACGGCATTCAACAGGAATTTTTTCCTCCCTAAGGCCGAAGGGGTAACCTTCTCCGTTCCACCATTCATGGTGCTTTAAGATCTTTTCTGCAATACCGGCCAGCTCGGGTGTCTGCTGTGCAATATGACAACCTATCTTTGTGTGTCCCTGCATTTCAGCTATCTCGTCCTTGGTAAGGGGGCCTGTTCTCAACAACATCTGTTCGGGCATTCTCATTATACCGATATCGCAGAACTGTGCCAGTATGCTCAAGTCTTTGGTTTCCTCTTCCGTCATACCAAGATCAGCGGCAAGACTTGTAAGTACGCGGCTGATACGCTCCGCACGCCCGTGAGCAATAATGTTTCTTGCCTCCATGCTTTTAGCAAAATATCGCAGTATGCTGCTTTTCGGGACCCCGCGTTTACCGTATTTATCCCTGTACATGTTGTCGTCGGCTTTCTTGTATACCTCTGACAGGTCCACCTCCGGCCCGTCTTTAACCGCATATCCCAGTGACAGACTCAGCGGTATTGCGCCACTATTAACATTGTATCTTTCAATATTTTTCGCCAACCTTCCGCATATAATCTTCACTGTAGTCAAAGTGGTATTCGGCAGAAGGATGGCAAACTCGTCGCCCCCGATTCTTGCCACTACGTCGCTTTCACGAAAGGTGTCCTCAAGGATCTTTGAAACTATTGAAAGCAATCCATCCCCGCTGGCGTGCCCCATGGTGTCATTGACAATCTTCAGCCCATCCACATCGCACATGATAAGACTAACCGGATCAAAACGTCCGCCCCCGAAACGTCGCAGTTCCTCTTCAAAGAAAAATCGATTATAGAGGCCGGTCATTGAGTCACGCAGGCTTAGAAATTTTAGTTTCTCCTCCATATTCTTGCGGTCGGTGATGTCGCGAAGTGTTGCCAGATAAGCTTTATTCCCCTGCCACACTATCTCCGTAACGTGCATTTCGGCTACAGCTGCCCCGTATCCAGGTGGACGAACAATCTCAATCTCTGTTTGTTCACCTCCGACTATGGGAAATCCAAAATGGGATGCCAACAAATCCTTCTCCTTTTTCTGAAACAGAGACTCCGTTGCGGGATTAACGAAACGGATAATCTCATCAGTATCTATGACCATCACACTGTCGGGATTATTTTCGATGATCCTCCGCAGTCTATCCTCACCGGCTTTTAAAAGTTCTTCGGCGTGTTTCTGGGCGCTAATATCTTGAACCATCTCCACAAAACCGACTGCCTGACCGGCCTTATCCTTTATCAGTGTAAAGAGTATACGGGCCAGGAATATCGATCCATCCTTTTTAATCTTCTCCTCTTCGCAGGAAAGGTGCCCCTTTTGGGAAAGTTCGGCAATGATATGTTCAAAACCCTCCGCATCGATAAATTCTTCCGTGAAGAATATCTTGATGCCTTCCTTGCCTACTACCTCTTCAGCAGTATGCCCGTATATTTGATGAGCCCCTTCGTTGTAAGCGATGATAGTGCCGTCGAAATCCGCAGCAATAATAGCATACCCGATGAGGCTATCCAAGACGGCTGATACAAAACCGGTGGTTTCCGGAAGACATTGTATCCTGTCCTGATTTGTCTGAAGGGTATTATTAATCATTGTTTATGCCTCTTTAAAGAGGTCTCTCACCCGATCTATTTCTTCCGGCGCGGCAAAAACAGGATGGCCGGAGAGTATTCCCGTGACGTTGCTGAACGATTTGCCGATATGCATGCCTTTACCGTCGATATTGAATTCCCGGATATCCTTGTCGTGCATGGAGCCCCGCATCTTGAGCGCCGTGATTCCGCGGCGCATTTCTCCGAACATCTCCACGTACCGCAGCAGTATGATGGTGTCGGTAATGGTGGAGATGTGCGCCTCCGTCACCGAGGTCCCACCCATGAGCTCGCCGGTGGTCGATGTGAAGAGTCCCGCAACCTCCTGGTGTTTGATGAAGGAGGTGAGGGCGATGACGAATTCCCGGAACCCCTTTACCGTGGACACGCGCTCCAGCGCCGAGAGGCTGTCCACGATCACTCGGTGTGGTTTGAAATCACGGATGATGCTCTTCATGATAATCAGATGATCCTCCAGCCCTTCCGCCTCCGGGTACCGGCATACCACCTTGAGGATGCCATCATTCTCCATCTTCTCGAAGTCTATTCCCCAGCCGCTGGCATTGCGAAAAAGTTGCTCCCGGCTCTCCTCAAAGGCCAACAGCAGCGCTCGCTGCTGGTTTTTCGTGGCTTCCGCCGCAAACGCGGCGGAGAGCATGGTTTTCCCGCATCCCGTGGCGCCCGATACCAGAATGATGGAATCCCGGAAAAACCCGCCGCCGCACATCTTGTCTAGTTCGGCATTTCCGGAACTGATACGGACGGTGGAGGATCGCTGTTTCAGCTCGATCCCCGACAGCGGTATGGCGACGATGCCGACATTCTTGATCACCGTAAAGGGGTACTCCCCTTTCTGGTGGCTCGTGCCGCGGAACTTGAGGATCTCCATCGTGCGGCGGCGTTTTTCCGACTCCAGGACGTTGCGCAGGATGATCACGTTGTCGGCGACAAACTCCTCGATGCCGAACCGCGCGATATCTCCATACTCCTCCGTGCGCTCCGCCGTGATGATGGCCGTTACGCCCATCTGTTTCACCGCGACGGCAATCTTGAATAGTTCGTTGCGCACCAGCCCCGCCTCGCTGAACCTTGCAAAACTCGATCCGAGGGAATCCATGCTGATCCGCGTGGCACCGATCCTTTTTACGGCATATTCGATGCGGGCCAGCAGCGCCCCGAGATCGTATTCTCCGGCAATGACATGGTCTTCTCCTATCGAGGGAGAGGCGTCCACAAAGGCCCATTTTCCTTCCTGCTCCCACTTTGCCACATCCCAGCCGAGCGAGATCACGTTCTTCCGGATATCCTCGGGCGGCTCCTCGAAGGTAACAAACACCCCCGGTTCATCCTTCTTGATGATCCCTTCGGAAAGAAACTGGACGGCAAAGACCGTCTTGGCGCTTCCCGATGTGCCTGCAATCAGGGTAGTCCGCCCTTTCGGGAGCCCACCCTCACTGATCAGATCGAATCCTTCAATGCCGGTCTCGGTTTTTTCTATGGCGTTGTTTTTTTTAGCCTTATTCATCGTCCACGATCCTTCCTTTGATTGCCGCTCGTAACAGGCGACAGATCGAGCCCGAGGAGGACCTTCTCCGAATTTGACAGGTCGCCGATTATCCGTCTGAGGGGCGGCGGCAGGTCCTTGATTAGTGCCGGCGTGGCGAGGATCTTTTCATCCTCAGCAAGCTGGGGGGACTCCAAAACGTCTATGATCTGAAGCTCATAGAGACCTTCCAGCTCTTTTTTGCAAATCTCCTTCAGATTCGCGATGGCGCGCTCCGATTTCGGCGTTTTCCCGGTTATGTACAACCGTAACCTGAACTTATTCATTTCCTGCCTCCTTTATTTTTCTATCCTGTTCGTTTCTGCATGCTTTTGATCCGTGGGTGCGCTTGTGCCCTGAGCACGGTTACGATAGAACGACGCCAGATGTCCCATCAGCTCCAGAACCATGATCCATCCTTCCCCGGTATATGCCTTCTTTTTCCCAACGGTAGCGGTTTTCCGGGTCTTCGCTTTCAGGGTGGTGGTGTGAATATCAACGACATCACGGGGCCCTGCCTTGTAAAAACCCAGTGTTTCGGCCATGGAGACAAGGCGCCCGGAGATATCATGTTTGACCTTGTAGACCTGCTGCTCCAGGGCCAGATCCATGAGCTCGCCATAGCTGTCCGTAAGCTTACTAAAGGTGTCCGGGAAACCTTCTTGCAGGCTGACCACACCATACATCCTGGCCGTCACTCCGGTTTGGGGACCAGAAGCAAGGTCGGCCAGGGAACGCAATTCCTTCTCCAGTAGTTCTATGCGCTCTGCGTTCTCCCACGCATGTTGCGCCACCTCCTCAGCCCGTCTTCGCTCGGTTACATCACGAATCATAACCAAGCGCGCACTTTTATTCTCCCACTCTGTTTTCTCGACACGTATTTCAACAACCCTGTTTTTTTCACCTTCATGTGTAATCTCAACCTCTGTTGACAAATCCGGTACGGCGGGAAAACCGAACGGTGCATGTAATAGTTTCCCTTCGGTTCTATTCAGCAATACCGTCGCTGATCTATTGCAATACCTTACCAGCCCTTCATTACTCACAATAACAATGCCGACCACTGTCCTTTCAATAATGTTCGTAAAGAGCTCGGTGCTTGCCTCAAGTTGTTCATTTGCCGATACCAGCTTTTTCTGCGTTGCTATCAAGTCGTCGTTCTTCTTGGCTGCAGATTCGTAAATAGAGAGGAGCAGGTTCAGTATCTGCCTGCGCTTCGCTGTGATTCGGTACACATTATCCGCAAAGAATATTTCGATATCCCGATCCGACTCCGTATCTTTCTGCAATGCATGGTTGGAAAAGACCTCTTTTATTTTCAGCATGAGATGTTTCGCACCATAGGGCTTCGTGATGAAGCTATCGGCCCCGCATTCAAGACCGCTTATGACATTCGCCGGGTCAGAAAGCTGTGTTAGAAGAATAACGGGTATATCCTTAATTTCTTTGTCAGTTTTTATGCGCCGACATAGTTCAAAGCCATTCATTTCAGGCATAACGATATCACTTATAATAAGTTTCGGTTTGAATTCTTTGGCCATTGCCAACCCGACAGCACCATCCTTTGCAACAACAACAGAATAGCCCTTTTCGACAAGTGTGCGTCTGAGAACCTCGGCCTGCGTTGCACTGTCCTCGACAACTAAGACTGGAGCTGGAAAATTTTGAACGTTGTTTAGAAAGTCGGGCATAACAAAGAATATTTCCTCCAAAATCTACAACAGAGAAAAGCAACCAACCACTTTTCTACAAGACAATCAAAACTCTATCAAGGCATCCCAATGGTACATAGGCATGATGCCAGATCGATTGCCTGGGTGGTTTTGCCAGGCACGTAGATCATGTAATTTCAAACCCCTTTTTCCAAAATAATCTCAGGCAGGCATCCACCACGTCGGCATCATAAAATATCCCCTTATTCTTCTCAATCTCATCCATCGCCGCATTTGCCCCTAAAGCAGGGCGATAGGGACGATGTGATGACATGGCTTCCACCACATCGGCGACAGCCAGAATACGAGCCTCCATGATAATCTCATCCCCTTTAAGGTGTCTTGGATAGCCGGATCCATCCATACGTTCATGGTGCTGGTGAATAATCTCAGCCAGGGGCCACGGGAACTCCACATGCTTGAGTATATCGTATCCTTTTTTTGGATGTTCTTTAATCAGGGCGAATTCGATCTCTGTCAACTTTGCCGGCTTGGCTAATATTTCTGCTGGAATCGATACTTTCCCCACGTCATGAATGGTACCAGCCATTCTGACGCTGTCGATTTGATCAGGGGATAACCCCATCTCTTTGGCAATAGCACAGGCAATGCCCGCACATCTGTTCTGGTGGCCCGCCGTATAGGGATCCCTTATTTCAACGGTGGTTACCATAACCTGTATGCTTGCGATGAAGGCCCTCTGGAGGCTTTCAAGGGTATGGTGAAGTTCTTTCCCTGTCTCTATCCGCTCCGTGATGTCGTCGAAAGTCAGGACCACCTCTCTTACCGCCCCCTCCTCATCCAACAGGGGTGCTCCGTTGATGGTAAGAAACAGGCGCTTGCCGGCGGGCGTCTGGATGGCGGCATCAAATCCGTGGATCGGGTGCCCCGTTTTGAAGATAAGGCTGGAGGGAACCCTCTCCTTCGAAATCTTGTTCCCGTCGTGATCTGTCATTTCAAGCTTCCACATCAGATTGTTGTGACCATCAAGAACATCCCTGGGAACACCTAGGATATCGCATCCGCCTGTGTTGATTAAGGTGATCCGGCCCTCCTTGTCGACCATCATGACACCCGATGGGGTCGTCTGCATAATACACTCGGTCATTGTACGTTGCTTAAGCAACCAGCCTTCCGCCACTTTTCTCTCCGTAATGTCGCGCCCTACGGATAGGACGGCAGTTACCTCCGTATCTGTAATGATCGGAGAGCTCAGGATGTCTAGGAATCGGCTGGTTCCGTCACGGGCAACAAGCTCGAAGACCGATGGGTGGGAAGAATGCGCACCCGCGAAAACGCGCTGCATGGTTGAGGAGATGGCGTCCGTGGAAAGATCCGTCACGAATGGGAGGTCGCCGAACTTTCTTCCGATGATCTCCTCCGGCGAGTACCCCAGAACGGACTTTACCGATGGGCTTATGCTGGTAACCCGGCAGTCTTGATCCACTGAGAAGATGATATCATTGATGTTTTCGAAGTGAAGGCGGTACAGAGACTCGCTATTATTGAGGTCTTCGAAGGTCTTGCTGTGGGACCGTTCCAGGTTGATGTCATGGATTGCAAACCCGATGTCTCCGGCAACCTCCAGAATTAGGCGCACCTCCTCCTCATCAACCTTTGTGGAAGAGGAAATATGTAGGGAGATAAAACCCTTGAGCCTCTTTCCGTAGCGGATATCGGTCGTCAACATCGTGCCCGTCTTCCCGGGATAATCGTACGGGCAGCCCAAGCAATCGGGTGAATGAGCGTTCAGGATAACGACTGAACCCGATCGCTGCTTTGCCAGTTCGGTGCAGGGCGGCAGCATTCCATCCCGTAGGTGAGAAATTAAGGGGATACTGTCCTTTCTGTCCAAAGATTCAGCCGCCGCCGTGATTCTCTTTCCGGTCTCGGGGTCGACCAGGATGATCCAGGCCTCATCGTAGCCCCGGGTCTGGACCATCGTGTCGCAGGCCTCCTGTATCAGCCTCTCCGGCTCTCTTTCGCGAACGATCAGGCGGTTGATACTTCTCACCGCTTTGAGAACGTCGTTGAGATGGCTGAGCTGTTCCGTTCGCTCACGCACCTTTTCTTCCAGAGATTCGTTGGCCCGCCGGAGATCCGCCTCGGCCAGGTAAAGCTGATTGATGGTTTCACCAAGTGCCTGGTTCTTTGACACGGCGTTTTCGAAGGTAGACAAGAGGAGATCTACTATCTGGACCCGGTCCGAGGTTATGTAGTGCTTCTCTCCGGCGAACAGAATCTCTATTCCCAGATCAAAGTACCTTTCCCGGCGCAGTTCACGGTTGGCAAGTATCCTGGAGACCTGCGAAAGCAGAAATTCGTCCTTGTAGGGCTTGTTGATAAAGTTGTCGGCTCCGCTCTTCAGGCCGTTGACCAGTTCCACCGGCTCCTTGAGGGCAGTCAGGAGCATGACCGGTATATCCTTCAGCAACGGGTCCGTCTTGATCGTGCGGCACAGTTCGTATCCGTCCATGTTCGGCATTACGATATCGCTGATCACCAGGAGTGGCTTTCTTTCCTTCAGACATTCCAGGGCTTCCAGGCCGTCACTCGCCACTGTGACCTTGTAGCCCTCGTCGGAGAGAAGGGCCTCGAGCATAACGGCTTGCGTCGTGCTGTCTTCAACGATTAAGATAAAACCCTCGTCCCGGGTTGATCCTCGCCTTGCATTCATGATTCACCGGCCAGTCTGTTAAGAAGCGCCGCAATGTCCTTCGGGGGAAGCACGTACATGGCGGACCCGAGGTTGACGGCTGCTCCAGGCATGCCATAAATAACACTGGACTGCTCATCCTGTGCGATGGTTACACCACCTTTTTCTTTTATTTTCTTCAGCCCTTCCGCACCGTCATTCCCCATTCCTGTCAGGATGACACCGACGGCCTTTTCCCCGAACGCCTCGGCTGCGGAGCTAAAAAGACGACCGACCGAAGGACGAACGCCATTTTCCGGCGGGGTCTTGCTTAGTATGATTCTTCGCTCGGAAGAAATCTCCAGGTGGCAATCATCTGCGGCAACATAAGCATGGGCAGCGTTGCACAGCGTTCCATGGATGGCAACAGACACGGGGAATCCGGTCGTGGACGAAAGCCAACCTGCGAATCCTTCAACGAAGCCGGGGGACATATGCTGTACAATCAGAACGGGCGTTCGAAGGTTGCCTTTCAGCACGGAGAGGATGGCTTGCACGGTCAGTGGACCGCCAGTGGAACAGCCAATGGCTATCATTTGAATGTTACGTGCCTTTTCCTGCCAAGTCTCCGTCCGGATCGGAGATATATCTCCTCCTCGCCTCACAGTGGAGACCGTTCCGGGCCAGCGCCGGACCACTTTTACTTCGGACATCAGACTGACCATCTTGACAAATTCCCTGCACATTTGATCGTGTTCCGGCGATCCAAATCCACAGGGACGCTGTACGAATCCAACAGCCCCTGCCTCAAGGGCGTGGAAGGTATTGGCCAACTCCTGGGCCGTTGTGCTCCCACTAACTATAACGGTGGGGATCGGATGCGTTTCCATGATACGGCGGGTAGCCGACAGTCCATCCATCTTCGGCATGTGAATATCCATCGTTATGACATCCGGTTTCAGGCGGTATGCGGACGCCACTGCTTCCTCACCGTTGGTTGCTGTGCCGACTATCCGGATTCCCGGATCTGCGGTGAGGATGTGAACCATGAATTCACGGATGACGGGTGAATCGTCCACAACAAGCACGCCTATCATGATCTTCCCCTGTCCTTACCGGAAAGGACTCCTACGTTTTTTCCCGATTGCCCCATGGACACGCCGCTTGTCATATCAATCTCCCCACGATCTCCAAAAGATTGCTCTGGTCGAAACTGCTCTTTACGATGTACGCGTTGGCTCCGACGTCGACCCCCCTCTCACGGTCCTCGCGGGAGTCCAGCGACGTCACAAGCACGACCGGAATTTCCGAGAGTTTACGGTCACCACGGATTTTTGCCGTCAGGTCAAAACCATTCATCCGCGGCATGTCCACATCGGAGACAACGATGTCAAAGGGCTCCTGCCGAAGCATGGCGTATCCGTCGCTTCCATCAACAGATGTCTTTACCAGGTAGCCGGAAGACTCAAGGATGTTTTTCAGGAGCATACGCGACGTTATGGAATCCTCGACGACGAGGATCCTCTTTCCCTTATTCTCCTCATCCGGATGGGGAAAATCCGATAATGGCTCGAATTGCGATTTCATCGCCGAGCGTATCAAATCCTGAGCGTTTAGAATCGGAACCACCTTCCCGGACCCCAGAATAGTTGCACCGCTGATGTTGCGAACCCGGGATAACTGGGGGGCAAACGGTTTTACGACGACTTCCTGCTCGCTGAGGACGCCATCCACGCTGAAGGCAATCCGGTTATCCAGGGCAGATACGATGAGGATCATCAAATGGGAAGAGATATTCCCCCCCCTTGAAAGGCCAAGGATGTCCCCAAGGCCGAAGAGAGGAAGAGTAACGCCGCCAACCTGAACCGTGTTCTTGTTCTCCACGGTTTCAACCTCCTCACGTTTCAGACGAACGACCCGCTCGATATTGGCCGTCGGGATAATAAAATTCTGTTCCTCAACGGCAAGAAGGATGCCACGAAAAGCCGTCCAGTTCATAGGAACAATGATCCGGAAGGAGGCGCCGCGCCCCGGCAATGTCTCCTGGGCAATATTACCCCCCAACTCGTCGATCTTCTCCTTTACGATAGCCAGTCCCAACCCTCTGCCAGAGATATCTGTTATAATGGGACTTGTGGAGACGCCGGATCGATAGATCAGGGATGCCAGGGCATCGTGGTCCTCCATTCTCATGTCGTTGCTGGTTCCGACAATTCCACGTTTTCGTGCGGCCTCCAAGATGGCCCCGGTATCGAATCCAGCACCATCGTCCGCAACGACGACCTCAACTCGGTTTTCTTCGAGGCGCGCCACGGTGACACGGATCGTCCCCTTCGCTTTCTTGCCTTTTCTGATTCTCTCGCCGGGGGGTTCGATACCGTGATCCACAGCATTTCTAAGGAGGTGAATCATGACGTTGCGCATTACTTCGAGGATCCTCCTGTCGACTTCGATTTCCTCCCCATCAATGACCATATCCACCTCCTTTCCCTGTTCACGGGAGAGATCCCGGACCAGTTTCGGGAATTCTTCCAGAAGGGTTGACATGGGAAGCATCATGATCTTCCGTACGTCGTCCAGGAGGGCGTCGGTCATAAGACCGACATTATGACGATCCCGTGCAATGGCCTCCTTCAGAACGCCGAACCTCTCCCTGGCTTGATGCATACGGTCATGCATCCATTCAAAGAATTCAAGAAGGCCTCGCTCCTCATTGGTTACCGTACGCACCCCGGCCTTGCGATCCCGCTGTTCAAGTCGGCGCTGGAGATCACGGACCGTGGGGTAGAGGTGCAACCAGTTCTTGTCCCACTCGGAAAAACCGGCCAGAATCTCCACCACATCCCTCGTTCGCTGATCAGCCAGCAGTTTGGCTGCCCTCATCTCTTCAGCCTGGAGGAGTAGAGAGTCCATTTTGCCAATAGATATCCTCACGCTGTCAGCTGAGACCTGTTTTCTCCAGGGAGTCGGTTCTGCCGTGTCGGCGGGGGATATCACCTCTTCCGCTGGGGGGAGAGGTGGTCTGTCGCTCTGATCCGGCTTGTGCTCCAGGACTTGAGTAAGCATCCCAAGGATCTGTTCAGACAGATCGTCCATGCCGGGGCGTTCTTTCCCCCCGCCGGGCGGAGGGATCATATCGATCATAGCGTCGACAGAGCGGTGAAGAATGGCGAACAGATCGGCAGTTGCAAGAAGTTCACGTCGCTTCATTGCAGAAAAGACCGTCTCCACGGACTGGCATATCCGCTCTAACCGGCCCAAGTTTACCGCCCGGGAGGCACCTTTGAGGCTATGTGCATCTCTGAATACCATCTCTATGATCCCGATGTAGCGTTCCGCCGACGGATACTTCTCCAGTTCCAGAAGGCCCGCCGAAATGCTCTGGAGGTGTTCCTGTGCCTCGTTGCAATAGATTGAGAGAAGCTTCTTGTTAAATTCCCCTTCCCTGCCCATGCCTCTAACCCCGCTCCCTGCCACGCCCGCCCCTTGGATGAACAGCCCCGTCTCTCCTGCCCCCCACGTTCACACCTCTCATTGTAACCCGGTCCCTGTGATGTATGATCAGGAGAAAGTCGCAGCCTGTATCTTGTAGAGGTCGACCCTTTCCTTGTTTTTTTGCCCCATCTCGTTAAGGTCTCTGACGGCTGCTTCCGTCTGCTTAGTACTGAGGGCGATCTGGATGCTCGCCTCCCTGATGTTCTCCATGGCCTTGAAGACCTGGTCCATCCCGATCAACTGCTGCTGGCTCGACGCGGCGATCTGGATGGCGGCGCTGGTGGACTCATCTACGCTGACAGACAGAGAATCTATGATCTCCCCCGCCTGGGAAGACAGATTGACACCAACCTCGACGGCACGGCTTCCCTGCTCCGTCGCCATGACAGCGGAGCTGATGGCCTTCTGGACCTCGAACAGGATGCTCCGTACTTGCGATGTCGACTGTTTGGACTGTTCGGCCAGGCTCCGCATCTCCTGGGCGACGACGGTGAATCCGCGCCCGTGCTCGCCCGCCTTTGCCGCCTCAATGGATGCATTCACGGCCAGCAGGTTCAACTGTTCCGCAAGGTCGCTCACCGTGGTGATGATTTCCCCGATGGCCTGGTTCTGCTCGCTCAACCGGACAACCATGTCGGCAATGGACTCGACCTGTTCGTGGATGCGCTCCATGCCGCTTATCGCGTCCCGCACCGCCTTGCTGCCGACTCGCGAGATGTCTACGGCTTTCCGGCCCAAGTCGGATACTTGCTTCGCCTTCCGGCTGTTCACTTCGGTCGTCTGTTTTACCTCTTCCACGGTTGTCGTCGTCTGACTGACGGCCACTGAGGTCTCCGATGCGCTGGAGGTAAGTTGGGCAATAGAGGTCATAATCTCGCTGCACGAGGATGCAACGATGTTCACATCCTCGACGGTTTTCTTAAGTTGGCGCCGACGCTTCTCAACCATGGTGGCCAGGGCGTTACCGAGCGTGTCCTCGGCGGAACTGGGCATAACCCGGCCCGTGAGATCGTTGGAGACGAACCGCTCGGCTATATCCGCCTTCTCTCGGAGTGACCGGACCATAAGGACAAAATATCTGGCGAGTTCCCCGATCTCGTCCCGTCGCTCATCCTCACGGATGTCGACATTCAGGTTTCCCATTGCGATCTTTCCGGCCGCTTCGACCATACTTCCTAGGGGCCGCACGAGAGTTTGCGAGAAAAAGTAGAAGAAGAGCGAGGAAAGGACCATAAAGAGAATGCCCGTGACCATGATGGTGTTTCTCGTTACTACGCCGGGTGCGAAGAGTTCCTCCGAGGGAATCGTGGTTACTACGGACCATCCCGTCGAAGGGATCGGCGCTGCGGCCGCCACCTTGCGGACACCATCCCAGACATATTCCGCAGCCGTTCCATTGTGCCTACTGGAGATCAAGCTGGCCAGGGACTCAGCCCCCTTCGTCTCGGCGATGCTGACCTTCAGAATGTTCTCTTTTATGGGATGTGTAATAAAAACACTGTGTTCGTCCACAAGGTAGGCGTAACCGGCCCTGCCGATCTTGATTTTATCGATGATATCCGTTAGGTACTTAATCTCAAATCCAATGACGACGGCCCCTGTTACCTCCTTGCCATCAGGAGCGCGAACAGGGACAGAAACCACCACATTCGGTTGGCCCGACACTTTCGACATCACAACAGATCCGAAGGTGACTGTGCCCCCAAGCGCTTTGGAGATATAATCTCTTTCGTGCAGATCCAGCCCTTTGTAGCGCCCGGCGAAGACGATGCCGTCCTTCCCCACCAAGAGAATGCTGGAGAGACGATCATCGGCCTCGCGCATCTTCTCTATCTCGCGGTGGGCTACAGCAACCTCCTTGCCGACGGCGACCCCGTCTCTAGCGACCTTCTCCGCAGCGGCTATTACAGCCGTTGAAAAAGAGACTTTTTTAGCCGTGGCGACCTGATCGAACATTCCGATCTCGACCGCTTCGGCCAGACTGGCCGATAGGCTCTTGAGGTTCTCCTGAGCAAGGTCCTTAATGGTCGTGGTTGCTCGGTAGCTGGAGAATATCCCGATCACAAGTATGGGGATTACCACCGCCGCCAGGCCGCCGATGAACAGTTTCTTGCTGATGCTGAAGTCCTTCATGGTTTCAAGTTCCTTTCCTGCGATTCGAAAAACGGATTTCTAAACCTCTTCATGGATGACAAGCCGCTTGTCCGAAAGCATGTTCTCCATGTGCAAAACAATGAGACGTTCCCTCGTTATTCCCCTGATATATTCTTTCTGAAGCCCCGACAGCGTGGAGAGGGGGGGGTGAAGATCCCGGATCGCTACCTCACGCATGCCGGCCACTGCATCAACAAGAATACCAAAAATATTTGTGCCGGACTGAGTCACCAGAACCTTGTCCAGGTTCGTGATTCCCTTTTCGGGAAGACCGAACAGCCTCTTTATGTCCACCACTGATAAAATCTGTCCGCGTATGTTGATGATGCCGACGATGAACGGCGGTGTGCAGGGAAGACGACAAAAAGACCGCATGGGATGGACTTCGCGAACATACTGTATCTCGGCGGCATATCGTTCCCGGGCCAGCGAAAATTCCATGACCGGTATTCGCTCGCCGACGCTTTCCGCTCCGGGTGTTCTACCCAACAACCGTGCTCTGGAGCGCAATACTTTATCTTTTTCCGCTTCCGGCATCCCGTATCCGGGCTCCAGGCGCATCCTCATATCCTCCAAGCTACGGTGCAGTTGTTCCCAATCCCTCTTCATGCTCTCTATTCTCCTACGGCACCGTCAACGAACGTAGTGTATTCTCTAATCGACCGGCGGTAATTCCATCCGAATCGGGGAGTATCTCCTCCTGCCCGCAACAGGACAGCAACTTCTCAAGAATCTTCCGTTGCCGCTCCGCTTCCCTTACGTTGCCTTGACTTCCGCTCAGTACAAACATCGCAAAATGGGCCATTACAAAATCGGGGTCGAGGTAGAGGGCCTTCTTCAGGAATTCCTTCGCCTCCTCCTGCGCACCCTGCTCCTGAAGAACGTTGGACCGGAGGAAATGGATGCCTGCAACCAGCTTGTTCGATGAGAGCGCCAGGTCACAGTAACGGATGGCCTCCTCAAGACTCCCCTGGTTGGCATGGCTCTTGGCGAGAAGACTCAAGGCCTTCAGGTAATCCGGATGATGCGCGTCTATCCCCTGAAGCTCGCGTATGGCATCGCTGTAAAGTCCACGGGCTAAGTACTCGCGCGCCTTCTCCACAGGGGAACTGCATCTGGTGGAGGAAATATCGTTTTCCTGCGTTGGAACGAGGACCGGCTGCCTCTTTTTAGCAACGCTCGTCCTGCGGCGTTTCGAGGCACTTTCTGCGGGGGCATCCACGGCATTATACACGATGACGGTAGAGGGGATATCCGCATCAGATCTTATCCCGCCTTCTTTCCGGCTCTTCCCGCCCTTCCGGTAGAGGATGGCCTCGGGATACCGATGCGGGGAGAGATTTGTAGATTTGACGAAGGCCGCCTCAACCGGGCTTAGGACGAGCCATCCCCCCGGCACAAGACAGTTTGACAGTTTGTCGACAGCAGCTATCGCCACCTCCTCGGAAAAGTACATCAGCGCGTTCCGGCACAGGATCACGTCAATGGCATTGGTAAAACCGGCCGGAGAGGCGTAGGCATCCTCCACCAGGTTCAGGTAGGAGAAGGCAACCATCTCCCTGATCTCAGGGATGATCGCGAACTCGTTCGGGCCGGTTTTCCGAAAATAGTGCTCCATGGCCCAGGGTGGGCAAGCCCGGAGAGACCATTGACTGAAGACACCTTCCCTGGCCTTCT